>PUND01000006.1 GCA_003551645.1 Phycisphaerae bacterium | reverse complement strand
CTGCTTCACCATCGAACGGTGCGACGACTGTTCTCGGCAACAGCCGCTAAGTCCGGCGGCTTGTCCGCCGACGTGTGAGGTCCGGCGTCAATCGCGTCGGCAAGGCCAAAAGCGGCCTTGCCGACCCTACGGCCGACGGTGAGGTTCGGTTTGATTCGCGTCGGCCCGGCCGCGGCCGGGGCCGGTGGCCGGGCGCGGGGTTATTCCTCGACGTATTTCCGCGACATGAAGAACGTAACGCGGTCGTGGATATCCTTCGGCAGTTCCTTTCGCAGCAGCTTTCGGGCCTGGGCCATGTTGGTCCGTCGCGTTACGTGGACGATGATTATCTTCTCGTTGTTCATGCCTTCGAGCACTTCTGGCAGGTCCACGGCGTGGAGGTGCCGGCCGGCGCGGGCGCGGTCCACGTGGTCGGGGTCGAAGAAGGTGCACTCGATAAGCAGCGCCCTGGCGTCGGCGACGTGCGGCAGGTCGGAGTAGTTGGCCTTCGCGGTGTCGCCGAGAAACGCCACCTGCGGGACCTCCAGCGTGTAGGTGATCTCGACGCCCTTTTGCTTAAGCTCGACAATCTCGGGACTTGTAAGCCCGAGGTACTCATCCTTGAGCTTCCGCCGCACGTCGACGACGCTGTAGCCCAGCGAGCCGCGCGTGTGCCGGGTGCCGAAGGCCCGCACCAGGAGGTTGCGGCGGATTTCGTATTCGCCGTCCGGCCGCATGGCGACGATCTTGTGCGGCGGCACGTGGCCCTCGACGCGCCCCCAGGCGCCGAGAAGCTCGCGGATCGGCTCGGCCAGCGACGCCGGGACAAGCGCAGTGCCGCCTTCGATGCCCTGGAAGTCGCGCTGTGCGAACCAGTACGGCAGCCCGGCCACGTGGTCGGCGTGTCCGTGGCTGAGCAGCAGGTGGTTGACCGCCAGGGCCTCGCGCGGGCACTTGCCGATGTCGAACACCACGTCCAGCTCCGGCGCGATGATGACCGACTCCTCCCCGGCGACGGTGTAGCCGGCCAGGGCGAAGTCTCCCATGTCTATCTGTGAAAGCTTGTACGGACGAATCTTCATCTACGCTCCGTGATAACGTCTGCTGACGTCATTTCGCGGGTGCGTCGGCAAACGCCCGTGCCGGACAAGCCGGCCCGGCCGCTTGCGCGACCCTACTTATTCAAATACGAAATACGAAATCCGAAACACGCAATCCGAAATGCGCCGTCCATCCTACCCGCCCGGGGCAAAGCCCGGCAGAAGGCCGCTCTGGGCGATGAATATCACCAGCGTCACCGTAATCGGGCTTAACAGTGTCGAGTAGAACACGCTCCTGGCCGCGAAGTCCGGGTGGTTCTTGAACTCCAGGCACATCAGCATGGAGTTTACCGCCGTCGGGCTGCACGACGCGATAAGCAGCATCTGCGCCAGGTATCCCCTGACGCCGAAGGCGTATATCACGCCCAGCGCCAGCAGCGGCGCCACCATCAGCCGAAGCACGACCGTGAGCTTGACGGGGTATCTGTTGTGTCCGCGCGTAACCAGCGCGAGCTGCGCGCCCAGCGTACACAGCGCGATGGCCAGGAACGCCTCCTTGACATACACCACCACCCGCCAGAACGGCTCCAGTGCGCCGGCGACCGTCGGCGCCGAATCGCCCAGCAGCCGGGCGATGCCCAGCGTCAGCAAGGCCGCCGCTATCGCGTACATCGGCGGGAACTTCGCTATGTGCAGCAGATTGTCCTTCCAGTGGCGGTCTTTGCGCCCAGAGGCGGCCAGGAATACGCCGTAGGTGAACGTGGCGAAGTTCTGGGTGATCATGACGAACACCTGCCGGCCCATCGCCCATGCGCCCAGCCCGGCAGGCCCGAACGCCAGGTCCTGCACCGGCAGGCCGAAGTTGCCGGAGTTGTAGAATATGACCGTCATCATCCCCGCGGCCCGCTGATCCGACGGGATGCCCCGCAGGCGCATCGCCAGGTAGCTTATCGCCGAAAGCCCCGTCAGCAACGTGACGGTAAAGCCCACCACCACGCCGACGTCGCCGGCCGAGACATCCGAGGTCAGGAGAGAGTAGTAAATCAGCGCGGGGATGACGAAGTAGAAGTTCAGCCGCTTCAGCGTGGCCATGTCCAGGCCGGCGAACCGCTGGAGGACAAACCCCACGCCGGCCAACATAAGCACCGGCATTACCACGCGGTAGAAGACCTGCCATAGCTGCGAGGCAAGGTCGGCCGCGGCGTAGGTCGCTATTGGAAGGCAGCAGTCAAACATGGGCGGCCATCTTGCCAGAGCCGCCTGCCGAAGTCATGCCAAAACCGCCTCGCGCGCCGGATGAACGGCAACGGCAGGTCGTATCGCAGCGCACGTCCCAAAGGGCCTGCGCAACTCCCAGCGGTCAGACGCCCCCGTCGGCCGGCGGGATATCCATGAGGATGTTCACAGGCCCGTCGGCCTCGCTCTGGATGGTCATGTGTGCCCCGAACGCGCCCCCGGCGACAGTCAGTTCGTAACGCTTCATCGCCTCCACGAAGGCGTCGTATAGCTGCTCGGCGCGCTCGGCCGGCGCAGCGCCGGCGAAGGCCGGCCGCCGCCCCTTTCTCGCATCGGCCATCAGTGTGAAATTCGGAATCGCCAGGACGCCGCCGGCCAGGTCCCGCACGGAGAGGTTCAGCTTGCCGGCATCGTCGGGGAATATCCGCAGGTTTGCGACCTTGTCGGCGAGCTTGCCGGCCGCCTCGGGCGGTTCATCCACACCAATGCCGACGTACACCAGCAGGCCCCGCTCTATTCGCCCGACCACAACGCCGTCGGCGGAAACCTCCGCCCACGAGACCCGCTGCACGACCGCTCGCATATGAACCCGCTCCTTCGGTATCCTCGCCAATCACCGGCGGCATCCGCCCGGCCGGGCCGAGGGCATGCCCGCCGACGTCGAAACGCCGTCGCGACGGTCACTCATCCGGCCGCAACCAGCGGTCTATGGTCTCAAGCCGCTGCTCGGCCGGGGCCGAAACGTCGTAGTCGTTCAACTCCGGGGCGATTTCCCGCAGCTTCTCGACAAGCGCCCGCTCGGTCTCGGCGTCCGGCGGCTCGGCCGCTACGGCTTCCCGCAGCAGCCGCAGCATGTGCGGCGCCGCCCTGTCCGACATGGCCCGCAAATCCGCCCTCGCCTCATCGCGGACCGCCTCATAGTCGGATGTAAGTTGCTCGCACAGCCGCTCAACCCGTATCCGGTCGGCGGCATCGCGGCGAGCAGTCGCCTCATCGCGCACATCGCCCAGCCGCTCGCGCCGCCGAGGCGCCATTCGCTCGCCGAGCCGATCCAGTGCCGCGCTCGATAGCTTGATTACCGCCGAGTGGTTCTCTCGCCCGAGCAGTCCTTCCAGACGCACCTCCAGCCGGCCCACCGCCTCGGCGAAGCTTTCCTCGCTTTCCAGGTCGGCAATCGCCTCGATACAGGCGGCGTCACCGGCCGCCGCCAGCGCATCTATCCACGCCAGACGGGCGGCGGCCGACCGCGACGGGTCGGACTGCTCGACTGCCCGCCACGCCCTGTCGAGCACCGTGGCGGCCTCACCGTATCTGCCGGCAGCCAGCAGCGCCTCGCCCAGGTCGTGCTCTATGCCGGCCAGCTCGGCCGGGTCATGTTCGTTGTCGGCGACGGCCTCAGAGAGCATCCGCAACAGGCGGATGCGCTCGGAGACGGCATCGTCGTGTGCGGCGAAACGGTCAACCACCATCCGTAAGGTCCGCGGGCCGGCGTCGGACAGCATATCCATGGCCGCATCCCACGCCTGCCTGCGGACCGCCTCGGCCGACTCGACCGCCGGGTCGGTCCTGCTCAGTATCGACGCGAGATACTCGCGCCCACCGAGCGTCGCCACGACGGATATCGCCGCCTGCCGGACGCCGCGGTCGTCGTCGGCAAGCAGCGGCTCAACGGCCTCGGAGGCGTCCTCGGCGCCCATGACGGACAGCGCGTTGATGGCAGCCAGGCGGACCGTGGCGGCTTCATCCTCCAGCGCCTCCAGGAGCACTTCCACGAAGGTCTCGTCGGCGACGACGCCCATGGCCGAGACCAGCGACTCCCGGGGAGTCGCCGGGCCTTCGCGGATGTCACGACCTTCATATCTGCCGATCAGCGCCTCGGCCGCCCTGCGCCGCAAGGCCGGCTCCGGAGGCGTATCGGCCGTCAGCCGCGCCAGTGCCGACGCGGCCGACGATACCGCCTCCGGCGCGCCGGTCTCTATCTCGTCCAGCACCGCCGGTATCGCCTCGCGATTGCCCAGCCGGCCAAGCGCCGTCATCAGGGCGGACCTGACCGCGACCACGTTCTCGACCGCCAGCCGGTCCAGCAGGACATCCACGGCTTGCTCGTCGTTGAGTTGGGCGACCAGCGTCGCCGCCGATTCACGAACGCTAGCGTGTTCGTCGCCTATCATATCCCGCACCCGCCGACGCACCTCCGGCGGCACGGGGCGGCCCGACGACAGCCGGTTATCCGTCAACCCAAGGCCGGCCGCGCGGACCTCCCACAGCGGGTCGCGAAGAAGCTCCAGCAACAGCGCATCCCGCTCCGGCTCGGCGGTTCGGGCGTAAAGCTCGCGCATAGTCCTCGCCAGCCGGGCGCGCAGTCGCTCGTTTTCCTCCGCAAGGGGCTGGGTGCGGCTGTTTTCGGAAACACCGTCGGCCTCGTTCGGCGGCCCTGGCGAGGGATGTCCGGGAGAATTGGCCGCCGGCGCGCAGGCGGACACCATCGGCACAGAAAACAGTAGAAACCACAGAGCTATCGGCCTGGTCCTCTTCACACCTTGTGGCGCCTTTCCCGAACATGCCTGTTCCGCCCGGGTCCGGCACAGTCGCGGTCCGGTGCCGCGGGCGGCCGACAGGTGATGTGCTGCTCCAAACCCCAAAATACGCCTCCCGGAGCGGTTTGTCAAACCCGACGCACGGACGTTGCATTTGCGAGGAACGCTGATACGATATCGGACATGGCCGCAAAGAACTCGACACCTATGACATACAAGCAGGCGGGCGTTGATATCGACGCGGCAGACGAGTTCGTGCGGCGGATTCGCTCACTGGTCGAACGGACCACAAGCCCCCGCGTCATGGGCAACTACGGCGGATTCGCGGGGCTTTTCCGGCTCGACTACAACGAGCGGCTCTTCAAGCGCAACTACCGCGAGCCGGTGCTGGCCGCCGCCACCGACGGAGTCGGCACCAAGCTGCTGGTGGCGCTGGCGGCCGACCGGCTCGACACCGTCGGCATCGACCTGGTCGCCATGAACGTCAACGACCTGGTCTGCTGCGGCGCCGAGCCGCTGTTCTTCCTGGATTATATCGCCGCCGGAAAGCTCTCGCCGAAGCGGCTGAGCGAGGTCGTCAAGGGCATCAGCGACGGCTGCGTCACCGCCGGATGCGCTCTTCTGGGCGGCGAGACCGCCGAGATGCCCGGCCTGTACGAACCAAAGGACTTCGATCTCGCCGGCTTCGCCCTGGGAGTGGTAGAGCGGAAGCGAGTCATCGACGGTCGAAACGCCAGGCCCGGCGACGTGGCAGTGGCCATCGGCTCCGACGGGCCGCACTCCAACGGATACGGGCTGGCGAGAAAGGTCCTGCTTGACAAGGGGGGGTATTCGCTGGACGACCGCCCGCCGGAACTGGAAGGCGCATCGGTGGGCGAGGAGCTTCTGCGTCCGACGCGGATCTACGTCCGGGCGGTGCTGGACGTTCTGGCACAGTACAAGGTCAAGCGGGTGGTCCGGGCGATGGCGCACATAACCGGTGGCGGGCTTCCGGGCAACCTGCCGCGGGTGATACCGGAAGGGCTGACAGTTCGTGTCAAGCGCCAGTCGTGGACGCCTCAGCCGATCTTCCGGCTGATAGCGGAGACGGGCAACGTCGATGAAATCGAGATGATGCGGGTGTTCAACATGGGCGTGGGCTTCGTGCTCATAGTGGCGCCCGACTTCGTCCGCCCGGTCATGAACCGCCTCCGGCGGGCGGGCGAGCGTTGCTGGGTGCTCGGTAAGGTCCGCAGGGGCGGACCGGAGCTGGAATGGGCGTGAGCGGCTGTACCAGAACAGCACAAAGACCACGACGTCCTCAGTACAGACCGGAGCGGGCGTGGGCGAGCAGTGTCAAAAACGACCCCACTGGCGTATGCCGCGGCAACACAGGACGCGGGAACCCCGTGCGGCGGTAAGACTGGCTCACTGTTTGAGGTATTCGGCTTTGACAATTCGGGCTTGGTACGAATTTTGTAATTCGGGTTTTCACGCTTGCTGTGCCCGAGAGGTATCTGGATGGGAAAAGCCCCCGTATCCTTTTTGGGCTTGGTGGCCTTCGTGATGTCAGCGATTCTTTGATAGAGGAAAACCGTGGCCGACAGACCCAACATACTCGTGGTGGGTTCGATTAATATGGACCTGGCGGTTCGCTCCAGAGTGATGCCCGAACCGGGCGAGACGGTCATAGGAGAGGGCTTCACAATGTCGCCGGGTGGAAAGGGTGCCAACCAGGCGGTGGGTGTAGCACGGCTCGGCGGCGCCTGCCGCATGATAGGCCGTGTCGGCGACGACCCGTTCGGCCGGACCATGCTGGAGAACCTCCGCTCTGAGGGCGTCGTCTGCGACTACGTCGAAACCACCGAAGGCGTCGCAAGCGGAATCGCGATGATTATCGTGGACGCCAACGGCGAGAACTCCATCGTAGTCGCCGGCGGCGCGAACCGGCGGGTAACTCCCGATGACCTGTTCGGCCGAACCGATGCGTTCGAGGCGTCCGACGTTGTCCTTCTGCAACTGGAGCTTCCCCTGCCGACCGTCCGGGCGGCGATCGGCCTGGCCCGCAAGCACGGCTGCAAGGTGATACTGGACCCGGCGCCGGCGCCGAACCCCATGCCCGAAGACCTGTGCGAGGTGGACATCTTCTCGCCGAATGTCGGTGAGGCGGAGATCATCACCGGCACCAAGGCGGTGGAGGAGAAGGTGGACAAGAACGTTGCGGCCGACCTGGTCACCCGCGGCGCGGACGCGGCGGTTCTGAAGCTCGGCCATCGCGGCTCGCTGGTGGTTACCGCCGACGGGCACTTCTACACCGTCAAGCCCTACAAGGTGGACGTGATGGACACGACCGCCGCCGGAGACGCCTTCACGGCCGCCCTGGCGGTGGGCGTCGGTCGAGGCGATAACCTGCACGACTCGGCGAAGTTCGCCAACGCCGCCGGGGCGCTTGCATGCACCGGCTTCGGAGCGCAGACCGCCATGCCCACCGAACAGGAAGTCCTGCTGCTGATGGAAGACCAGCCGAAGTAAGGGAGCCGGCATGATGGACCAAACCGAGCGGACCATGCGGGCGGGGGTGTTTATCGCCACCGAGCGGATGGAAGCCGGGAACCTGCCAATACCGCAACCGGGCGCCGGCGAGGTGCTGCTGAAGGTGCTGGCGTGCGGTGTATGCGGGACGGACTACCACATCTACTCCGGGCACCTGACCGCGGGCGTCGAGCCGCCTGTGGTGCTGGGGCACGAGATAGCCGCCGAGGTCGCGGCCGTCGGCGAGGGCGTGGACCGGCTGGAGGTGGGGCAGTTCTGCGCGGTTGACCCTGTCATCGGCTGCGGCCAGTGCCGGATGTGCCGGTCGGCCCGGCCGAACCTCTGCGACTCACCGGCCATAATCGGCTACAAGCTCAACGGCGGATTCGCGGAGTATCTGGCCGCGCCGGCATCGAAGGTGGTCCCGATGGAGGCCTCGGTGGGCGCCGCCGGCGGCGTGCTGTGCGAGACGCTGGCGTGTGTGCTGAACGGCTATTCCCGGCTGAACCTACCGGCCGGGGCGAACGTGCTGATACTGGGGGCCGGCACGGTGGGCCTATTGTGGCTGCAGGTGGTGCGAAACTCGCCTGTCGGGCGGATAGTGCTGTCCGAACCGG
>PUND01000056.1 GCA_003551645.1 Phycisphaerae bacterium | reverse complement strand
GCAGATTCAGAGCCGACAAGTGTACGGCCGAGTTCAAATCGATTGAAGCCATAGTAGCGTGCAAGGTCATGGATCAAAGGCTGTTACGGTGCATTCGAAACAAAACGTTGGGACAGCAGTGGTCTTGCTTATAACCTTTAGCCGCGCTCTGGTACAGGCGCGGGGGCGTTTGTGGGGCGTTTCCCGCCGGGCCTGCGGACGGACCGTTCCGGCCGAGGGGCCGAGAGGACGGTTGCCTGAAGGTCATCCTCAAAGGCGGTGCCGGTCCGGCCCGAAGTCGGCCTGGTAGAACGGGGCCACGCACTCACCCGGCCGTGACACCTCATCCAGCCGGCGGCGGTCCTCGTCGGTTACGGCAACGTCGAGGGCGGCGATGTTGTCTTCGAGCTGCTCCATCGTACGCGGGCCGATGATCGGGCTTGTGATGCCCGGCTGGTGCACGCACCACGCCAGCGACAGTTGGCTGGGCGTGCAGCCCTTCTCGGCCGCTAACTCCTGGATTCGCTCGATGACGTCGAACCCGGCGTCGGAGAAAACCCGTTCAGTGCGCTCGTCTTCGCGCTTGCTTAGCCGCGCACCTTCGGGGCGCTGCTGACCGCGGCGGTACTTGCCCGTAAGGAAGCCGCCGGCAAGCGGCGACCAAGGGATCAGGCCGATGCCCCAGGTCTCGGCCATCGGCACCAGCTCCCGCTCGATGCGCCTGTCCAGCAGGTTATAAGGCGGCTGCTCGGTGATGAAGCGGTTCAGCCCCAGTTGTTGCGAGACCCACAGCGACTCCACCACCTGCCAGGCCGCGTAGGTGCTGGTGCCGATATAGCGGACCTTGCCGGAACGGATGAGGTCGTCCATGGCCCGCAGCGTCTCATCGGCGGGTATGTCCGACTGGGGGCGATGAATCTGGTAAAGGTCTATCCAGTCGGTTTGCAGCCGCCGCAGAGACGCCTCGCATTGCTGGATGATGTGGCGTCTGCTGTTGCCCAGGGCATTGGGGTCGTCGTCGGACATCCGCCCGTGGACCTTTGTCGCCAGCACGACACTGTCGCGCTTCTGGTTCGCCTGGAGGGCCTTTCCGGTGGCCTCTTCGCTGGCGCCGCGGCCATATACGTTGGCGGTGTCGAGGAAGTTTATGCCGGCGTCCAGCGCGTGGTCGATAATGCGTGCGGATTCGGCCTGGTCGGTCTTGCGTCCGAACATCATGCAGCCGAGGCACAGCGGGCTTACCTTCACTCCCGTTCGTCCGAGATTTCGGTACTCCATGTCTGGCATTTCCTTTCATCAGAACTGGCGGATACTTGCGCCTGCGTGTCTTGGAACATTGTAGTCACCTGGTTTGGCTCAAAGCCGATAAGCTTCGTGATCGGATCGCGAAAAGCATTGCTGCCCGCCGAAGGCGCTGTATCATCGTGCTTCCGGGCGCGTGTGCGCCGGCGGAGAATCCGCGGCGGAGGAGTTTCGGATCATGCTATATCCACGTGAGAGCGAGACGCGCGAGTTGAAGGACCTTTCCGGCGTGTGGTCGTTCCGTACCGATCCCGAAGGTGCCGGGATGGACGGCCGATGGTACGAATCGGGCCTGGAGCCGCCGACCATCGAGATGCCGGTCCCCTCAAGCTATAACGACATTACCCAGGATGCGTCAATTCGCGACCTTGTGGGCACGGTGTGGTACGAGCGGGAGTTCTTCGTCCCCCGGACCTGGAGCGGTCGGCGGGTGGTGCTTCGGTTCGGAAGCGCCACGCATCATGCGGTTGTCTGGGTCAACGGCCTGGAGGTCGTGCGACACCGGGGCGGCTTCCTGCCTTTCGAGGCCGACGTCGGCGACGCCTTGAGCTTCGGCGGACGGAACCGCGTCACCGTCGCGGTCAACAACGAGCTGGACTGGACCACACTGCCCACCGGCGAGATTCGGACCCATAACGACCCGATGCACCCGCCGGGGTTCCGCACGCAGGAGATACACTTCGATTTCTTCAACTACGCCGGGCTGCACCGCCCGGTGAAGCTCATCGCCATGCCGGAGACGTTCATCGAGGACGTTACCGTGCTGACCGATATAGAGGGCGACGACGGTGTGGTCCGCTACGACGTGACCATCGGCGGCGGCGAAGCGGACGTTCACGTCCGGCTCCTGGACGCCGATGGATACGAGGTCGCCTCCGCCTCGGGCAGCGACGACCAGCTCCGGGTCGAGGACGCTAATCTTTGGCGGCCCGGCCGGGGCTATCTCTACACGCTCGAGGTCCGGGCGGTCGCCAACGGCGACGTGGAAGACATCTATCGTCTGCCGGTCGGCATCCGCACCGTCGAGGTCGAGGGAAACCGTTTCCTGATCAACGGAAAGCCGTTTTACTTCCGCGGCTTCGGCAAGCACGAGGACGCCGACATACGCGGGCGCGGCTACGACGACGCAATCGTTTGCAAGGACTTCAACCTGCTCGAGTGGATCGGCGCCAACAGCTTCCGCACGTCGCACTACCCCTACGCCGAGGAGATACTTCAGATGGCCGACAGGCGCGGCGTGGTGGTCATCGCCGAGGCGCCGGCGGTCGGCATGAATTTCTTCGACCCCCGGAGCAAGGTCTTCAGCGACGAGCGCGTCGGCTCGGCTACCCTTGAGCACCACCTGGACGTGATGCGGGAGATGATCGCGCGCGACAAGAATCACCCGTCGGTGGTGATGTGGTCGGTCGCGAACGAGCCGGCCGCGACCGAGGATGGAGCGGAAAAATACTTCGAGCCGGTGGCGGCCGAGGCCCGCCGGCTGGACCCGACGCGCCCCGTGACGGCGGTTGTCATGCCTGGCTTCGGCGATTGCCGTATCGGCCAACTTTTCGACGTGGTGTGCGTGAACAGTTACTGCTCCTGGTACTCCGACTACGGCCACCTTGAGCTGATAGATATGCAGCTTACTCACGAGCTTCGCGGCTGGCACGACAAGTACAATAAGCCGATAATCGTTACCGAGTACGGCGCCGATTCGGTGGCCGGGCTGCACCAGGACCCGCCGATGATGTTTTCGGAGGAGTATCAGTGCGAGTTTCTGCGGCAGTACCACGCGGTGTTCGACCGTCTGGACTTCGTAATCGGCGAGCACGTGTGGAATTTTGCCGATTTCATGACCAAACAGGGCGTCAAGCGGGTTGTGGGCAATCGCAAGGGTGTGTTCACCCGTGGCCGGCAGCCGAAGTCGGCCGCACACCTGCTTAGACAGAGATGGACGTCACGGTCGGACGACTGATTGCCGGTCCGTTCTCGCGTGTGTCCACGACCGGGCCTGATATGGCGGTATATTTCCCAACCAAGCGGTGACAGCGGTGTCTGGACGTAAGGAAGCCGACTCCTCGGAAGCTGCGCGTGACGCCGAACTGGTGCGCGCGACCTTGGACGGCCGGCTGCCGGCCTTCGAGCAGCTTCTGGATCGCTACCAGCGTGCGGCCACAGCCAGGGCGTGGCGACTGCTCAATAACCGTGAAGATGCGATGGAAGTCACACAGGACGCATTTCTGAAGGCCTACGACAACCTTCGGTCGCTGAGCAGGCCCGAACGGTTCGGACCGTGGCTGATGCGAATAGTCACAAACCTGGCGCTGAACCGCAGGCGATACCGGGCCTTACGGAAAGGTGCCTCGCTGGATGCGACCGATGCCGACGACGAGCACCTGGAGTTGCCGGACGAACGGTCGGTTACGCCCGAGGAGAATATCGCCGGCGAGGACCTCGCTGATGTTATCTGGCGGCGGATAGAGCGGCTGCCGGAGACGCAGCGGCTGGCGCTGGTCATGTTCAGCATCGACCACATGCCGCAGAAGGACATCGCCGAGATGCTTCAGATAAGCGTCGAGGCGGTTAAGTGGCACGTGTTCACCGCCCGAAAAAAGCTTCGGGAGCAGTTGAAGGACTATTTGTAGCATGGGCGGCTGACCGCCGGCCCGGCCGGGTCCGGCGGCTGTCGCCGGGATGAACAGAGATTATGACAGACCAAGGCGAACAACACGTCCCGGACATCGAGCGTGAGCTTCTACGCTATCTGGACGGCGAGATCAGCGACCACGAGGCGGAGCGGCTGGAAGGCCGCATCGAGGCCGACGACCGCATGCGGGAGCTTCTGAGTCAGTACTCCTCGCTGGACCGCCGCCTGGCGGGATTGCGGGACCGCCGTATGGATGAATTCGACGAGGAGCTTCTGCGGTCGGACATCGTGGCGGCCCTGGAGCGTAAGGTCCTGCTGGAAGGCCCGTCCCGCCGGAGCCGGTTGCTCAGGCCCCGTGTGATCGTGCCGCTGGCCGCGGCGGCCGCGGTGGTGATAGCGGCGAGCGTAACGATTACCATGCTCAGAACCGGCCCGGAAGCGCCGCGGCTGCGGGACCCGATGGTCAGCGCGTCGGTGCTGCCGGCTCGCGGTGCCGGCGAAAGCCCGGTGGTCGAGTCGCGAACTCTGCAAATGGAACATATGCAGGTACGGCTGTCCACTGAATCGGAAGCCGGGCCGCCTGATGTGCCCGCCGGTACCGTGTACGTGTCGGTGGGCCCGCGAAGGACCGACCGGGAGGCCGAGTCGGTTTACTCATATCCTGTGGAATGGACATTGAGGGAGATGTATTGATGAGCCGAAGACGAATCTGGTCCGGAGGCGCCGCAACCGGTGCGGTCGTTTTGATGCTTGTCGCTCTGGTTCCATCGGCGGCGCAGGAAGAGGAAGTCCGCCTGGAGCAGGCGCTTGACAGGCCGGTCAACCTGGAGATTCCCGACGCCGCCTTGCCGGATGTGCTTGAGCAACTGGGCGCGATGACGGGCGTTAAGTTCAAGGCCGACGATGAGGTCATCGACCGGCTGCCTTACGGCCGGCAGACCCGCATGTCGGTTAAACTGCGGGATGTAACGCTGCGCGATGCGCTAAGCCCGATGTTGTCTCCGCAGGCGCTGCGCTGGCAAGCTGAAGATGGGGTGGTCCACATTACCGTCGCCCCGGCGCTGGGACGAATGAGCAGACGGGCCACCTATGATGAGCTGCAATTGCTGGGGACGCTCTATTCCGAACGTCTCGCCCGGGCCGAAGATGGCACGTCGGTGCTGGATCAGCTCAGGCAGAAGTCGGGAAACCCGGACCTCAAGCTGAATGTTCAGATACCGGTCGATGAGGCCGAGCTTATCGCAAAGGCCGACGAGTCGCTGCCGGCCACCGGCGCCCGCTGGCTGAACGCTATGTGCCGGAACGAGCCGTGGACGTGGTATGTGACCGGCGACCGCATAGTGGTGCTTCCGCGAGCCGGGCAGGTCCGCCGACAGCTCACCAGGCAGGTGTCGCTGCGATACGAGGAGGCGGACCTGCTGGAGGTCCTGCTGGACCTTGCCGACAAGGCCGGCGTACACCTGGCAATCGCGCCGGATGCGCTGAACTACGTTCCGGCCGAGACGCGCGACAGCTTCACGCTGATGATGTCCGACGCCAGCGTCGCCCAGGCGCTGGAGGTCATCGGCGGCGTGACCGGGCTTGCCTTCGACGCTACCGATGACGGCCTGAGTGTCAGCGCCTCCGAGGAGCTTAAGGCGCGCATGCAGGACAGGCCCGTCCGACGGGACTCGGCACAGCCGTTCTTCGTAAGGATGTCGATGCCGGGGCCTGACGACGTGAGCTTCGATGTCTTGATGCGGGCCGACGACCTGCCGCCGGAGGTGTACGAATACATCGACCGTCGAAGGGACGAGGCCATCGAAAAGCTGATTCAGGAATCGGGCCGGTAGGGCAGCGGAAGCCGCATAAGGCGGTTCCGATATCTTCGTCCATGTCGGATGAGTCCGCCTTGTCTAGGCGCCATGGTCCGTCCGCGCTGACCGAAGGCGGCGTCACCGCGGCCGGGTCGGAAGACGGCCCGTCGCCGTTCAACCCGACAAACAGCGTCCGGCCCGCTCACTCCCACGACTCATCCGTCCGCCGCGGCTCGTGATCGCCCGGCCGCAGAAGTTCCACAGCGCCTGCCGGCGGATGTGCCCCTCGGCCGGGAAACTCGTGCAGCCGATAGTGCATCCCCTCTCGGACGCCCATGCGCCAGATCACGCCGTCAGCGGTAGGTTCCAGTCGCAGTACCCCATGGGCCAGAGAGACCGGGGGGTCGCATCGCGCGTCGGCCCCCAGTCGCCTCAGCCGCCGCATGACCCGCTCGGCGTAATCCTCCAGCCCCGGCCGGCAGAATACGTGCACTCGCACGCCGCCCAGCGGCCAGGGCCATTTCGCCGCCGCGGACCAGAGCACAGCCGCCGACGTGGCGGCCAGACACGCCTGCACGATCCAGCCCCAGCGCAAGAGCCAGGGCATATCCGCGGTAATGAGCACTATCGCCAGCGTCGCCGCCAGCAGCGCCGTGGTGACCTGCGAGGCCAGTTTCGGACCAAGCAGCAGCATCGCCAATATGAGGAAACTGGCGGCGGCGGCCGTCGAGAACGCCGAGGCCACCACGAGCCAATACCGTGCCGCGTAGCGAGGGACCGCCATCAGCATATCTCGCTCGTTCAGCAGCCCGGCCCCGAGCTGTCCTCGGAGGTAGTAGGGGTCGTCCATGCTCCGGCAGTGCCCGGAAAGTCGGTCAACAAGCTCTTCGCTCGACAGCTCCGGCCGGTGCGCCCACTGTGAGGCCAGCAGGCCCGCCAGCTTGGGAGCCGCCAGCGAAGTGCCTGCCTCGGTCCTGACGGTTTCGTGCACGATAAGTCCGTCCGGCGTCCAGTGGTGAGCGACCTCCACATGAAGAAGCTCGTGCGGCTGGACGGTGAGGTCCACGTGTCTGCCATAGTTGGAATAGTCGGCCTTCCACGGCCCGTCCGCAGCGGCCACCGACACCACCGAGGGGTACGCCGCCGGGTAGTAGGGCAGATCCGTGCTCTCGTTGCCGGCCGAAGCCACCACGACCGCGCCGTGCCCGGCGAGACGCTCGAACAGACGTTTCTCCTCGGGCCGCGGGCTGGGATGCCCCAGGGACAGGTTCACGATGCATTTCTTGTGGGGATTCTCGGCGACGTAGCTCAGGGCCTCCCGAACGCCGGTGAGGTAGCCGTCGAAGGTGTTCATCGCGTAGATTGCCCGGATCTCCGCACCGGCGGGGTTCCACAGCCGGGCCACCCGCTCCACGCTCGCGCCGTGGGCCTTGTAGGCGAAGTCGTCCACGATGAGTATGACCACATCGTCGGCGGCGTCCGGGCCTTCCAGCAGGGAGGGCGCCGGGCCGCCGATGGCAACGACCAGGCAAACGCCAAGGATGATCCACAGAACCTTACGCATCGGCTGTCCCTTGCCCGCAACACCGGCGGAAGGGCGATATCGCCCAACAGGCATGCTAGCTTACACAGCCGGCGGCGACAACGCGCGTGCTTGCAGCGATACCGGTTCCGGCCTATCATCGGCCGACCGTATTAAATCGCGAGTTGCGAATCGCGCATCACCAAACGCGTTCGCTGAACGTTCCCCCGGGTCGAATCGGAGCAGGTTGAGCACGCAGCCGCGGGAGACCGGACAAGACCATGAGTGAAACACACGAGCAGTTGATGGAGAAAATCGTCGCGCTGAGCAAGCGGCGCGGCTTCATCTTCCAGTCCTCCGAAATCTACGGCGGTATCAACGGTTTCTGGGACTACGGGCCTCTCGGCGTCGAGCTGAAGCGCAACATAAAGGACGTCTGGTGGCACGATATGGTCCGCAGGCGCAACGACATGGTCGGGCTGGACTCGGCCATCATCATGAACCCGAAGGTCTGGGAGGCGTCCGGGCACGTGGTGAGCTTCAACGACCCGCTGGTTGACTGCACCGGCTGCCGCGCCCGCTATCGCGCCGACCAGATATTCACTGTCGTGGCGGCCGAGGCAGACAACGAGCTTCTCGCCGCCGGCGTCGAGGCAAACGACGAACAGCACGCCCGCGAACAGGCCACCGCCGCCGCCAACAGCAAGACTCGCCGGCGCATAAAGCAGCGGGGCGACGACCTTAGCTGGGCGGTGTTCCGGGCCGACCAGGGCGGCGACGGAAGGCCCGCCCTGTGCCCGAACTGCAATGCAGAACTGACGGCCGCGCGGAAGTTCAACATGATGTTCAAGACCTTCGTCGGCGCCATGGAAGATTCCTCCGCCGTCGCCTATCTGCGGCCGGAGACCGCTCAGGGCATCTTCGCAAATTACAAGAACGTGCTCGACACCTCCCGGATGCGGCTGCCGTTCGGCATCGCACAGATAGGCAAGTCGTTCCGAAACGAGATAAACCCGCGGAATTACATCTTCCGCAGCCGGGAATTCGAGCAGATGGAGATAGAGTTCTTCTGCCACGCCTCCGGGGCCGACCAGTGGTACCGCTACTGGCGGGACGCCCGGTTTCAGTGGTATGTGGACCTGGGGCTTACCAGCAGCAAGCTCCGCCTTCGGGACCACGACCAGGATGAGCTGGCCCACTACGCGGCGAGCTGCGCCGACGTGGAATACGAGTTCCCCTTTGGCGTCAGCGAGCTTGAGGGCGTCGCCAACCGCACCGATTACGACCTGTCGCGACACCAGGAGTTCTCAGGCCGCGACATGAGCTATTACGACGACCAGACGAAGGAGCGCTTCATCCCTTACGTCATCGAGCCGTCAGGCGGAGTGGACCGGGCCGCGCTGGCGTTTCTCTGCGAGGCATATACCGAGGACCAGGCCCCCGACGAGCACGGAAACCCCCAGCCGCGGACGGTGATGAAGTTCCACCCGCGACTGGCGCCGATAAAGCTGGCGGTCTTCCCGCTGGTCAAGCGCGAGGGGATGCCGGAGCTTGCCCAACGCATATACGACGAGGCGACCGGCTCGGGGCTGTCGGCGTTCTATGACGAGAAGGGCGCAGTCGGGCGTCGCTACCGCCGCCAGGACGAGGCCGGTACGCCTTTCTGCGCGACGGTTGACGGCCAGTCGCTGGAGGACAATACCGTGACTGTCCGCGACCGCGACACGCTGGAACAGATTCGCCTGCCGGCAGACGAGGTCGTAAGCTGGGTCGCCGAGCGTATCAGATGAGGATTGCGGATTGCGTTCGGTAGTGTGGCCCGCCCCGCTCAGTGTATCCATGCACTGTCCCCGATGGCCGGGACGGGTCTTGCGGTGCAGTCGGCACATCGAGGGGCCGGTTCTCTGTGTGTCCCGTCGTCTCTGGTATCATGCCGGCTTGCCGACGTTGTTTTGACAGGAGTGTTTTCGCATGGCTGATGAAGTTGTGAAACTGCCCGACGGCAGCGACTTTCCGTTCTGGGAAGACCGGACGGAGTATTCAAGAATCTACCACGTCTCGGCCGCTCATCCGGCGGCCGACGACGAAAACGGCGGCACAGAGGATGAGCCGCTGGCGAGTATATCGGCCGCGGCCGGGCGAGTCGGGCCGGGAGAGAAGGTCGTCATTCACGCCGGGGTCTATCGCGAGTGCGTTCGACCGGCTCGCGGCGGCGAAGGACCTGAGTCGATGATCTGCTACGAGGCGGCCGACGGAGAGGATGTGCGCATCCTCGCATCGGAGGACTGGACCGGGCCGTTCGAGCTGAGCACCGGCTGGCGAACCGGCCGACTGCCCGAAGGCGCCAGGATCTGGACCGGCGAGCTTCGGGACGAATGGTTCGGCGGCTATAACCCGTTCAACGCCGTCAACATGCCCGCGGCGTACACAAACTACGGCTGGGACTGGCATCGGGACGAGACGCACCGGCTCCAGCTTCGCCGGGGCATGGTCTTCGCCGATGGTCGGCCGCTGAAGCAGGTATTCGCCTACCACGAGCTTGCTCGCACGGACGGTGCGTTCTGGGTCGAGGAGCCGGGGTTGCGACTGCACTTCCGCACGCACTGCGACGCGGACCCCGCAGGGGTGAGACTGGAGGTCTCTGTCCGTGAGCAGTGTTTCTCACCGGCAGTGCCGGATATAGGATACATCCGCGTCAGCGGGTTGACGTTCGAGCACGCGGCCGACCCGGTGCCGGTGCCGCAGCGGGCGACGGTCTCGACAGCGAGCGGGCATCACTGGATTATCGAAGACTGCACCATCCTTGACGCCAATGCCTGCGGCATAGATATCGGGCGGGTGCACTGGCACGCCGAGCGGTCCGAGCCGTGCGGGCGGCACATCGTCCGGCGCAATCATATACACGACTGCGGAGTCTGCGGAATCGCCGGCGTCTGCGATGTGGACGGCTCGCTGATAGAAGACAACGTCGTCGAGCACATCGGCTTCCGGAATATCGAGCGGGTGCTGGAATCGGCCGGGCTGAAGTTCCACCATGCCAGTGATGTGCTGATCCGCCGCAACGTCTTCCGGCACATGCACCACGCCTCGGGGCTGTGGCTGGATGTGGGCAATCGCAACTGCCGCATAACTCGAAACGTCTTCGCCGATGTGCTGACGCTGCTGGGCGCGTGCTATATCGAATGCACGCACGACCTGAACCTCATCGACGGCAACATCATCTGGGACGTCCGCAACGGCGACCCCCGGCCGACGCAGCCGGGCCACGTGATGCACGGCGGCGTGGGTTTCGACGCCGACAGCGGCGAGAACCTGGTGGTCGCCCACAACTTCCTGGGCAGGGTCAGCGACAACTATGCCGTCAGCTTCCACCTCCAGCAGGGCGGACGTGTCGCCGGCGGCAGGGCCGGGCTGTGCAGGCGCAACAAGCTGCTGAACAACCTCTTCTCCGACGGCGACAGGGATGTGCTTTTCGCACGCTCGGAGGACAATCATTCCGACGGTAACCTGTTCGCCCGCCCCGGACGCCGCCCGCCGCTGTGCGTACAGGATGAGGCCGCGGGAGGCCCGCTGGACCTGGCGGCCTGGCGGGAGTATCTCGGTTGGGATCAGCTGGGCGGCGAGGCGGAAATCGAGGCGGACTTCGACCCCGATACGCTGGAACTGTCTCTCTGGGTGACCGGAGATATGCCCGCCGGCGCCGAGGTCGCCGAACTGCATGGTCACGGGGACTATGCCGGGCCGGGGCCTCTGACGGCCGAGCAGTGGCGGGTTCTTCGAGAAAACCGAAGGGTGAAGCTGCTGTGAGCGGCTTTCCGCCTAACCGAGCGTGGTGTCCTATGTCTGTAACGGTGGAACCGTTTGTCGGACTGTCCGGTCGCTTCGTACAATGGCCGGCGCCGGCCGTTCATACGAAGTGAGCCGAAGAAGGAGTAATCCGATGAATCGAAATCAGTGGCCGATGCTTCTTTCGGGTGTGTTCGCGGCGGCGCTTGTGGTCGCGGCGCTTGTTGTGGGCGGCTGCGGGCCAAGGGTGTACCGTGGCGGTGAGGGCACCGACCGGCCGGACATCGACGACCCGCCCATGTCCCTGGTGCTGGACCGGGTGGATATCGACTACCTGGTGGAAGAGAACTTCGAGGCGCTTGAGAACTCGCGGTTCTGGCGGGACGTTGTACGCCGCGCGCAGGAGCGGCCGCTGATGGCGGTTTGGCCGATCCAGAACCACACCACCATGCACCTTGAGGACCAGATGGATGCGCTGCTGATGTCGGTCGAGACGCGCATCGTCAACACAGGCGACGCCCGCGTGGTGGCCCGGTCGCGCCAGGAGGAACTGGCCAGGGAGCTGCAGTATCGCCAGATTGACATCTTCGACCGCGAAACCGCCGGTGAGCTTGGCCGCCAGCTCGGGGCCGAGTATTTCGTCACCGGACGGCTGACCGGCGTGGATGAGCGACTCCAGAAAACCCGGCGGTTGCAGTATCGGCTGTTCATGCAGATTTTGCACGTTGAGACCGGCGAGGTGATGTTCCAGAACGAAGCCATGCGGACCAAGATGATCAGGCAATGAGCCCCCATGCCACCGCCCGGACGAGATTCGCATCCCTGTTGTGGGTGCTGACGTCGCTTGCGGCCTTGACGGCCGCCGGTTGCGCCACCTACACCGACCACGTGCAGACTGCCCACGGAGCGGCCTCGCGCGGCGATTACCCGGCCGCGCTGGACACGGTAAACAGGGTGCTCGGAGCTGACTGTCACGGGGAGCTGCCGGGCAGGTGGAACGAAAACACCGGCGTGGCTTTGCTCGAGCGGGCGGTGCTGCTGCAGGCGATGGGGGAATTCGAACTCAGCGCCAGGGATTTCCGCAAGGCCGACGAGGTGCTGGAGATACTGGACCTGTCGGCCGACCCGGTCGGTCGAATCGCGAAGTACGTCTATAGCGACAGCGCCGAGGTGTACCGCGTTACGCCGGTCGAGCAACTCTCGCTGAACCCGATGAATATGATGAACTACCTCGCGGTCGGCGACCTTCAGTCCGCGGCTATCGAGGCCCGGAGGTTCACCGTCATACGCAACTACCTGGACCAGACGCAGGACCTGGGCGACGGGCGAATGGGCGCTTACCTGGCGGGGTTTGTCTTCGAGCAGATGGGCCAGTATGACCGAGCGCTGCGATACTACGACGAGGCGCTTTCCGAAGGTCCGCTGCAGTCGCTTCGCGAACCGGTGCGGCGGCTGGCCGGGCGCGGCAGCTATCGCGGCCGGAACATTTCGCGTTACCTCGATGGGGTGTCCGGCCAGGCGCAGGATCAGTCACCAGGAGGGGAGATTCTGGTGGTGGTGGCCACCGGTCGGGTGCCATACAAGGTTCCGGAGCGGATGCCGGTGGGACTGGCCGTGGGTATCGCCGGTAGCTGGATAACCGGAGACCTCTGGTGGCTCGACCGTCTTGGGGCCAAGGTGGTGGTGTACCCGAAGCTGGTGTCCCCTTTCGGCCGTCAGCCGCGACCGATGGTGCATGTTGACGGGCGCGAGGTTTCTCTGGAGTTGCTGTCGGACCAGTCGGCGAGGGTAAGGGCCGAGTATGAGCGCATGAAGCCCCAGATTATCGCGGCCTCGCTGACTCGTCTGATCGCGCGAGCGGCGGCGGCGGAGGGCGTCCGGGCCGGTTTCAGGGGTTCGGACAGGAGCGTTCAGGTGCTCGGCGCATGGGCCACGGAGCTTACCCTGATGGCGCTGGACAGGCCCGACACGCGTTCTTGGACTTTTTTGCCGGCGCGAGTGATGGTCGCCCGCGTGCCGGTGCCGCCGGGCGAGCGCACGGTACGGGTCCGCCTCGACGACGGCCGGGAGCAGACCTGGCACATGACGGTCTCGGAAGACTACCCCGAGGTGGTCGTGGTGACGGCCCCGTGACCACGGCACGGCGCGAGCCGGTCGCGGTCAGCGGCCCTTGGCGATCTTCTTGACGCGGACGCGAAGCAACTGCTGTCTGTGTCCGGTGCGGCGGCGGGAGTTCTTCCTGCGCCGCAGCTTGTGGATATAGACTTTGGGGCCTTGGGCGTCGGCGTCGAGCACCTCGGCGGTCACCTTCGCGCCGCTGACGTGCGGTGTGCCGATCTTCACCTTGTCCTCGTCGCTGACCAGGAGCACCCGGTCGAAGACGACCTCCGAGGCGTCGTCGGCGAGTTCGCGACGGTCAACGTCCATGACGTCGCCCTCGGATACCCGAAACTGCTGTCCGCTGTCCTCTATAACGGCGTACACTGTGCGTCTCCTTGCCTTATGGTAAGATTCCCAAGATACGTCCGTGCCGGGCATGTGTCAAGACGCCGCGGCGGTGAATTTCCGGCCCGGACCCGATGTCAAAGGTAACTGCCTTTGACCGGCGCGGGCTTCGGCAGTAGCATGTCGGGTCGATTTTGAGGACACTTCGGCGGCTTTTGCCGGGAGATATGCCTTGGACAAGCTTGAACATACGCTCGACGACCTCAAGTACGACGCCGACGGACTGATACCGGCGGTGGTGGTGGATGCCGACAGCCGGCAGGTGCTCATGGTCGCATACATGAACCGCCCGTCGCTGCTGGATACGGTGCGCACCGGCAAGACGCATTTCTGGTCGCGCAGCCGGCAGAAATACTGGATGAAGGGCGAGTCTTCGGGACATACCCAGGACGTCAGGTCGATATACACCGACTGCGACAAAGACACGCTGTTGATAGAGGTTGACCAGCACGGGGCGGCCTGCCACGAGGGTTACTACTCGTGCTTCTACCGCCGCCTCGGCGACGACGGCCAATGGGAGACCGTCGCCGGGAAACTCTTCGACCCGGACAAGGTCTATAAGGACCGGCGGTAGCGGGCGGCAGTCCGTGCCGGCGGCGGGAAAGGCGTTGCGGCGATGGCGGATACGACTCGCCACAGGCAACGGCGGATGACGGTGCGGGAGACGGTCGGCCCGCCGCGGGCGGTGTCGCGCGCCCTCGACGTGGTCCTGGCGGTCACGGGGGCGATCGCGATAGCCGTGCTGGTCCTGGAGCATGGTCTGGGCGAGCGGCGCCCCGACTGGGCGGATGTGACAGCGCTGCGGGTTGCCGGGCTGGTGGTGGTGGGGGTGTTTGTCCTCGACCGGCTGCTGCGGCTCATGCTGGCCGCCGACAGGCGACGCTACCTTCGCCAGGACTGGATCGACTACGCCCTTATCGGCGTGTTCGCGGCGGCCCTGGCGATAAGCGCTGGACTGGAGCCGAGGGTCATCTCCGCCGGCGCGCTTTACGTGGTAATCACTCAGGCGTATATCCTGGTGTCGCTGTTGTTGCGGGGGGTCTCGATGCACCTTCGCTTCGCCGGAAGCGGCGTGCATCCCGGTTGGCTCCTGGTGGGCGGCTTCGCGGCACTGTGTGCTATCGGCTCCGGGCTTCTCATGCTGCCGGTGGCGACGCCGGAAGACACCCCCATAACCTATGTCGACGCGTTGTTCACCGCCACTAGTGCCACCTGCGTTACAGGTCTGATCGTCCGCGACACCGGCGCGGATTTCACAGGATTCGGGCAGGCCGTCATCCTGGCGCTGATTCAGCTTGGAGGCCTCGGCATCATGGTCTTCGGCACGGTGCTGGCGATGCTCGTCGGTCGGGGGCTTAGCTTCCGCGGCACTCAGGCGGTGGGTGAGACGCTGTCGGATGAGGCGGTCGGGCGTATCGGGCGTACTGTGGCGTTCGTGGTGGCCGTCACGCTGGCGCTGGAGCTGGTCGGTGCGGTGCTTCTGTACCCCATGGTAAGCGCCCCCAAGGGCGCCGCCGGCGAGCCGTCTCGGGGCGAGGCCGTCTGGCTGAGCGTCTTCCACAGCGTCTCCAGCTTCTGCAACGCCGGGTTCTCCCTGTACACCGACAACATGATGGAGGGCGCTCGAGGCCCGGACGCCTGGTCCCGGCCGCTTCGAGAGCACTGGCAGGTGCTCGGCGTGATGGCCCCGCTGATCATTCTCGGTGGGCTGGGCTTCCCGGTGCTTCACGATGTCGCCCGTTACCTGCGCGGCCTGGTGCGGCGCATGGTTCGCCGGGTGCGCACCCCGACGCTGGAGCGGCTCACCGACTCGCCCCGGCCGCGACTGTCGCTTCAGTCCAAGGTGGTGCTCACGGCGACGGTGGCGCTGATAGTTGTTGGTGCGGCGGGGTTGCTGCTGGTCGAGCCGCCCGCGGAGCCGTCGGACGCCGATGCACGCGCCATCGGACACAACCCAATCTGGGAGCGGGCGGCCGGGGGGCATTCCGACTGGCGGGGCCTGGACCGGCCCCGGCGGCTGCGCGCGGCGGTGTTTCATTCGGTCTCGGCGAGGACGGCGGGGTTCAACACCGTGGATATGGACGAGCTTTCAGACGCGGGGAAGCTCTGGATGATCGGGCTGATGATAGTGGGCGGCAGCCCGGCGAGCACCGCCGGCGGCATGAAGACCGTGACCTTCGTGCTGCTGCTGGCGACGGTGTGGTGCGTGCTGAGGCGCAAAGACCAGGTTCAGTTATATCGGCGCAGCGTGGCCGTGGACATGTTGCGAAAGGCCGTCACCATCGCGGTTCTTTATCTGGGGCTGGTGGTGGTGGTGACGCTGCTTCTGAGCATATCGGTGGGGGCCGGGACGCCGCTGATAGACGTTTTGTTTGAGGCCGGCAGCGCGTGCGGGACGGTGGGACTGTCCACCGGCGTTACGGGTAACCTGGACCCTTTTGGCAAGTCGGTCGTCATAGCTGCTATGTTTATCGGCCGGCTCGGCCCGCTGACTCTGCTGTTGGCGCTTACGAGCCGGCTGAGGGCGCCTCGGTACGAATATCCCCCCGAACACATGGTCATAGGATAGGCAAATGGAACGTTTCGCGATTATCGGTCTGGGACGCTTCGGGATGAAGCTGGCGACGCTGCTTTCCGATGCCGGCGCGGAGGTCATCGCGGTGGACCGCGAGCGCGACCTGGTGGACCAGGTTCGTGACCGCGTGGCGCTGGCGGTGGCGCTGGACTGCACCGACGAGGATGCCCTCCGAAGTCAGGGCATCGACAAGGTGGACGTGGCCGTGGTCGGCATCGGCACGAACTTCGAGGACAACGCACTGGTCACCACCATTTTGAAACAGATGGATGTGCCGCGTGTAATCAGCCGGGCCGCCACCGACGTACGGGGACAGATACTCAGCCGGATCGGCGCCGACGACCTGGTAAATCCCGAGGAGGAATCGGCCGAGAGGTGGCGAAACCGACTGCTGGCTCCGGCGGTCATCGAGCGAATCGAGCTGGCCGAGGACTACAGCATGGTGCAGATCGCGGCCCCGGAAAGCTTCCACAACAAGACGCTCGGACAACTGGATGTTCGCAGAAACTTCAAAGTGAACGTGGTTGCCGTTCGCAAAACGGTGGAGGAGAGGACTGGCGGCGTGAAGAAGACCAGGCAGATACTCGTCAGTGTGCCGATGGCCGATACCGTAATTGAACCGGGCGACGTGCTCATACTCATCGGAAGTGATGAGGCCATGCAGAAGTTCCCGATGCGGTGAGGCGCCCGGCCGCCGCGGCTGCGGGATGCCTTTTGCTGCGGTATCCTATAAAATGCCACCCCCGAACCATTGGAAAGGAGTTGCAGGGCATGGCAGAATCCGCCGCTTCCCGCCCCAACGTCATATGGGTCTTCGGCGACCAGCACCGCGCGTTCGCCCAGTCGCACATGGGCGACCCGAATGTCCACACGCCTCAGATGGACCGCATCGCGGCCGAGGGGCTTACCTTCCGCCGCGCGGTAGCCGGCAACCCCTGGTGCACACCGTTCCGCGCATCGCTGCTGACAAGCAAATACCCTCACCATTGTTGCATGCGGACCCCCGATCGGATGGACCCGGAACTGCACACAATCGCCGAGCCGTTTAACGACGCCGGCTACGACACCGCATACTTCGGCAAGTGGCATCTTGGCGGCTGGCCGGAGGACAAGGGCCGTTCGGCCTTCCACATCATCCCGCCGGGCGAGCGAGGTCGGTTCCGCACGTGGATCGGCTACGAGAACAACAACTCTCAGTATGATTGCTGGGTCCACGGCCACGACGCCACCGGCGACGAGATAGACCTCCACAAGCTGCCCGGCTACGAGACCGACGCACTGACAGATATGCTGATAGACTACCTGCGTCGCCGACGGGCTCCGTCGGTTCCCACCAGCAACGAGCTTCCGCCGAACCCCGATCCGTTCTTCGCGGTGCTTTCGGTGCAGCCGCCGCACGACCCGTATGTATCGGCGCCGAACGTGCGAACCCGCTCGGCCGGGGATATTCAACTCCGCCCGAACGTCCCGCCGGTTGAGCGCATACAGGCCGAGGCACGCAAGGACCTCTCCGGCTACTACTCGATGATAGAGAACATCGATTACAACCTTGGCCGAATCCGCCGCGCGCTTGAGGAGACCGGGCTGTGGGCGAACACGCACATCGTGTTCTTCTCCGACCACGGCGACATGCACGGCTCGCACGGTCTGGTCCGCAAGTCGGTCCCGTATGAGGAGTCGATCCGGATTCCGTTTCTTATCGGCGGCTGCCGCGAGCACTACACCGGCCGAGGCGGCTCGCGGGATGCGCCGATAAACCACGTGGACATCGCTCCGACCACGCTGGGGCTGTGCGGGCTGGATGTGCCCGAATGGATGGATGGGTTCGACTATTCCGGCTACAGGCGTTATTCGCAGGAAACGCCGCTGCCGGGAGAGCCGGACTCGGCTTTCATCCAGCAATATGTTCACAAGCGGCCCAGCGGGCTGGACAGGCCCTGGAGGGGAATCGTCACCCGCGACGGCTGGAAGTACGTCTGCCTGGAGAATCAGCCCCACATGCTGTTCGATCTCAATGAAGACCCCTATGAACTGGCCAACCACGCCACCGACGGACGATACCGGGCCGTCCGCCGACGGCTCCAGGACCGGCTGGCACAGTGGATATCGGACACCGACGATGAGTTCGACCTGCCGGAGCATTAGGGGCCGGTTCGCCGGACCGGATGAAAAGATTTTTTTCGGGAGCGGAAATAGTGTCGGCTTTTGACGCCTACAGGCGATAATTGTCGCAAAGCTGTGTTGTTGTCATAGATAGCACAGTCAGGCCCGCCGCGTGCCGGGGTAGGTGCGAGACCGGCGGGTCGAAAGGCATGTCGCGGCCGACAAGGTCGCGTACAAGGAGCCACGGCAATGGCCAAGAAGATGGCGAAGAAGGCGGGCAAGCCGGCAGCGAAGGCCGGTAAGCCGGTAAAGCCCGCCGGCAAAAAGCCGCAGGGCGCGAAAAAGAAGAAGTAGTCCGGCGCCCAACGAGCGGTACACACGTAGTCCCGGGTCGGCATATCCGCCGACCCGTGTTTTTGGGCGGCCGTCGCGGTTGAAATCAGACTGTCCATGTGGTTTGCTTTCGGCGGGAGGTCAGACGAATGACCCGGCGGCAGGCCCGAAGGCCCACCAATGTTATCTGGATATTCGGCGACCAGCACCGCGGACAGGCGCTTGGCTGCGCGGGCGACCCGAACCTCGCAACACCCAACCTGGACCGGCTGGCCGCCGACGGCGTGCATTTCACCGAGGCCGTCGCTGGCTTCCCGCTGTGCTGCCCTTACCGCGGCTCGCTGATTACCAGCCGATACCCTCACAAATGCGTCCCGGGGCACGAGTATCCGCTGGACCCCGAACTGCCGACCGTGGCGAGCGCGTTTAGCGAGGCGGGCTATCACACCGCGTATTTCGGCAAGTGGCACCTCGCCGGCTGGAAGGAGCGGGACGGCAGGGCGGCGATGTACATTGTCCCGCCCGAGCAGCGGGGCGGGTTCGACACGTGGGTCGGCTACGACAACAACAACCGCCAGTGGGACTGCTGGGTCCACGGAGGCGTCGGCGACGAGGCGTTCCACCGCCGGCTGGACGGCTACGAGACGGACGCTCTGACCGACATGCTCATCGACTATCTGCGGCGGCGGGCGTCGGCCGGACCGGAATCGGGTGGGTTCTTCGCGGCTCTGTCGGTCCAGCCGCCGCACGACCCCTATGTGGCGCCGCGGCGCTGGATGAGCCGCCACACGCCCGGCCGAGTGGAATTGCGGCCGAACGTTCCGGACGTCGCCTGGGTCCGTGAACAGGCCCGCAGAGAACTGGCCGGCTACTACGCCCAGATAGAGAACATTGACTGGAACGTCGGGCGCATCCTCGACGCTTTGCACGAGACGGGACTGGCCGAGGACACGCTGATGGTGTTCTTCTCAGATCACGGCGACCAGCACGGCTCCCACGGACAGTTCCGCAAGATGAGTCCATACGAAGAGGCCATTCGCATACCGATGATAGTCGCCCCGGCCAGGGCCGATTATCGCTTCAGGACCGGTCGCTGCGATGTGCCTGTCAATCACGTGGACATGGCCCCGACCACGCTGGGCCTCTGCGGCATCGAGACGCCAGAATGGATGACAGGCACGGACTATTCCGGGCACTTCCTGCGCGGCGTCGAAGCGGCCGGGCCGCCGAGGGATTCGGCGTATCTGCAATCGGTGATCCCCACCGGGCACGGCAACAGCGTGGATCGTCCCTGGCGGGGCGTGGTGACCCGCGATGGTTGGAAGTATGCCGTGCTTCCCGGGCAGCCGTTCATGATGTTCAACCTCAACGACGACCCTTACGAGCAGGTGAATTTGGCCTTCAACAGCCGGTTCCGTACAGAGCGCAAACGGCTTCAGGACACACTCGCCGGCTGGGTGGCCGATACCGACGATGAGTTCGAACTGCCGGAGCTTTAGATGATGACGCCGACCACGGCGACAATCTGGGCATTGCGGCTGGGGCTTCTGCTCCTGCCGATGACGGCCGGCCTGATGGCGGCGGAGTCCGTGGCGGACCGGCGGGCGATGCCGCGAGCGGCAAAAGTCTGGTCCCGGCTGGGGAAGGGCTGTGCCGCGGCCGCCGCGGTTTGTTTCGCGACCGCGGGGTTGCTGTACCTTATAGGGTAAGTTTGGCGGCCACGTGGCTGCTCCCTTCTATCGCAGACCACGGCACCCGTTATGCCTGACCCATGTTCCTTGTTCCGCGTTCCGTGTTCCCTGTTCCGTGTTCCAGGTTCCACGTTCCGCGTTCCGCGCTCCAACGTGCAACGCAGCTCTACTTCTCAAACCAGCCCATCGGCTTGTTTGGCGCGCCGATTTCCATGGTGCCGGTCGGTGTGGTCCATCGGACGGCGTTGGTTATCACGCGCATCACTTCCGGGTGCCTGTAAACCGGGTAGGTCTCATGGCCGGGGCGGAAGTAGAACACCTTGCCCGCGCCGCGGTTCCACGCGCAGCCGCTGCGGAACACCTCTCCGCCGGCGAAGCTGGAGATGAAGATAAGCTCGTCCGGCTCGGGGATGTCGAAGTGCTCGCCGTACATCTCGGTATGCGGGATGATTACGCACTCGCCCAGCCCCTCGACTATCGGATGTCCCGGCCGCGTGACCCACAGGACTTCCCGCTCGCCTTCCTCACGCCACTTGAGCTGGCAGGTGGTTCCCATCAGCCGCTTGAACGGCTTGGAGAAGTGCCCGCTGTGCAGCACGATAAGCCCCATGCCCTGCAGCACGCGCTTCTGGACGCGGTCCACGATTTCGTCCGAGACCTCCTTGTGGGCCTTGTGCGCCCACCAGGTGAGCACATCGGTGGCGTCGAGCTTCTCGGCGGTCAGCCCGTGCTCCGGCTCATCCAGCGTGGCCGTGTCCGCGGCGATGCCTTTCTGGGCGTTCAGATGCTCGGCGATGCAGGCGTGGATGCCGTCGGGGTAGATATTCCTGACGGCGTCATCCTCCTTCTCGTGGCGAAATTCGTTCCAGACCGTTACGCGAATGTCCCGTGCCATGTCTTATGTTTCCTTTAGAGAGAACCTTTGTCGAAGAACCATAACCTCTGCCGCGAAGGTTAGCGTCCGCCCGGGCGGATGCAAGGTCAAAGAGTTTCAGCCCTTGAGCCGGCCCGGCGGAGAATGCGAAAAAATGCGAACCTTTTGCGGTCGGGAGGTGTCCAACATACAGAAGGTTATCCGGAAAACGCCCGTAGGAGTGCGAAACAACCCTCCGCATAACAGGGTTTATTGAGTATAATTGACTGTGTCGCGGCCGCGGTCGCGGCCGCGGCCGAGTGTTTCATCTGCTCAAGTGCCCCGCTCGTGAAGCGGGGCAACGTTCAAACCTAGGAAGTGGAGATGTCCGTGAATAGAAACGGCTTTCATATCCGGCTGGTTTACCTGGTCGTCGCGGTACTGTCAGTTGCCCTGATAGCCCCGATATCGGCCGCACAAGGCAACAATGCCACCGAAGCCAACAATAACGAAGAAGACAGCCAACGGCTCGACGCCGGCCGCTACTGGCGGGAAGGCGTTGAATTGGCCCTGGGCGGGGACTTTGCCTCCGCGCTGGAGGAGGTCCGCAAGGCGGCCGAAATCGACCCCGACGACGAATACATAGCCGCCGGAGAGGCCGAACTCGACAAGTACGTCTCCCAGTGGGACCGCTTCGAACGCGAGCGCAAGGAGCAGTACGACGAGGCCACCAAGAGCGTCCGACGCGCCATGCTCGCCCAGAGCTACCGGCCCGAGCTGCTGGAGGCGGAACTGGCCGAGCCGCTCCGCGAGCGGACCGAGGAGGGCATCTTCGAGCCGTACAACTCCGTTGACGGCGCCTCGATGCTCAATGAGCTTTCCGAAGACTCCGCCGAGGAACTGAAAGAGCGCATCATTGAGGCGACCGAGAAGATGTCGGCCGGCGTGGACCGCACCGTAAGCTTGCTCAATGACGATGACAGCGAATATGCCGAGGAGTTTCGCGAGGTGGCCGAGCAGGTGTCACACTACATTCGCGTGTATCGCAACGGTTGGGAGGGCGTCCGGCTGGACGACGAGCGGCAAAGGTCGATGGCCGAGGACGTGCTGACCGAAATAGAGGACAAACTCACCGACGCTATGGCTTCGCTCGAGATGATGGCGGATGAGAAGCCCTGGCGGTCGGCGCTGTCCAAGGGGATACAAGCGCGCGAGCTGCACCGCGAGGAAAACGGCGAGCTGACCGCGCAGGACTGGTACAAGGAGCTTACCGCCCTTGGCGAGGAGCGTGCGGCCAAAGCGGTCGAGGAGGCCGAATGGTACGATGCCGCAGCCGCCTATAGCGGCCTGGAAGAGCTTACCGGCGAGACGGGCGAGTACGAGCAGCAGGTTCGCGAGGCCAGGCGGCACGTGCGTGTGCTTGGCCTTTACGGCGACGGCGACGACGACGATAACCCCTCGCAGCGGTCCGGGAATCGGTCGTGGGAGGAGCTTGTAGAAGGCGCCGACGCCGAGATGGTCCGACAGGCGATCCAGCATCTGGACCACTACTACGTGACCAGCGTGAACCATCGCGAACTGGCCGAAGGCGCACTGATGGCGATCAGGGTGCTCGCCGAGACGCCCCAGGCGACGGCCAGCTTCGATTCGCTGGCCGACGAAGACAATCGCGACAAGTTCGTCGCGGCCCTGGAGAGCTTACAGCGCAATCTGGTACGGAAGGACCACTTCGAATCGTGGGATCTTCTGGTGCTTCTGAACATGGTGCTGCGGGAGTCCCAGCGGACGGTGGATTTGCCGCCGGAGGTCGTCTCGGTCGAGTTCGCCGACGGTATGCTCAACGAGCTAGACAGGTTCAGCTCGATGATCTGGCCCCACGACGTGGCCGACTTCGAGCGGCACACACGAGGGCATTTCTTCGGCGTCGGCATCCAGATTACCAAGGATATAGGCGAGCCGCTGGAGGTGGTTACGCCTCTTCCCGGCACGCCGGCGTATAACGCCGGCATCCGGCCTGGCGACGTCATATTGGAGGTTGACGGTCGCCGCACCGAGGACCAGAACATCGACTCGCTGGTGCGGTCGATCATGGGCGAAGAGGGCACCAAGGTTGTCTTGACCATAGAGAGGCCCGGCCGGGCCCAGCCGTTCGACGTGGAACTCATCCGCGAGAAGATAACCATTCAGACCGTCAAGGGCTGGCGGCGGCAGGAAGACGGCGAGTACGACTACCTCATGGACACCGACAAAGGCGTCGGCTACATCCGCTGCAGTCAGTTCAGCGAGCAGACCCGCGAGGAGTTGTCGGAGGCGCTGGAGCATCTCAGCGGAAAGGAGCTGAACGCCCTGGTGCTGGACCTGCGCTGGAATGCCGGCGGGCTGCTGGGGGCGGCGGTGGAGTTCGCCGACGAGTTCCTCAGCCAGAACAGGCGTATAGTCTCCACGCAGGGCAGGCAGGTGCGTAGCGAAGAAAGGTCGGCCAGCTCGGACGGACTGTATCTGAACGGTCCGCTCGTTGTCCTGGTCAACGATGCCAGCGCCTCGGCCGCCGAGATCGTCTCAGGGGCCTTGCAGGACTGGGACCGGGCCATCGTCGTAGGCCAGAGGACCTACGGAAAGGGCAGCGTTCAGAACGTCATTCGTCTCCGGCAGAACCGCGCAATGCTCAAGCTGACCACCGCCTATTATTATCTGCCGCACGGCCGCCTGCTGCACCGGGCCAACGGCGACGACGAGTGGGGCGTGGACCCGGACATCGGCGTCCGCATGACCCCCCAACAGGTCCGCCGCTGGCTGGAAATCCGCCGGCAGACCGACCTGGTGCATGAGGTTGACCCGCAGGAGCTTACCCGCAATCTGCAAAAGAAGTACGAGTCGGACCTGCAGCTTCAGACGGCCGTGGTGCTGCTGAAACTGATGCAACTGGACGAGGCCCGCTCCGCTGCCTGAGCGACTCACCGGCCGGCAACGCCGCAAAACGCCGGGGCAGGTAAGCCCGGAGATTTACGGGGGCGCGGGCAGCCAGACCGTGTGGGCGGACAGCACGGCCGGTTCCGGATTCTATGGCTGACTTTCAAACTCGTCCAGCGCGCGTGCGAAGTCGGCGTTTTCCGGTCTATCCAGCAACTCCCGAAACTCCCGTTCGCTTACCGAGCTCGTGCTGCCGTTCGCATACAGGACGTTGCGCATGCCGAGGTGGTTTTCCTCCAACTCACAGACCAACAGCGTGAGGGGGACATTGTCGATTTCAGACAGGCGGCCTGGGGCGTAGTAGAAGTAGTCCGTCTCGCGCTTTGTATCTACGGAGGGGCACCGCAGTCTCTCCATCTCGACCTGTCCCTTCTCGACCAGGACATCGAGGTTTTCGGGCGGGTAGTCGTCATGATCGGCCGCGTACACGTTAACGGCCGTGCCAATTGCCATGAGATTTGTGAGGCATACCACTCTTCCGGCCTCCTCCCTCGTCCGTTCCAGCGTCGGGAGAAGAATCGCCGGCATCACCAGCACCGGCAGCACAAGGCCGAGGACGATGCCGGCGATAGACATACCGGTCCTTGGCCGCTTCTGTACCAGCGAGACAATGCCCAGGATGATCGCCGTCAGCCCAAGCGCTGCGCCCAGGCACGGGATGATGGCGGTAATGCCCAGAATCAGCGCGGCCAGCGGCAGGCCGCCGCCCTTTGCGGCGCTTCGGTAGCGGGGCTGATAGGCGGTCTGTTGCGGCGGCTGCTGAGGCGGCTGTTGCGGTGGCATCTGTGTCATCTCATCTCTCCAGTCCGGTAAGTGCCCTGTCTGTTCTCCGGCCCGTGACCTTCACGGACCTTCCGCCTTGCGCAGTGCGCGTGCGAAGTCGGCGTTTTCCGGTCTTTCCAGAAGCTCGCGAAAACTCTGCTCGGTCATCCAATCGACCCGTCCGTAATAGTCCAGGACATGACGCCTATCGTTGTGATTATCCCGGAAGTCGCAAGCGATCAGCGTCCGCGGAGGCGCACCGTCGGCCGGCGGATGGTAGAAGTAGTCGTCGTACCCTCGGCCTTCCGCGGCGGGGCATCGCAGCTTCTCTCGAGACAGAAGCTCCTGTTCGACAAGGATATCCAGGTTCGCGGGCGGCGCGCCGTGGCGGTCTTCGTGCATGCGAACACCGACTTTGATCGACCTGATGTTGGTTTCACAAGTGTCCCTGCGGGCCTGGTCCCGTGCTTCCGAAAGGACCGGCATCAGCACTGACACCAGCAAAGCGATGCCCGTGACGACTATCGACGTCGTCGCTCCGACGGCTCCCAGGGCGGTCCCGGCCAGGGCGCAGCCGCTCCGCGGCAGCCGCCGCAACAGTGATACGAGTCCCAGCACGACCGCCGCCACCGCCGGGAGGATGCCCAGCAGGGGGATTAGCCCGATCAGCCCAAGGACCAGCGCCGCGGTGGCGAGTCCTCCTCCGCCCCGTGCCTTTGGCGTGTCTGAATGCGCATCGCTCATGGTGTCGCACCGATGTCGGTATGCGAAGCTACCATCCTTCCGCCTCCCTCAGAGCGCGGGCGAAGGCCGCGTTTTCCGGTTTATCCAGCAACTGCTGAAACGCCTCCTCGGTGACCCAATATACGGTCCCGTCAAGGTCCAGCGCGTTTCGGTGTCCGTCGTGGTTGTTTCGGTAATCACAGGCGATCAGCGTTTCCTTCGGGGCATCCTCGGCCGGCGGGTGGTAGAAGTAGTCCGAATCGCGATGGCTTTCCGCCGCCGGGCACTTCAATATGTCCTCACCCATCAAGCCGTCTTCGATCAGCGCCTCGAGCGTCGCCGGAGCTTCGTCATGCTCCTGTATGTACATGTTTACGCTCATGACGATGCCCTGGAGGTTCACCCGACACACGACCTTTTGGGCCTGTGCCCGAGCGTCACTGAGGTCGGGCATCATTATCGAAAGAACAAGCGAGACGATTGAAATGACTGACAGCACCACCAAAATCAGTATCGCGGTCCTAAGTGCTCGAAACCATATAGGCGAGGGCGGGCGTGGCGGCTTGTCGCTCATTGTGTTCTCCATGTCGGGCTGTAGCGCGGCGCTTCACGCCTCTGGGCTTTACTGTCCTTCAAACTCGCGCAGTGCGCGAGCGAAGTCGGCGTTTTCCGGCTTATCCAGCAACTGCTGAAACGCCTCCTCGGTAACCCAATGTACGGTCCCTTCAAGGTCCAGCGCGTTTCGGTGTCCGTCGTGGTTGTTTCGGTAATCACAGGCGATCAGCGTTTCCTTCGGGGCATCCTCGGCCGGCGGGTGATAGAAGTAGTCCGAGTCGCGCTCGCTTTCCGCCGCCGGGCACTCCAATATATCCTCATCCATCAAGCCGTCTTCGATCAGCGCATCGAGGTTCGGCGGCATTTGTTCTTCTCTTTCACGATATAGACCTACTGCGTCGGATATGCCGCGCAGCGCCGCGCGGCACTGTAACTCCGGGTATGTTGGCGGGACGATGAACGCTGGCACCAATATTATCCATACACCCATCAGGACGGCTATCCCGACAAGCTCCACGCCCCTTTTCCAGCGTTTCCGCACCATGTATACGGCCGCCAGCACAAGTGCGGCCAGACCTGCGGTTGCCAGAACGATAACGAGGACCAACCCCGTGGTCTCAGACATCTCATCACCTCACCCGTTCGGCACGACTTGCCTTTGTTCCGAAATTCAGATGCACAAAGCCCCGGCCATGCGAATGGCCGGGCTTCAGCGCTGCCGCGGACCCTTACACCTATACCCCCTTCGACGGCGGTTATCTACCGGTTTTCTTCGTCCTCATCCTGCTGCTCAGGTGGCGGAGGCGCCAGCGGGCCTTGCTGGTGGTCGGTGGCCTCTTCATCGCCGGACGGCCGCGGCGGCCGGTATCGAGCATCAATAACGGTGGTCCTGCCGATGAGATCGCCTATCCGTTGTCGGTTGGGGTTGAACACCGGCCACATCAGCAGCACCGGCACAGGGAACAGCCAGAGCATCTCGATGACCTTGGAGAGGTTCCGTATGAGCACTCCGCGAAGGTCCGGCTGTGCGCCTTCATCCCCGCTGATGCGAAGCCCCATGGCCATCTTGCCCAGCGTCGCCGAGAACCGCAGCTCCATTAGCACGCAGTAGGCCAGGTAGAGCAGGATCGTCGCAACCAGCACGTATGCCGCCCCGGTCGTCAGGGCGTACTGCTCGCTGACCTCCCAGAAGCGCTCCCATATCGCCCGGATGTCCTCGCCGTCGCGGAACTCGTGCAGGGGCAGTTGCGTGAGCATCAGCAGCGACGCCAATACGTAAAATGGGATTGTGTCCAGCAGGGCCGCGACCAGCCGCTTTACAAGTGGCCCCGGCCGCATATTCCCGGGCAGCGCAAACGGCTTCGGCGGTGTCTTGGGCCTGAGGAAAATCAGCGGAATTATGATGGCCGCGGCCAGGCCCCACATGAAATAGCGCATAATCCGCTGCCCGTCCTGGTCCGGCGGGGGGCGGTCAAAGATGTCCAGCCGACCGTGGTATATGCCCCGGCCGCCGGCGTCGACGGCGGTCAGCGCAGGTACTTCGTTTTCCAGCGTAATAATGGCCGCCTGGTCGCCCAGCCGCGAGGCCAGGGGGCGCATGTCGGCGTCGAATGTGAATTCCTCCTGGTCTATCCGTATCGGCTGGATACTCAGCTCCGACCCTTCCCGCCAGGTCGCCAGAACCAGCCGCATCTGGTTCGACTCGTCGGCCGGCAGGCCCAGGACCATCTGCGGGCGGTCGCCGAGTGTGAACATGCCGGCGGTGTAGGCCTGTTCGGCCGCCTCCGGCAGGGGCAGTTGCTCCCAGTCGTCGTCTTCAACCGAGCCGAAAAGCCGGTTTTTGCCGTTTTTGGCGGGACTTACGAGCACGTACATCCGCCCGTCGGCGACCGTGGCGAATACCCGCCCTTCGTCGGCCGGGGTTACGTCTATAGTACCCAACCAGCGCCACTGCCCCTGGCGATGCTGGAAAACGCCCAGCACCGGAGGCCCGTCGTCCTGTAGTCGGGGATAATCTTCCGGCGGCTGGTCGTCGTTGTCAGCGCCGTTGTCCTCATCGTTGTCATCGCTGTTGTTCTGGCTTTCATCTTCGTCGGTTGTCTGCGGTTCCGCCGGCAGCGGCACCACAGCGGCCAGCGAATCCGCGCGTGCTTTGTGCAGCCCTTCGGCCGAGCACAGCGCAACTGGGTGGGCGTCGGCCGGCCAATGTTCGTGCGAAGGATAGCGGGTGGGCACCCGCTGCTCATCCAGCGTGTACATCAGGTGTGCCCTTGGCTGGGTTAGCACCAGGTGCAGTCGCGTCTCAACGGCCACCGCGGCAGAGGGGG
>PUND01000001.1 GCA_003551645.1 Phycisphaerae bacterium | reverse complement strand
TGTAAGCCTGCTTGCCGAGCATCGACGACTTGAGAGCACCTGCTGAACCGCCGTATACGGAACCGTACGTACGGTGGTGTGGGAGGCCGGGGCGAGCAATCGCCCCTGCCTACCCGATCGCGCATCCAGCCGCGGCAGATTAACTCGTACAGATGGAGCCGGGGCCTAGGACCTGATGGGTTCGAGGTCGGCTATGGGGATCTCCATCTCAAAGACGCCGCTTTGCACCACGGCATGGTCCTTCTCAGCATCGATGCGCACAAGCGTCGCCGGCTTGTTGAAAGGCACGACAAACACCCTCTGTCCCGGCTTGACCGAAAGAACCGCCTCACGGGACTTCTTCGCCTCTTTGCTGTCGGGGCTGCGGTGACGGATGGGGCGGTCCCTGGCACGCTCGCGGGCTGCCTTGGCGTCGTCCTTGCCCTTATCCCCGGCCCGGCGCCGCTGCCGGTCGGCCTGCCTGCCGCCGGACTTCCGCTTGCCGGACTGTTCCTGACGCCGGGCGAAAGGCCCGGTCTGGGGAAACAGGTCCTGTATCGGCAGTTCCACCTCGCCCTTTTCGGTACTGACGGTAGCCCGCAATCCCGGCAGGTCCACCTTTGTTACCTTTCCCTTGCCCGGTTTCCGGGCAATCGGGACCTCCTGGCCGATGCGCAGCCGGGCGATGGCGCCCAGCCACGCGTCGAACTGCCTGGCACGCTGTTTCTGCTGCTGCAAGCTGCGGTGGTATTCCTGCTGGATACGATCCGCCTCGGAGCGGCTCTGCTCGCTCTGGCGGGCCTGTTCGAGGACCTGTCGGCGAAGCTCATCCAGCTCCTGACGCACGCCCGTCTGGCCGAAGTCCGGCATAAGCTCCGTAAGCGGAATCTCGACTTGGACGTTGTCCACGGAAACCAGCGCCACCTGCCGATGCAGCTCGAGGCGTTTCAGCGTGCCGGTCTTGTTCATCGACGGAACATGCACCTCGTCGCCCGGCTTGATCTCCGACAGCCGCGCCAGCCATATCCGGAACTGCTCGCGAAGGCGGTGAAGGTCGTCCAGCTTCGTCTGATAGCCCTGCTGTTCGGCCTCGGCGGCGAGCTTCGCCTGGCGGGCAGTCTCGCGGGCCTCCTCGGCCGACTGACGGACCAGGTTCGTCGCCTGTATGGCGCGGCGGAACTGCTCGGCCTGTCCGCTCAACTGCCGGCGGGCGTTGTTGACTATCCTTTTCGGCAGACCCAGATGCTCGGCGACTGTGATGGCGTGGCTTTCGCCGGGCGTGCCGATTTGCAGGCGGTAGGTGGGCCGGAGGGTCTTTGTGTCGAACTCGACCGAGGCGTTGTCCACCCGCTCCTGGCTGAAGGCGTAGGCCTTCAGCACGCTCAGGTGAGTGGTGACCATCGCCGGGCAGCCGATGCGGCGAAGCTCATCCAGAATCGCCTGTCCTATAGCCCCGCCCTCGTCCGGGTCGGTCCCGGCGCCAAGCTCGTCCAGCAGCACCAGCGTGTTGGGCCTGGCCCGCTGAAGGACGGACTTTATCCGCCGGATGTGCGCTCCGAAGGTGCTCAGCGACTGCTGCAGCGACTGCTCGTCGCCCACGTCCAGAAGCACGTCGCCGAACACAGGCAGCGTCGCCCCGCGTCCGGCGGGTATATGAAGCCCCGACTGGGCCATAAGCGCCAGAAGCGCTACGGTCTTCAGCGTGACCGTCTTGCCGCCGGTGTTGCTGCCGGTGATTACCAGCAGGTCGAAGTCCTGACCGAGCCGGACATCTATGGGGACCACCCGCATGCGTTTGTCCGGTTCTACGCCGCGCTGCTCCTGCTGATGGGCCTGTTCGATCAGCAGCGGATGCCGGGCTTTGCTGACCTGCAGCCAGCCGCGCTCGTGTATTTCCGGGCAGGTCATGTCGAACTGGTACGCGTACTGGGCCTTCGCCGACAGCAGGTCCGCCTGAGCGGCCGTCCGCAGGGCCGAGCGAATATCGTCGGACCGCTGAGCCATCTGCACGGCCAGCTCGTTGAGCAGCCGCGTTACCTCGCGCCGCTCGTCCTCCCGCAGATCGGTGAGCTTGTTGTTCATCTCAACGCACGTTTCCGGCTCCACGAATACCGTCGCGCCGCTCTGGCTGGCCCGGTGGACCACGCCCCTGAGCCGCCCTCGGTTCTCGGCGCGTACCGGCAGCACGTAGCGGTCGCCGTGCACGGTGACGTTGGTGTCCTGGAGCAGGCGGGCGGTCTCCTTGTCCTGGAGAAAGCCGTATATTGCGTCGTGAATATATTTAGCCAGCCGCCGCAGCTCGGCCCGCAGGGATGAGAGCTTCTCCGACGCCTCGTCGTAAACCTGCGCATCGGGTGAGATGATGCCCTCGATGGCGGATATCTCGGCCTCGAAGGTCGGGAAGCCGTCGGCCAGCGAGCGGACCTCCTCCAGCGGCTCCGGAAGCGCCTCTATGTAGTCGCGGACGTTGCCAAGTGCCCGCAGCGTTGAGGCGATGGTCGTAAAATCCTCCGGCGTCGCGCCGCCTCCGGGGACCGCGCGGCGAAGCTCGGCGGAGATGTCCGCCACACCGCCGGTCGGCGGAAGCCCCACGTCGCGGACTGCCGTGACCATCTGCGTGGTCTCTTTCAGCCATCGGGTTACCGTCTCAGGCGTGCGCGAGGGGTTGATGCGAAGCGCCAGTTTCCGGCCGAGCGAACACCGGCAGTATCGCGAAAGAATGCGGCGTACTTCGTGAAACTCGACCTTCTTTAACGTGAACGAATCCAATTGTATCCTCGGATTGCGAAACGGTTCGGCCGCTCGCCAGGTATTATAACGCCTTGTTCGCGACCGCGGTGTCAAACTTCGGCGTCGGTGTCCATCCGGCCTTATGCGGCCCGGTTCCCGGCTACCGCTGTTCGGTGTCTTCGGTGTCCAGGTCGAAAAGCTTGCTTATGGCGGCGACGTCGGCGCGTGCGGCGTCGGTTCCGGCGGCGTTGCGCAGGGCCTCGACGGCCGGGTGCAGCATCCGCCTGAGCGTGCGATGAACGGCCCGGCGGACGATAACCGCGTCCGCCTCGGCGTCATCGTGCTCGGCAAGCTTGTTGTGCGCGCTATGTATCTCGTCGGCGGCTATTTCCTGCGCCCGCCGATAAAGGGCACGGATCGCCGGGGCGACCTGACGGATGTTCAAATCCTCCAGAAAGGCCGCCACATGCTCCTCGAGAATCGCCTCCGCCGCCTCGCGGCTATCCTGTCGGGACCGCATGGCCGCCTCGGCCGCGCTGCTGAGGTCGTCTATGTTGTAGAGCGTCACTCCGCCAATCTCCGCGGCGGCCGGCTCCACATCGCGTGGCACGGCCAGATCCACCAGCAGAACAGCCCGTCCGGGGTGTAGCGATTCGGCCAGCATATCTCGCGTTATAAGTGCATTCGGCGAGCCGGTGGATGTAACCACCACGTCGGCGATCGCCAGGTGCTCACCGAGACGCTCCCAGGCCGCCGGCTCCCCGCCGCATCTGTCGGCAAGCTCGCGGGCCTTCTCGGCCGAGCGATTTGTCACCAGCACCTTTCCCGCACCAAGCTCCAGCAGGCGTCGGAGCATAAGCTCATTAGTCTTGCCCGCGCCGATGTTCAGAACGCACTTGCCGGCCAGATCTCCCGCCGCCGAGGCGATGAAATCCACCGCCACCGAGGCGACCGAGACCTTTCCCTGTCCTATGCCGGTCCGACGCCGGACGTCCTTGCCGGCCGCCAGTGCCGCCTGCACCAGGGAGTTTATCACCGCTCCGGTGGTTCCGGCCTCTCTTGCCGCGGAGTAGGCGTCTTTCAACTGGGACACTATCTCCGCTTCGCCCAGTACCATGCTCTCCAGCCCGCAGGCCACCGCGAACAGGTGCCGGACCGCGTCGGCGTCGGCGTCGGTCCGCAGGGCGTGCTCGCAGGCCGCCGCCTCAACGCCGCAGAAATCACGCAACCAGCGACGCAGCTCCTCATCACGGGGGTGTCCGTGGACCGGCCGGGCCGTGTAAACCTCGGTCCGGTTGCATGTGGAAAGCACCAGAATCTCCGCGTCGGGCCAGCGGTCGGACAAATCCGCCAGGGCCGTGGGCATCCGTTCCCTGCCGATGGCGAGTCGCTCCCGCAACGCCACATCCGCGGTCTGGTGCGTCGCCGCCACGCGGAGGATGCGCATCAGCCGTCCTCCAGGGTTTCTTCGGCCAGCTTCTTCAGGGCCTCGACGCCGCCGTCAAGAAACGCCCGGTGACCTTCCTCGCCGGCAAGCCGAATCAATATGCGACGCCGGTCGGCTTCGGTGGTGTCGCAAGCCAGTAGCCGCCTTCGTATATCCGCCAGAGCCGCGGCGTATTCGCCCACGCGAGCCGGAAGGGCGTCCGACAGCAGCCGGGCGAGCCGGCCCGCAAGGGCTGGCGATGCGCCGCCGGTGCCGACGGCCACCACGACGTCATGGTCGCCCGCCGTCGCCGGGACGAAGAAGTCGCAGTCCTCCGGCTGGTCGGCGGCGTTGACCAGCGCGCCGAGTTGGCGGGCGTCGGCGGCTATGCGTGCGTTCATCTCACGGTCGTCGGTGCAGGCGAACACCACGGCCGCGCCTTCAAGATGTTCGGGTCGATATCGCTCCGTCAGCGGCTTCACCCCGTCGGCCGGAGAATCGCAGCAGGAGCCGTGGTCAACCACGGTCACATCCGCACCGGCCGCCAAAAGTTCCCGCACCTTCCGCGTGCCCACGGTCCCGCCTCCGACCACCACAACGCGCTTGCCCTGAAGGTTTAGCATTAGCGGGTAGGTCCTCACGATTCGGCCTCCGTCCGGACCGCGCGTGCGGTTTCGGCCTGGGCCATGCCTATCGCCTCCAGCATGGCGCGGGCCTTGTCGAGCGTTTCCTGGTATTCGCCCTCCGGAGTGGAGTCGGCGACGATGCCCCCGCCGACCTGAACGTGCGCAACGCCGCCGTCGCAGACGACCGTGCGTATGGCGATATTCCATTCGCTCCTGCGGTTTACGCCGACGATGCCCACGCAGCCGGTATAGACGCCGCGGGCGCACGGCTCAAGCTCGTCTATAATCTCCATCGCGCGTATCTTCGGAGCGCCTGTAATCGAGCCGCCGGGAAAAGTCGCCCTCAGAAGCTCCGCCACACCCACGTTCTCTCTGAGTCGGCCCCGGACCGTTCCGACCAGATGGAGTACGGTAGGGTGGACCTCCAGTCGTCGCGGCTCGGTGACCCGGACGGTACCGAACCGGCACACCCGTCCCAGGTCGTTGCGAAGCAGGTCTATGATCATCGCAAGCTCGGCGTTGTCCTTGGTGCTGGCCAGAAGCTCATCGGCGGCCGCGGGCTGTTCGGCCGGGTCTTCCGGGCGGCGGCGAGTGCCCTTGATGGGTCGGGTCTCGACGTCATCGCCGCTGATGCGCAGGAAAAGCTCCGGGGAACTCGACACGACCGCGCAGTGGCGCCCGTCGCTGTCGAACGCCAGATAGGCGGCGTAGCCGGCAGGGTTGCGGCGCCGAAGGGCGCGGTAGATTGCCTCCGGCTCCGGGGCGTCCGGAACGGTAAACCGCTGTGAGAGATTTACCTGGAATATATCGCCGGCGGCGATGTAGTCGATGCATCGACGTACGGCGCGGCGGTATTCATCCGGTCGGAAGTTGCTCACCGCCTGTGCCGGCTCGCCGGCGGTTGAGCCGTCCGCGGGCGGCGGGAGAGTCTCGGCGCGTCGCATAGCATCGCGCAGGGCTTCGGCGGCCTCTCCCGCTCCGGGCGTTGCGGAATCGAAGACAAGCTCGATCAGCCGCCAGGTATCGTCTTCGGCGTCGTGCAGCAGCATGGCGTCATAAAAGCCCAGCCGCAGGTCCGGAAGGGCCGTATCACGTCCGGCCGAGCCGGGCAGCCGCTCAATGTGCCGGCCGACTTCATAGCCGACGTAGCCGATCCAGCCCGGGCAGTAGCCGGTTGCGTCGGTGTCGGCCGAGACCGCTCCGAACGCCTCCGAAAGCGTCACCCAGATGGCATCGTCGGTGTCCGCCAGAGTGTTGCCGTCGGCGTCTTTAAGCAGTCCTTCTCGCAACGTCAGCACATCCAGCGGCCTGCAGGTCAGCAGGGTGAACCGACCGTAGTCACGCACGCTTGCCGCCGATTCCAGCACCGCCAGGCCTGGCTCTTCAGAAAGGGCATCGAACACCGACTCCGGTTCGGCCGACGAGGGTATCGGCTGCGACCTGACGCGGGCGGCTGAGGTTGACCTTCTCCAGAACATCCGGCGAGTCCTTCTCTTCGGGTCAGTCGGCTGCGGGGCGTTCCATAAACATGGTACCCAGCGTGCCGGGCATGTAGAAGCATCGCGGGTCGCCGGTCCAGCTCGACGCCTCGCCGCCCTGGGTCGCGAAGCGGGTGAAGTTGACACCCCATATATCCCGGTCCGCATTTTCGCCGAACGCCGACAGCGGCACGGCCAGCTCAACCATCCACCGCTGGTCGTAAGTGCCCACCGACGCGGTAATGTCCGCCGCCCAGGGCCGCTGTTCGCCCGAAGCCGGCACGCCGCGCCGACCGAGGACCACGCCGTTGGACTTGACCACAATGTGATACAGGTCTTCCGGGCCTTCAGCGTTTCGGCCGGGATCCAGGACAACTTCCACCAGGTCCTCACCGACCGGCAGTGAACTGTCATATCTGATAAGGTTGTCCGGACGGGCGACCATGCCCTCCGGGTTCGGCTCCTGACATACGAAGGCGAAGTAGAGCTTTCGGGAATCGCTAAGCACCAGAGCCATTGTCTGTCTTTCGGCGAGTCCGTCGTCAATTTGTCCGCGGCGTCCGATCAGCCGGAAGTCTCCGGCGACGTTGCTTGTTCCCAGAGGCCAGTCATCCAGTCGTCCGTCGATGTCCGGGCTGCGCCGGGCGGTCTCGACGAAAAGCAGCGGCAGGGCGGTTCTGACGTGCCGGTTGTCGTCGGGCAGATTCAGCGTCAGTCCCACGGGCAGCTTGCCACTTCTGCCGGGGTGGGCGCTGTCTCCGAGCATCTCCAGTCGCAGCCGGCCTGATTCGCCGCTGTCCAGATCGAGCTTGTCTTCGGCGTCGGCCGGCGACCAGCCATCGGGAAGCTCCATTTCCTCTAGGTATACCGATACGGGCCTGGCAAGCGGGTTGTGCAGTTCAAGCTCCATCTCCGCCCGCAGCGGAGCTTCACTGCCGGGGCTTACCCGGCTTGCGATTCGCTCTACTGTTACGGCTCTGGCCTGCTCTGTCAGCAGCCGCCAGGCGACTCGCTGACGGGCCAGGTCGCTGTCGTCGATACTCGCACCGTGTACGGCGGTGCGGACCTCCTCTGCCAGCAGTCGGGAGGCCCGTCGCCAAGTTTGTGGATCCTGTGCCCAGCCGTGGAGCCGGGCTTCCAGGTGGTGTTCACCGGCGGAGTGGCGTCCGGCGTGGCGGACAAGCGTGTTGGCCAGCCCCCGTGCGATGCCGCCGCGGGCGCGCTGGCGGAGCAGGTCGCACATGGCGGCGTCTTCCAGGCCGCGCCGCAGCCGCTTCAATTGGGCGGACGGCAGTATGCCTTCGGCGCCGTAAGCCATTCCTGGATAGAACAGCCGGCTGTCGGAGGCGATGGCCGGGTCCGCGGACCAGTCAAGAATTTCCGGCAGGAACAGGCCCTTCGCGCCGTATCGCATCGCCACCCACACCAGCGCTCGCGGGTCTCCGGCGGGCGCCGCGGCGTGCAGGGCGGGCACGTGGGTCGGCTCACCCGGTGAGAGCCACCAGCCGGCAAGCTCGCCGGCATCGTCTTCATCATCGTCATCAGGGGCGAACCATTCACCGGGCGGGGCGATCAGATCGGCCTTTTCCTCCGGCAGCCCCGGCGGCAACGTGGACAGTATGGGGATTTGATCCATCGCCGGCCGGGCCCCCTTCAGCAGTTCGGCGAAGCCGGGAGGGTCGTCCGGTGTCGGATCATCTCTGACAGGCCATAACACCCAGCGGGCGTCGGCGTCCGACTCTGCCAGATGCGAGGTGATGTCCTCGGCTATCTCGCGGACAGTTCGAATGTACTGCGGATCGTCCGGCCCGTCGTAGTGGGCCGGTTCGGGCCAGCCGGTGTGCAAGGGGACCGGCCAGAACGCAACCGGTTCGCCGTCGTCGAAGGCCGAGCCGGTGACATATGGCGAGACAATGGCGTCGTAGTCGTCCCAGTCCAGTTTTGCGGTCCCGTCCAGCTCCCGCCCGAGGACGGGTCGTATCCTGCGGTCGAACAAATCGAGCCGGTGATCGCGAGACAGTTGCATCAGTTCACGGATTGCGACAAGGCCCTCGCGGACGGACTCATCCTGACGATTCAGTCGTCGGGGGACATAGGGTGCGCCGTCCCTACGGACGGTTGCCTCAAAGACATCGCGGTGGTCGAAACCGCCGACGGCGGGCAGTGCCCTGGCGTCGGGCAGCACGAAGTCGTACACCTCCAGCTCCAGATGCAGTTGCCAGTCCTCGCGTTCGGAGGCCGACAGCGTAACCGTGCCACTGTAAAGTCCCGGCTCGGCGTCACGCGGGATATGCACATCCACCCACGCGGCAAATCGCGAGTGTGGGTCGATACTCCACCGATTGTCGCCAGCCGGGACCAGCACATCGTAGTAATCGCGCGGCTGCGGACGTGCAGGTGAGCGGCGGAGAAACCACCCGGGATACTCGCTGACACGGATCGGTAACATGCGATAGACCGTGAACGCATCGGCCGAAAGCTCCTCGCCGTCGGGACCGGTCAGATCAGAGCAGACCACACGGACGTTTCGCGCTCCGAGTTCATCGGCGTCGGCGACAAGCTGGAAGGCGGCGGTCCCGTTGGCCGCGGCGAACAGCCGAAGCGACCGGTCGTGCGGGTCGTACTCGATCCGGTCGGCCGAGGGGCGCGACTCGCCTGTGACGGTGGACATCTCACTGGCCGCCCAGCCGTCTAGCGGCGGGTGCTCGGCGCAGCCGCCGGCCATTGCCGCCATCAGCACGAACGCCGAAATACCGTGTTTTGCTCGCCCCGTGAGCATTAAGCCATGATTGTAACGTATCACTCGGTGGGGACGGTAGTGGTCTCGGGTGGGTCGGCCGGTTCGACGCCCGGCAGAATGTACAGACTCGCCATGAGTTGCCTGGGCTGTTGCGGTTCGGCGTTGTGGTCTTCGACTTCCGAAGGCGCCTCAATGTGGAAGTGCTCATGAAGGCGAAGGCCCTGCCGCTGGAGTTCATCCAGCAATTCAAGGTCCGGCGGCTCGTCGCCGCCTTCCCAGGCGAACACCGTCGGGCCTATGGGTTCGGGGTAGCCGTAGGTCGCGGAGAGGCGGCGCAGTTCCGACCAGTTGAACAGCACGTGCGTGATGTCTCGGTCGCGCATTTCCTCCACGCCGCCTTCCAGCAGTTCCACGATCATCTCGGCGTCGAAGACGGTGGCGTATACGGCGTCGGCGGGACGGAAGAACATCGTCGCGTCGCCGACCATAAGTATCCGATGCTCTTGTTCCATTGCGGCAGTTCGGGTGAAGTCTTCGAGTATGGTTTCGCCCGGCGCTGCCAGCCACTGGACAGGGCCGGTAATCTCCTGGTGCATCCTGAAAACCGATGCGATATTCACCGCGAAGACCCCCAGCAGCACCGCCGCGGCCACCGGCAGCCCCCACGGTCCTTTTGCCGAGGGTCTGTCGGCTTTGGTGAAGGGGTTGGTCTTGACTCGCGAGAGGTGTCCCAGGGCATCAGCGCCCAGCAGACAGACCGGCGCCAGTACCGGGACTATAAACCTGCCGGGCATTTCGTGGGTGAAGGCCGACCATACGCCTACTTGTACGACCGTCACACCGACCAGCGACCAGCCCCACTTATCGGGCGGGCCGGTCTTGGCAATCAGCACGCATATGCCGACCGCTCCCAGCAGCATCACCGGCGGTGGATACCTGCCGTCGACGAGGAGGTTGCGGTAGAACATCTCGGCCCGGGACATCTCGGGGGGCATTTCCCAGCCCTCAGGGCGGGGAACGGGCGGTTGTTTTTCCGGCCCGTGCCCGGCGACCCATCGCCGCTCGGACTCTTCGGACCAGTGGCCACGGCCAAAAGTGCGGGTCATAAGCGGGAAGACGGGATTGCCGGTATAGCCGACGTTGCGGATAAGCCAGGGCGAAAACAGCAGCAGCGTCATTATCGAGGCCAGCGCGAATTGCCCCAGCCGTCGACCGCGTGAGACCGAGAACACAAGCATCATCGCCAGCACCGGTCCGGCAATAAGACCTACCGAGAGATACTTCACCGCGCAGGCGGCCCCCAGGCAGGCCCCGAGAAGCCCGGCCGAGCCGGAATCGTATTTGCCGAGCCAGTGTCTCAGCCAGAGCAGCGCCAGCACCAGGTAGCAGAGCTGGGCGAGTTCCACCATTGCAAGCCAGCTCAGATAGACCACGAAAGGCGTGGTCGCCAGCAACACGGCGGCAAACCGTCCTCGGGCCTCATCGTCGGTTTTCAGCGAGGTGTACACCGCCGCCACGGCCAGCGCTACGAACAGGCCGTGAGAGGCCTTGGCGGCGTACATGCCCATATACGGCCCCCCGTGCAGGCACATCTGCAGAAGAAACAGCATGTGTCCGCCAAGCGGGTAGTAGCTGTAGCAGTTGTGTTTCAGTTCGTTGATTTGTCCGGCGTGGTGGAACTCCCTGGGTGCCTGGAGGTGATATTGTAGTACGTCATAGGAGTCGGCGGTATGCAGGTGGCCCGGGGGCACCAGGGCGCCGGCGAGCCAGAATCCGGCCGCTATGGCTATCAGCACCCAGATTAGCACGCGTCCGTCGAAATTCTCGGGCGGTCGGAAGCTGTTGACCCTGCGCCGGCTGTACCAGGCCGCCATGATGATGCCGACCAGCACGATCGGCCACCAGACGAGCTGATGCAGCGAACCGTCGATGATCGTGCCGATCGCCAGCACCAAAGTGGATAATATCCACAGCCCCAGCGCGGATGCGGTTATCGCGACGAGTCCGGTAGGGGCATCCCGTGGAGCGATTCTGCGGACAATCGGCCAGGCCAGCCCCCCGGCCGACAGCGCGACCAGGCCCGCGGCGAAAGCACTGGTCAGGCCGCTGACCACCGCGTACATCAGCACGACGTTGACGCCCAGCGCCAGCGCAAGCCCCAGCATCACCGCGGCGGCCACAAGAAAGACGACCAGTTTGCGTGGAAGCGTTCCCTGTATTGGTTCAGTCGCGGTCACCGGCTGCTAACCTCCTGCATCCATGAACTGCGTCGTGTACAGGTGGTGATACAGGTCGCAACGCTCACTCAGCTCCTTGTGCGTTCCCACGTCGAGTATGCGTCCGCCGTCCATGACGACGACGCGATCGGCTGACATGATCGTCGCGAAACGGTGGGCGATCATAAGCGTGGTCCTGCCCTTGACGAACTCGTTCATCGCCTGGTGTATTCGGTGTTCGCTGTCGGCGTCAATCTGGCTGGTGGCCTCGTCGAATATCAGGATGGCCGGGTCTCGGAGGATGGCCCTTGCGATAGCGATTCGCTGCCGCTGACCGCCGGAGAGAGTCGCTCCGTCCTCGCCCAGCAGCGTATCATAGCCGTCCGGCAGCTCGCGGGCGAACTCGTCCACGAAGGCGTCCCTGGCGGCCTCCATGACGTCCTCCGGCCTGGGCCGGCGAAGCCCGCAGGCGATATTCTCCCACACCGAGGCGTTGAACAGGACGGTTTCCTGTGTGACAAGTCCGATTTGTCTGCGCAGCGAGCGGAGGGTGTGTTGCGAGATGTCTCTGCCGTCGATTCGTACCAAGCCAGATATGGGGTCCAGCAGCCGCGGAACCAGCGAGATCAGCGTGGTCTTGCCGGAGCCGTTCGGTCCTACGATAGCAATGGTCTCGCCGGCGGTTATGTGCAGGTCCACATCGCGGAGGGCATCGGCATTCGCGCCCGGGTAACGGTAGGATACCCCCTCGAACCGCAAGCTCTCGCTATGTCTGGGCAGCGACGGCGCCCCGGCCACCGACCGTTCCTGCTCGCGGTCCATCAGGGAGAAGACCCTCGTGGCCGCCGCGTCCGATCGCTGAAAATGGTTGCCCACCGGCGCCAGCTTGCGCAACGGGTCGAACATGGCGGCCAGCAGAGCCATCAGAGCCAGGAATTCATCGGCCGATATGTGGTGGTGGAACACCCAGTAGCCGGCCAGGGCCGCGGCTCCCATGGCGGCGGTCATGCCCAGGGCCTCGACGGCGGGGCTTGTAGCGGAGTTGACCTTCAGCATCTTCACTTGCTGTCTGACCAGCCGCCGGTTGGACTCCATAAACAGCTTCCGCTGCCTGTGCTCCATTGTATAGGCCTTCACCACGCGGATGCCGCGGAGGGTTTCCTGTAACTGTCCCAGAAGCGACGACCAGTTCTCAAGCGCGCGCCTGGAGGCGTGTTTCATGCGCTTGCCGAACTTCCGGATAAGCCATGCGATCGGCGGACCGGCGATCATCGCCAGAAGTGTCAGCCGCCAGTTGATAAGCAGCGCTGTGCCTACGGAGGCGACGGCCTTGGCCGGCTCCACCATAGTCTTTCCAAACAATACCTTGTGACCGCCGGCAAGCTCACTGGTGTCCCGTATGAACCGGCTCATGGTGTCCGAGACGCCGTCCTTGGAAAAGTGATCCATCGGCAGTCGGAGGGCGACCTCGAAGTTCTCGGCCCGAATATCCATCATCCCCCGCAGCACCGCACGGCCGACCAGGTACTGCTGGAAAAAACGCAATATGTTGCGAGCATACGTGACCAACAGAGCGAAAATCAGCACCCAGAGCAGCATGCCGAACCGGTCGGAAAAAGTCTCAGGTTCGGGTATGTGCGATACCGCCCAGCCCAGTGTGCGAGCCGGCAGATCAGCCGACTGCAGCCGCACCTGCGTCTGCCGCAACTGGCGTTCGTGGGGGTCGTAAAGCCGCAGGGTGACGGTTTCATCCGGCGGCATAAGCCCCAGAATCTTCGCCGTCTCGTCGCCGCGCAGCAGACGGTGTTCATCGACGCCGATAATCCACTCGCCCGACTCAATGTTCGCCTTATCGGCAGGTCCGTCCCGGTCGACCTGGTTGGCCTGCAGGACCAGTGATACCGGCTGGTCGTCAATCTCCGTGCCCGCGGGCACGATCAACTGCGTTACTCGGACGCCGAGCCGGTCGTTGGTGAGCTGGTTATATGCCCAGCCGTGCAGCCCTTCCTGGGACAGGAGTATCTTGCTGCCCGGAAGCACCAGACCCAAGCCGCCACCCCACAGCACGCCTATGAGCAGGACGCATACCATCGAGGCAATCAGCCATCCGCGGTACGGTTTGAGGAACTTTAGTGAGCGCCAGAAGTCTTTCATTGTGTGTTCAGCCGGTTAATCCGCTCCGCATAGCCGCCATGCAGGGCACAGCATAGCGGGTTGGCTGGCCTGTGCTGTCTGGCAATCCGCCGAGGTTTACCGAATGTTATCTCAGTGCGCCGCCCCGGCCTGCCCGGGATACTCCTTTGCGGCCAGGCCGACGGCCCGTTGGCCGGGCACTATTACCACATCTTCGCTTCCCGGAAGAGCGTTATAAAGCCAGTAGGGTGTCCGTGTCGAGCTTGGGACCATGTCGCCGCCTGTGGGGCCTCCGATTACGTGGCGCGTAAGCGGCCGTCAGACGCCCAGCGGCGCGGCCGATGCGCAGGTGATTATCACGTTGTCCCAGACGATCTTAATGTTCACATTCCGCCAGATGAGCTGTTCGTACTGGCCGAGCTGGTCGATAACCTCGGCCAGTTGCTCCGGAGGGAACCGTCGGGCCAGCGCACCCACTGCGTCGGTCTGGTCGGCGTTCACCGGCTCTCGCTGTGCGCCCGTGGCGACCGAGAGCGCATCGCGATAGCCGCTGGCTAGTATTCGCAGCATGTCGCCGGAAGCTCGCCGCTGGGCGAGGGTTCTGGCAAGCTCCGGCGCACCGGGGGTCCGCTCGGAGCGTATGGCCTTGTCGGCTCGTTTTTCGGTCTCTTTGGCGAGCCGCTCGGCCAACTCGGCATCTCCTCCCGGTCCCAGACCCGCAACGGACGACAGCATATCCCGCTTAAGCTCATAGATGCCGCTGTCCGCCAGTTGCAGGGCCTGTCCGACACTGCCTTCGGTGTATCGGGCGAGGAAGTCTGCTTCGCCGTCTTCGACCTTGCTTTCGCGGAGCTTCTCGCGGACGAACTCGCGAGGCAACGGCCCGAATCGGACCGTCGCGCATCGGCTGCGGGTGGTCGGAAGCAGCAATTCCGGCCGAATGGCCACGAGAATGATCGTCACACCGTCCGGCGGCTCTTCCAGTGTCTTCAAAAGGGCGTTCTGCGCAGCCGGGCTCATCAACTCCGCCTCCAGAACGACGAACACCTTTCCCCGGCCACGGTTGGAGCCCTGGTGGGCCGGGGCTATAAGGAAGCTGCGGATAACCGGGATGCCAAGCTCCTGCATCTTCCTGTTCCGGACCTCGGAGTCCTCGTGATAGCCGGCAAGCTCCTTATAGACCGGATGGAAGTCCGGATGGGTTCCGGCCGCCATCAACCGGCAGCCGGCACACTGGCCGCAGGCGTCAGGTTCCTCCCCGGCAAGCAGCGACCCGCCCCCGGAGTTTTCGCACAGAAGGGCCGCCGCCAGGGCCGTCGCGGTGGTGCGTCGGCCGACGCCGTCGGGACCGGCGAACAGAAACGCATGCGGCATCCGCTCGCCGGAAAGCACACGGCGAAGCCGGTCCACCGCATCGTCCTGACCCACGATGTCGGAGAGCTTAATCATCCTGGCTGCACCACCGTTCAACGGCGCCGAGTAGCTGCCGGCGAACCTGTTCAGTCTCCGCCGACGCGTCTATCACGGCAAAGCGGTCCGGTTCTTGCTTGGCCTGTCCGGCGAAAAGCTTCCTGACTCGCCGGTGGAACTCAACATCCTTTGCCTCCATTCGGTCCGGGGCCGCGTCGGCGTTCTTGCGTGCAAGCCCCTCCTCCGCCGGCAGGTCCAGCAGCAGCGTCAAATCCGGACGGGCCAGGTCGCCGATGGCGATCTCCGCCAGCCGCATCACCTGCTCCGGCTCGATGCCGCCTGCGCCCTGGTAGGCGAAGGTGGCCGAGACCCACCTGTCGCAGAGCACGCACTCGCCGCGTGCAAGCGCCGGGCGGATGATCTCCTCGGCCAGTTGTGCCCGACTGGCCATGTACAGCAGAAGTTCGGTCGCGACGGCCATTCCTGTGTGTCTGTTGTCCAGCAGTATTCGCCGAATCTCAGCACCGATGGCAGTCCCGCCGGGGTCCTGCGTTTCCACCACCCGCACGCCGGCCTCGCGAAGCCATCGCGACAGCAGTTTCCGCTGCGTGGTCTTGCCGGCGCCGTCAGGCCCGTCGATGACGAGGAACTTGCCGGCCAGTTTGTCCGCAAGATCGCTCATTCGTTTTCGCCTCGGCCCGACAGTATCTTCGGCGGCGGGGCGGTACGCAAGGGCGGCGGCGGGGGCTGTCAATCCCCAGCCAAATGCCGCGGCACATGGACCTGAAAAGGTGCCGCCCGCAAGTCGGCCCGTGGGTAGCCGCTGCTGGTAAGATAGACTTGGGCTATTCAGGCGGCCTGGAGACTACACGAATTTTGCGCATGGCCGTTGCGTGTGTCGCTTTCGGAGGATACCTTCGGCTGAAACCGAATTTGGAGCCGCATATCGGGCGACGGGACGACGCCCGGCAGCAAGATGAGTGCAACACAGGACATCGCAATAATCGGGCCGGGAAAGGTCGGCACGGCCCTTGGCATACTGGCGCATCGCGCGGGCTGGTGCATCCGCGGGGTCGCCGGGGGCGGTCCGGGCCGCGCCGAGGCCGCGGCGGAGGCAATCGGTGCCGACGGCGCCGGTGAGCCGGCGGAGGTCGCATTGTCGGCCCCTCTGGTCCTGCTGACCGTGCCCGACGAGGCGATAAGACGCGTCTGCGAGGAGCTTTCGGCGGCAGGGGCCTGGGCTGAGAACGCGGTGGTGGCCCATTGCAGTGGTGCGCTGGACAGTGAGCTGCTGGCCTCCTCCCGCGCCGCCGGCACAAGCGTCGGCTCCATGCACCCGCTTCAGACGTTTCCCTCGGCCGAGGCGGCCGTGGAGAGAATGCCCGGTACGTTTTTCTTCATCGAAGGCGACGAGCGGGCGATGGAAACACTGGAGTCGTTCGGCCGTGCCGTCGGCGCCAGATGCGCGAGAATCGCGCCGGGCGCCAAGCCGCTGTACCACGCTTCGGCGGTGATGGCGTGTAACTACCTGGTGGCGCTGCTGGACGCGGCCGTAACGACCGCAGAGCGGGCCGGCATAGCCGCCGCGCAAGCAACCGAGGCCATGAACCCGATTATCCGCGCTACGCTTGACAATGTGCTGAAAATGGGTACCGAGCATGCACTTACCGGTCCCATAGTCCGCGGCGATGTGGAAACAGTTCGCCGACACCTCTCGGCGCTTGCCGGCGGTGCGTCGGACGGCTTCTACCGGGCCGCTGGGTTATACACGGTCGGACTGGCCGAGCGGGGCGGCAATCTGCCGCCCGAAAAGGCCGATGAGCTGCGCCGCCTGCTGCGGCGCGAGAAGGAGTAGCCGATGGCGGCCAGAATTCTCGACGGACGCGAGATCGCCAGGCAGATTCAGCGGCGCGTCGCCGAAGAGGCGGAAGAGCTTATCTCCCAGGGTACGCCGCCGCGACTGGTCGGCGTGCAGGTGGGAGAAAACCCCGCCAGCCGTATATACACCAAGATGCAGGCCCAAAGCTGCGCGACCGTGGGAATCGAGTACCAGTTGGTGGCCCTGGCCGAGACCTCGACACAGGAAGACCTGATCGCGCGGATACAGTCGTTGAACCTTGACCCGCGGGTTACGGGGATAATCCTCCAGATGCCGCTGCCGGAGGATTTCGACTCCAGGGAGGCGATGAATGCGATTGCTCCGGACAAGGATGTCGAGGCCGCCGGCGCCGTGAACATCGGTCGGCTGTTCTTCCGCCACGGTTATGTTGCGCCCTGTACGCCGCTGGCCGCCCTGGAGGTGCTCAACCGCGTGTGCCCGGACCTGGCGGGCAAGGAAACCGTGGTGGTCAGTCACAGCGAGATTATCGGCAAACCTATCGCAATGATGCTTCTTGAGAGCAAGCGCGCCGCGCCCACGGTGACCATATGCCACGTCGCCACGCGCGACCTCACCGTGCATACCCGCAGAGCGGAAGTACTTATCGTCGGCACCGGTATTCGCCAGGGCCGCTGGCTTGCGTACAAGGCCGCCCGCGCGGCTGGTGAAAGGCCCGCTCCGCCCGACCTGTCGCCGCTTGTTACGGCCGATATGCTCCGGCAAGACGCGGTGGTGATAGACGTGGCCATCAACCGCATACCAAAGGCACTCGACGACGACGGTGAACCGGTGAAAAACGAAAAAGGCAAGCCGGCGATGATCACATGCGGCGATGTGGACTTTGACGGGGCGCTGGACAAGGTCTCGGCTATCACACCGGTACCCGGGGGCGTCGGACCGGTGACGGTGTCGATGCTGCTTCGTAACACCATCGCCTGTGCCCGGGCCCTGAGGGGCGTTCGGTAGAAACGGCGACCTTACGGTGGCGTCAGAGCACGTAGCGAAGTATCACGAACCCGCCGATTAGCAGTATCGTGAACAGCAGCGTAAGCAGGTTGAAGTACTTCTCAATAAAGGGCGTTATCTTCGGACCGGACAAGCGCATCAGGCCCGCGACCAGGAAGAACCTTATAGACCGGCTGATAATGGCCGCGATCAGGAACCAGATGAAGAAAAGTCCCGGCTGCACGACTTCCGGGCCGGTTCCGAAAACGCCAGCGGTTATCGTGGCGACCTTGAACGGGATGGGCGAGAAGCCGGCCGCGAAGATGATCCAGAAGTTGTACTGTTCATACAACAGGCATACTTCGTCGAACACCTCCGGCGTGAAGCCCGGCACGTAATTGAAGAAGATGTTCTGAACCGCCTGCCAGGCCAGCCAGCCGATGCAGAAACCCAGCACGGCTCCAGATACGCTCGCGACGGTGCATATGACCGCGTAGCGTATCCATTTGCGGCGGTTGCCCAGCACCAGCGTCATCAGCAGGATATCCGGCGGAATCGGGAAGAAGCTGCTCGCCGAGAAACTCATCAGGAAAAGCGCCACCGACGAGGAGGGGTGGTAGGCCCACGCCAGCGTCCAGTTATAGAGCCGTCTGTGAACGTGCCACCACGGAACCTGCTGAATCGCGCCGACTCGCGCGCCGCAGTGGTCGCAGAACTCCGCCTCGGCGGAAACCTCCATGCCGCACCGGCCGCATGTCCGCTCCACCGGCTGGGTTGTCTGGTCAACAGTTACTATGGTCGCCTCCGAACAGGCCGACAGTAGAACTGGCCGTCCGTAACATGTCAATTCTTACCGAGCGGACGAGCCGCTCGCTACGTCGTACTGGAAAGGTAAAATACGCCGCATGAGCCGAGGAAGCGAAAAAGTGCTTGTTGCGATGAGCGGCGGCGTGGATTCCGCGGTCGCGGCGCATCTGCTGCGCGAGGTGGGATACGAGGTGCTCTGCGTGCATCTTAATTTTGACGCCGCGGGCGGATGCTTTGCCGCCGGCAGCGCCGACGACGCCCGCCGCTCCGCCGAGGCGATCGGCATTGAACTGATCATCGAGCAGGCCGGTGACCGGATGGCGCCGATTATCGACTACTTCGTCGCCGAATACGCCCGCGGGCGAACGCCCAATCCCTGCCCGGTCTGCAACGCCACCGTCAAGCTCGCCCGGCTGACGGCCCTTGCCGATGAACTGTCAGCCGATTACATCGCCACCGGCCATCACGCCCGCATCGGGCGCCGGGACGGCCGGGCGTGCATCCGTCGCGGGCGGCTGCGGGCCAAGGACCAGTCATACGCACTGTTCGCTGTTTCGCCCGACATTATGGACCGGCTGCTGCTTCCGGTCGGCGAGCTTTCCGGCAAACAGGCCGTCCGCGAAATAGCCCGAACGCTGAACCTGCCGGTCCACGGCAAGCCCGAGAGCCAGGACATATGCTTCCTGGCCGGCGGCGATTACGCACCGCTGCTGGCCGAGAGGGCGCCGCGGGCGCTGCGGGCCGGGAACATCGTAAACTCAGCAGGCGAGGTGCTGGGCCGTCATGACGGCTTTGGGCGATACACGATAGGCCAGCGCAAGGGGCTGGGCATTGCCGCGGCCGAGCCGCTGTACGTCATCGGCATCGACGCCGAGACCGCCACAGTCACCGTCGGCCCGAAGCGGGAGGTCTTTTCCGACGAGCTGACCGCCTCGGCCGCCAACTGGCATTGCCAAGTGCCCTCGGAGTTCGCCGCCATCGTCCAGGTCCGCTACAACCACCAGGGCGCTCCGGCCCGTGTCCGGCTTACAGGGCAGGGCGGCTTTGAGGTGAAGTTCGACGAGACGGTCGCGGCCGTCACTCCAGGACAGGCGGCGGTCTGCTATGAAGGCGACCGGCTGCTAGGCGGCGGCTGGATAGATTGACCCGCGGACATGAACCTTCCCAATCAGACATCCGGAAACGAACCCACGGTCCTGGCCGTCCACCCCGGCGCGCTGGGCGACGTCATACTGTTCGGTCATCTGCTGGCGGGCCTGGATGCGCAGGTAACGCTGGCCGCCGGCGGCGAGAAGGCCCTCCTGCTTGCCGGTACCGGCGTGGTGGCCAGGCCGCTGGACTTCGATGCACTGCCGATGGAGGAGCTTTTCGCCGAGCCGCAGCCGTCGCGGTCGCGGCTGGCGGAGAAGCTCGGCGGATACGGACGACTGATAAGCTGCTTCGGCAGGGGCGACCGCCGTGCCGAGTTTCGCCTGGCTGCGGCCTGCGGTGCGGCCGAGGCGGCGTTCCTGCCTATTCGACCCCCGGACGGCTCCACCGCCCACCTGCTGGAGCACTGGCGCGACCTGCTCGGCCTGCGAGCAGTCCGGGAACCTGCTCCGTGGTCCTTGCCCCAGGACTGGCGCCGGGCCGCCCGGATGCGGTTGCGGGAACTGGGCCTTGACGAAGGCCGGCCGTACCACATCCTGCATCCCGGCGCGGGGGCCGAAGCCAAGCGCTGGGACACGGATGGTTTTTGTGGCGTGGCGGCCAAGCTCGAACAGCCGCTGTTCGTTCTGGGTCCGGTGGAGCTGGACCGGTGGTCCCACGGTGATATTGAATCGCTTCGGGCGGCCGGGGCGGTTGTCGCCTCGCCGGAGCTTGCCACGCTGGCCGGCCTGCTGGCCGGCGCCGTCGGGTACGTCGGCAATGACTCCGGCGTCTCCCACCTGGCGGCCGCCGTCGGCGCGCCGACCGTGGCCATATTCACCGCAACAGCACCGGAGCAGTTCGCCCCCCAGGGGCCTGCCGTCCGTACGATCGACGCCCGAAGCCGTCGCATTGTGCCCGCTGACGTACTCTCTGCCCTTACGGATATTACTCGCTGAGAGGGCGGTTTCGGCCGGGCCGGCCGCGCCGTACAATACCGTCCATGCTTATCCGCACGAAGATTATCGCCACTGTCGGGCCTGCCTGCGGCGAGCGGGACGTGCTGAGGCGGATGGTTCAGGCCGGCTGCGACGTGTTCCGCGTCAACTTCTCGCACGGCGACGATGAGCAGCGGGAGAGGTTTCTCACCGACATCCGCGCCGTTGAGCGTGAGCTTGACCAGCCGCTGGCGGTGATGGCCGATCTGTGCGGGCCAAAAATCCGGGTCGGCCCGATCGCCGGCGGCTCTGTGTTGCTGGCGGAGGGACAGCGGGTTGTCATACAGCGCGAGCCGCTGGAAGGCCGGGCAGACCGCATCTCCACCACGCTCGCAGAGCTTGTCGATTGCGTCGCGCCCGGCGACGCGGTGCTTTTGGACGATGGACGGCTACGGCTGGTGGTCGAAGAGACCGACCCGCCCGACGAGGTCCGCTGCCGTGTGGTCCATGGCGGTGTGCTGGCGGTCGGGAAGGGCGTCAACCTGCCCGATACAAAGCTGAACATCCCCGCGATGACAGAGAAGGATCACCATGACGCCGCCTGGATAGCCGAGCGGGATTTCGACTATGTGGCGCTTTCGTTCGTGCAGTCGGGCGATGATGTGCTCCTGCTCAAGAGCATCCTTGGCGACTCCGGCAGCGACGCCCATGTGGTCGCCAAGATAGAAAAGCCCCAGGCGCTGGCGGACATCGAGCAGATAGTACGGACGGCCGACGCGATTATGGTCGCCCGGGGCGACCTGGGCGTGGAGATGGACCTGCCGGCCGTGCCTATGGCTCAGAAGCGCATCGCCGGGCTGTGCAGGCGTTCGGGCAAACCCTGCATCATCGCCACGCAGATGCTCGAGAGCATGACCCACGCGTCCCAGCCGACCCGTGCGGAGGTCTCCGACGTGGCCAACGCCGTGCTCGACCACACCGACGCGGTGATGCTCTCGGGAGAGACCGCGATAGGGGAGTATCCGGCCGAGACGGTGGCGATGATGGACGGCATCGTCCGCCGCACCGAGGAGTATCACGACGAGACGGCCGAGCCGGTCCGCGTGACCTATGCGCCGGCGCGGACCACGGCCGCCCTGGCCGGGGCGGTCGGCGAGATAATCTCACGGGAGGAAATAGCAGCCGTGGCGGTGTTTACCGCCACGGGGACCACCGCGCGGGTGATGTCCAAGAACCGCCCGCCGGTGCCGATTCTTGCGCTTTGCCCCGACGAGCGGGCGGTCCGGCGGATGCGGCTGTATTACGGCGTCCAGCCGATGCGTGCCGATGCTCCGGAACACACGCGCGATGTGCTTGCCATGGCGGAGGACTTCGCGCTGAGCATCGGGGCGGCCGAGCGGGGCCAGAAGCTGCTGGTGCTCTCCGGCAGGCCCATCGACCAGCCCGGTAGGACCAACACACTGGTGGTTCACACTATCGAATGAGCGACAAGCGGCGAACGCGACGCGATGCCGGCGCTTCCCCCAGCCGACACCACCTGGCGGCTCTGGTTCTGACCTTGGCGGGACTGGCCGTGTCGCTGCTGCTGGCCGGCGCCAGCGACGGCTTCTACCACGACGACGACATCGGCCACTACATCTTCGCCCGGGACTCCTGGGAAGACCCCGCCATCCGCTGGGACATGTGGTCGCGCCCGGGATATAACCTCCCGGTTATGCCGGTGGTCCGCTATCTGGGCATGTTCGGCTGCCGGGCCTTCAGCGCGCTTCAGACCGCCGGTGTGGCGTTTCTGGCGTACCTGATAGCCCGGCGGATAACCAAGGGCGACCCGGAGGCCCGCCGGCTTGCGCTGCTTGCGCCGGTGCTGGTCTGGGTGCAGCCGCTGGTGATGACGCTTTCTTTCACGACGCTGACCGAGACCCCGGCGGCGCTTTACCTTGCACTGGGCGTATGGCTTTACCTGCGGGGCAATCGGGTGTGGGCCTGCATTGCGATGAGCGCTTTGTTCGTTACCCGCTACGAACTGGCGGTGCTGGCGCCAGTGGTGGGTTTGGCGCTTCTGACGGATGCGGACCGCGCCTCCGGCGGAAGCTGGCGACGGACGCTGCTGACGCCCTGGCTGTGGGGCGGACTGGCGGCGATGCTCTGGGCGCCGGCGGTCTATGCGATAGCGGCCGCGGGAGTGGACCTGCGGCCGGAGGCGTCGCCGTTTCACATATTTGGCGACCATTACACCGCCGAGTACGGCAGGGGGGACTTCTTGCACATGCTCCGGCGCTGGCCTATCGCTTCGGGCATCGGCGTTCTCGCGCTGGCCGCCGGAGGGGCGGTGCGGTCCGGCAGGCGCGCCTGGCTGCCGACGGCCGTGTGCACGGTCGCTATAGCGATGCATTCCTTCGTGTACTGGCGGGGGGCCTTCGCCTCCGGCGGATATGAGAGATTCCTGGTCCCGCTTGCCGGTCCGGTGGCCGCTCTGGCGGCGGTGGGAGTCGCGGCGATGTTTCGTCCGCGGGGTCGCGTTCCGGCGGTGGCTGTTTTGGCGGCGTCGGCGGCCGGGGTCTGGAGCGTCTTCGGAGGGGGGGTGCCGTATGTCCCGGCGGCCCTGCTTCCGCCGCTGGCCACATTCGCCGTCTCGGTAACTTCGGTTCTGGCGCTGGGCGCGGTGGTGGCGCTGCTGGCCGGGGGGAGTCGCGGACGTCGAGCCGCCGCGTTGGGGGCGTTGACGGCCGCGGCGGTGCTCGCGGGATTGCAGGTCGGCGGACAGGTCCGGCCGCTGCGGCTGTCGGACAGCGAGGTGTACGTGGTTGTCAGGGAGTGTCTGCGCGAGTTGGACGACACCGCCTTTGCCGGCGGCTCCGGCTGGACGAGTCACCCTATCGCCGACTGGCTCAGTGAGGACATCCGCTGGGTTCGGCACGACCCGACGATGATTGACACCTGGCGGGCCGCTCCGCCGGGCTATCTGTACGTTTGGGAAAGCAAGTACTCCGGTGCCACCAGGACGGGCGACCCGGAGGAAGTCATCACACCGCATATTCAGCAATTGGGCATGCGTGTGGCGGAGTACGCGGCCGACGACGGCAAACACAGTGCGGCGGTGTATGTACGGCTGAATATCCCCGCCGATGCGGCGCCACGCCCGACGGGACCGACGCGCCGGCCGGCTGGCGAATCCGCTTCGGGCTTAGCTCCGTACGAGGCGCGATGAAATCACTCAACGGGTATGTGTCGCAGCTCGTCGGTGTCCGTGTCGAGAATGGCCACGGTGTAGGGCTTGGCGTGGTGCAGCGCGCCGGGGTTGATTACACGGGTCGGCCCGTAGCGTTCATCACGTTTCTCGTGGGAATGGCCGTGGCAGACATAGGGAAACTGCTCTCCGGCGACAAGCTCGCCCAGAATGTCCTCGTCGTGGCCGTGCGCGGCGACCAGGTACCGCCCGTCCCCCAGCGGCACTTCGACGACTTCCCAGCCGAACTCGATACCGAGCCGCACGGCCTCAGTGGCCAGGCGTTGCACGCGGCGGTCCATGTTTCCGGCTACGGCATATACCGGCACTTCATTGGACGCCAGCGCCTCGAGGCAATCCACAGACCCTATGTCGCCGCAGTGCACAAAGGCCTCGGCGCCTTCTTGCTTGAGTGTGTCAATAGCGGCTCTGAGCCGCTGCGATTTTCCGTGACTGTCGGATATGATGCCGATTCTCATGGATGCCTGACTCCAAGTCGTTATTATACCGAAAAATTGGGTTTTCCAAGGGTCGGGAACCGTGTGAGCGATCCACCGAAGGCGTTCCGGCCGCTCGGCGGAGAAGCGCTTTGACGACTGACAAACCACAAATACCGGCTAAGAGCACAAAGAGCAAGCAGTGGGAGCGTCTGGCGGTCGGACTGGTTCTGGCCGGCCTGGTAATCTCGCTGGTCCTGGCCTCCGTCAGCAACGGAGTGTACCAGGACGACGATGCCTGTCACTACCTCTTCGCACGCCAGTCGTGGCACGACGCCGGCGCGATGCTCCACTGGTGGGCAAGACCGGGACACAATATCCCGACCATGTTCGCGGCCCGGCTGGGTGGGATGTTCGGCTGCCGGGTCCTGTCGGCGCTGATGACGGCGGCGACGGCTCTTCTGGCGTGGAGCATAGCCCGGCGGCTCCTGGGCGATACGCCCGCGGCCGCAATGGCGCCGCTGCTGGTGTGGATTCAGCCGCTGGCGATGACGTTGTCGACGACCACGCTCACCGAGACGCCGGCGGCGCTGTACCTGGTGCTCGGGACGTGGCTCCTTCTGCGGGGCAATCCGCTGTGGGCGTGCGCGGTCTGGAGCTTGCTGTTCGTTACGCGCCTGGAGACGCTGGCGTTGGCGCCTCTGTTCATGGGCGGTGTCGCTTGGATGGCCTGGCAGCGGCGGGGCAGGAGTATCGCAAGCGCTCTGAAGAACCGGCGTCTCTGGGCCTGCGCGGCGGTGCTGCTGTGGGCGCCCGCCGTGTATGCGCTGGCCGCGGCGATGGTCGATGTGCCGGCCGACGGCGACCCGCTTCGGCTGTTCACGCGGGAGTACGACACGCAGTACGGAACCGGCCCGCTGTATCACTATCCGGCTATCTGGCCTCTGGCGGCCGGGTTCGGCGTGCTGGTGCTCGCGGTGGTCGGGGCGTTCCGGCTGGGGCGACGGGCCTGGCTGGTATCGGCGGCGACTTTCGGGCTGCTGGCGCTTCATGCGGTGCTTTTCCGCTTCGGACTTTTCGCCACCGGCGGCTATGAGCGATTCATGGTCCCGGCGTCGGGCCTGCTGGCGGTGCTCGCGGCTGCCGGGCTACAGGCGCTGTTCCGGGCACGCGGCCGCGTGCCCGCCGCCGGAGCGGCCCTGCTGATGGGCGGCTGGCTGTTGCTGTCGGGCTTGACAGCCAGGGCGCACGTTCCGCTGCCGGTGGAGATGGTGCTGCTGACGGCGGCGCCGTTCGTTGTCTTCGGTGTGGTCGTGGCCGCACGGGGTCGCAGCATCCGAGGCGCCGGGCGAGTGATGGCCGCGGCCGCGCTGGCCGTGGCGGCTCTTCAGGCGGGCGCGCAGGTTCGTCCGCTGCGGCTGTCGAGTTCCCCGATGCACAATCTGATTAGCCGGGCCGTCCGAGAGGTGGAGGCCTCCGACTACGCCGGCCGAGATATGCTCACCCAGCATGTGATAGCGCATTTCCTTTCACAGCACAGCGTGGAGGCATACAGCATCCCCGACAGTATCGAGAAATGGCGGGCCGCCGGACAGGGGACGCTGTTCCTCTGGGAAAGCAAATACTGCGACAAGAGCTGGGAGCCCGAGGAGAGCGAACTGCTTCGACGTGAGCTTGACCGGCTCGGCCGACCGATATTCCACGAATCAAGCGGCCGGCACGAGGTTGTAGTTTACGTCCGGGCAGCGCACCGGCCCGAGGGATCAACCACGACACCGGACCGCGGGATGAACCACATCGCCCGGCACGGCCGGTAGAATCGCGACTGGTGAGTTGGCCGCCGCCGACCGTCGGCTCCCGGTTGCCGGTTTTATGCTTCGGCCTGCTCGGCCTCTGCCATCAGTTCGTCAGGCACGTTGAAGTTGGCATAGACGTTCTGGACGTCGTCGTGGTCCTCCAGTTCCTCCATTAGCTGGAGGACCTTTCTGGCCTGGTCGCCGGCGATGGTAACCGTGTTCTGCGGCACAAGCGCCACCTCCGAGGAGACAGCTTCGATGCCCGCCTCGGTCAGCGCCTGCTTGACCTGCTGATACGCCGACGGGTCGCAGGTAATCTCGAACAGATCGCCCTCGGGGGTCACGTCGTCCGCCCCATGCTCGAGGGCAAGCTCCAGCAGTGTCTCCTCGTCGGCCTGGGCGGCCGAGACCACAAACGAACCCTTCCGGCTGAACATCCACGCCACGCAGTTGCTCTGGCCGAGCTGACCGCCGGACTTTTCGAATATCTTCCGCATTGCCGGTGCGGTCCGGTTGCGGTTGTCGGTGAGGCACTCGACCATGAACGCCACGCCGCCCGGCCCGTAGCCCTCATAAATGATCGGCTCGTACCTCTCGGCGCCGTCCTCCCCGGTGCCTTTTTTTATTGCCCGTTCGATGTTGTCGTTGGGCATATTGGCGTCTTTGGCTTCCTCGATGGCGTAGCGTAGCTGGAGGTTGTCGGCGGGGTCGCCGCCACCTTCGCGAGCGGCAACGATGATCTTCCTGGCCAGCTTGCTCCAGAGCTTGCCTCGCTTGGCGTCGTTTGCGCCTTTTTTGCGTTTGATTCTCGCCCAGTGCGAATGTCCTGCCATTCTTTTCTCTCCGCTATCCAGACTATCTTACCGCCGGCGGGCCACGACCTACTGCTGCGGGTCGTTGTCCGGTTCTTCTTCCTCTGCCACCGACTCGCCCAGCGGCGCGACGCGTGGTTCCTCGCCGGCTTCGGCGGCTTCTATCTTCTCCGGCGTGGCCTCAATGACCTTTTTGTCGTCGGGGCTTTGGGGCGTTTCCTGCTCGGCGGTCTCGACTGCCCGCCGCCACATTTCGACCGCCTCATCGGTGCGTCCGAGCCGCCAGTAATTGTCGCCGGCGTGGTCCAGTATAACCGAATGGAGGCGGGCATCGGGGTCGCCTTCCCGCTGCCTTCGCTCAGCGACCTCTAACGTTCGCTCAAAGACCTCGGCGGCCGTCCCGAAGCGGCCCTGCTTGTAGAACACCCAGGCCAGCGAGTCGAGAAAGGCGATCTCATCCGGCACGTCGTCGAGGGCGCGGCGGACCAGCCGCTCGGCCTTGTCCAGCTCGATACCAAGGTCGGCATACATATATCCGAGGTTGTTGTTGACCGTGGGGTCGGCGGGGTCCAGCGTGTTCGCCCTCTCGAGGGCCTCAATCGCCTCATCTGTCCTGCCCAGGTGCTCCAGAGACGAGGCCTTCAGGACCAGAAGCTCCACATCCTCGCCGTGGGCGGACTCGTAGGCGTCCAGTCGTTCCAGTGCTTCGGCGTGGCTGCCGCGCAACAACAGCAGTCGGGCGGCCGTGAGCTTGTACCAGCGGAGCAGGTCTTCAGCCGGAGAGGGTGGCTCGGCTTCCGGCTCAAGCTCGTGCTCGGCTCTCCACTCCTCCAGCAGTTCCGTCGCCTTGTCCAGGCGGTCGGCCCGGATCATCGCCCTGACGATGACGGCCCGTGGCGGGATTTCCCCGGGCGACTGCTCTATCCATCGATCGGCCGCCTCCACGGCCTGGTCTATCCGGCCGGCGTTTGCGTGAAGGTTGATGCGCCAGTAGCGCAGCAGATCGACCTGGTCCTCGTCGGCGTCCTTGAGCCATTCGTCTATCAGGCCCTGGGCCGTTTCGTATTGCCGCCCATCATCGAGGATGTGCAGCAAAGACATCTTCAGCGTGACACCGTCAAGGGCCGTATCCAGGGCCTCGGCGACGAAGTCCACCGCCTTGTCGTATTCGCCGGCGCGGCCCAGTAGATGTAGCTTCTCGGCCCGCAAAGCCCTGCGGACGGAGGCGTCGCGAGTCTCATTCAGCCAGTCGTCTATCACCTCCTGTGCGGAGTCGTAGTCTTCCGCCTCGCTGTAAAGCATCAGCAGTTGCCGCCGCATAAGCTCTCTGTCGGCCTCGTCGTCGGCCTCGGCGAGCCAGTCGCGGGCATACTGCAGGGCCTCGGTAATCCGGCCTGTCCCGCGCAGCAGGTGCAGTGTCGTGTGCCTGGCCCAGATGCTTTCGGGGTCGGTCTCGAGGACCTTCTTGAGGACGTCTATCGCGTCGTCGTCTTCGCCGGTCTCCGTCAGCGCATCGACGTACAGGGCGGCGATTCGGGGCTGGCGCGTCTGATCGTACAGCCGCCGCAGGACTTCAACGGCCTCGTCCCGCCGCTGGTCGAGCAACTGCATGAGCATCCGCAGCGCCATGTCGTCGCCGTCGCCTTCGACGATGGCCCGGCTGAGCACGTCAACGGCGCGTGTGAACTGCTGTTCATCCAGTTCATCCACGGTTTCGACCTTCGTGCGGGCCTCAAGCAACTGCACCCGCTGATCTTCCGGGGCCTTCTCCAGAAGCTCATCGAGCATTTGGCGGCCCTTGTCGTATTCCCGCAGTGCAAGGTGCAGTTCCGCGGTCATGACGTCCGCGGCCAGTTCGTCGCCGGTGCGACTGCGAACCTGCTCGACGACTTCGCGGGCCTCGGTGTATTCGTCGCGGGCGGCGTGGATGTCGAACAGCCGGCGGTAAAGCTCAACGTCCGTCGGCGAGAGGGGGATGGCCCGTCGCAGCATACCTGCCGACTGCGCGTGGAGGCCCGCC
>PUND01000012.1 GCA_003551645.1 Phycisphaerae bacterium | reverse complement strand
GCGGCGAGCCGTGGACGATGTTTTTCTCGGCGGATGCCGAGCTGACCCGGCAGATGGTCCCAAAGGGTTCGGTGGCGATAGACGGTGTGTCGCTCACACTCGTTGACGTCGCCGACGACCGGTTTTCCGTCGCGCTTATACCCACCACCCTGGAAGAGACCACGCTGGGGAGACTGGACCGCGGCGATGAGGTGAATATCGAGACCGACGTGCTGGGCAAGTACGTCCGTCGCCTGCTGGAGGGGCTTTCGCCGCCGGCGGGCGGTTTGACGCTTCAGAAACTTCGCGAGGCCGGCTTTGACTGAGCCGGCGAATGCCCGATGAGCAACCAACTTCCGACAATCGGAGTGACGATGGGCGACCCCTGTGGGGTGGGCGCAGAGATCATCGTCAGGGCGCTGGCGGATGAGCAACTGCGACAACGCGCCCGTTTTCGCATCTTCGGACTTAGCGAACAGCTCGCCTACACGGCCGACTCGCTGGAGCTGAACCTGCCGATGTACCGCGACCGGCACGAGAACATCCGCCGCTGCGATAGGGACCTGGCGGTGATGGACTACGACGACCTGGCGCTTCCGGCAGCCATGCCGCGCGGGCCCAGCCGGCTCGGAGGGCAGGCGTCGATGGCGTTCTGCCTGGATGCAATCGAAGCGGCCAGGGAAGGATTAATCGACGCGGTAGTTACCGCTCCGATTTCCAAGGAGTCCTGGCGGAAGGCCCGGTTCCGCAAGTATCCCGGACACACCGAGCTTCTGAAGGACAAGTTCGGCGTCCGCAACGTGGCGATGATGTTCGTCTCGACTCCGCTGAAGGTGGTTCTGGCGACAATCCACCTCGGCCTTATGCAAATACGCGACGCTCTTACAATCGGATGCGTATTCAATCCCATAGAGCTGGCCGACCGCGCCCTGCGGGAGTGGTTCGGGCTGGCCCGGCCGAAACTGGCCGTCTGCGGGCTGAACCCCCACGCCGGCGAGTCCGGTCAGTTCGGAGATGAGGAAACCCGCATAATCGAGCCGGCGGTGCTGATGGCACAGGAGGCGGGCATGAACGTGGAGGGACCGTTCCCGGCCGATACGCTGTTCATCAAGGCCACCGAAGGCAAATACGACGGTGTGGTGGCGATGTATCACGACCAGGGACTGATACCGGTGAAGCTGCTCGCCTGGCGGGAGGCGGTTAACCTGACGCTGGGCCTCCCGGTCGTGCGGACCTCGCCGGACCATGGAACCGCGTTCGACATCGCCGGCAAGAACATCGCCGACCACGGCAGCATGTCCGCGGCGATGAACCTGGCTATAGATCTGGCCATCCGCGGCGCGGCCGCCCGGACCGGTTGATAAGCAGTCAGGATATCAGCAGAGAGAGCGATTATGCCCGACCAGGCCCGTGATGCCCTTGGACCTTTTGATCACCACCGGGGAGCAAAGCCCCTGCTGCGCCGGACGCACCCGCTGAGGACCGGCCTGTTCCTGTTCATCAACCTCGTCGGCTTCGTGGTCGTCAACGGGTTCTGGCGCTACCTGGCCGTCGGCGAGTGGACGGGGTTTTCGCCGGCGGTTTATCGTCAGCAGATCGCCCGACCACTGTGCGACCTGCTGCTGCATCCGCTGAGCATCTTCAGCCATCCGTGGATGATAGTGGTATGGGGCCTGACGCTGGCGGTGGTGGTGTTCGTGCCACTGATCGTGGCGGTTCTGTACCGGCTGGTGTTTGCCGGGGTGTTCGTTTTGATAATCGCGGTGGTGGCGCCATCTCCGGCACTGGCGGCGGCGGTGGCCGTCGGCTGCGCACTGGCGGCCTATACGCCGCTGCGCAGCGATCTGCCGTTTCTGGCGGTTCTGCTGGGCATGGCGCCGGTGGCGGCGTTTATGCTGCTGCTTGCGTTCGTGGGGCTTGAGGAAGCCACCGTGCTTCCGGTACAGCGATGGCTGCTTACCATACCGATGCTCATAGCCCTGGCGCTGGTGGCGGTGTCGTCGGCGGTGGTGCTGGCGATGGCGAGGGTTACGGGTTTTCGTCCGGGCGTGGTCTGGCCGGTTCTGGCGGCCTTGCTGGTGCCGCCAATCGCCATTTTCCACGTCAGAGTCGGCGCCGACGAGCTTGCATACGCGATGATCGTGAACCCGCCGGCGCAGGCGGACCGACTCGTGCCCGGAGACGCGATGCTCCCGGCCGTGCCGCTGAGTGAGTGGAAAAGCCACTACGATGTCGTCGGGCTTAGCGACCGCGCGCTGCGCAGCCATGTGGAAGACGAACTTCACCGTCGGCGCATGGCTCTGTGGCAGAGGTGCGAGGGTTTTCTGAAGGCCCACCCCGAAAGCGACCGCGCACCGGAAGTCCTTTGGATAAAGGCGCAGGCGGCGAGCTTGCAGCTTGACGAAAGCGCCCTGGACGCCGAACCGGGACTGGTGAGATTTTCCGCCTCGCACCCGCTGCCGGAATCGGAGCCGTACTGGCAACGACTGGTCACCGACTATTCCGGGACGCCCCACGCGGCGCTGGCCCGGTGGCGTCTGGGTGTATTGACGCTGATTCGGGCGGTTGACGCCGATAAGCCGACGGTCGTCGCCGACGCGGCCGACGATCAGCTCCGCCGAGCCGCGGACGGGCTGGGAGCGATGTTCCCGGACGGCCGACCCCTGCAATGGACAGATCCCGGCGAAGGACTGTTCGCGCCGCCGACCAGCGTGCCCGCCCACCGTTACTACGCCGAGGCGACGATCACCGTCGAGCGACTCAGGTGGCTCATCGAGCAGAACGACGTACTGCGAAACGACCGGGCCGCCCGGGCGATGGGCGAATACGCCTCGGTCAACCCGCTGAGCCGGGACCAGGAGGAACGGCTGATGAAACTGGCCGGTAAGTACGAGGACACCCCCTTGGGAGACAACCTAAAGCTCGCCGTCGCCAGGCAGATTAGAGATACATACCGCCAGGCGGAGATGCTGATCTGGCTGGCCGAGGGCAGACCGTCGGACGCCGCCATCGAGGCCAATTACCTTCTTGGGATGCTCGCGCTGCGGACCTCCGAGGCCCCCGCCCTGCCGCTGATACCCGAACTGAAGGACCCCCGCGAGTATTTTCGGCTGGTGCTGGCCGGGCCGCCAAGCCCGTATCACCGACTCGCCGAGGACCGTATGCGCTGGCTCGACGCATCGCAGCGGCCCGGTCTCTGAGAACGTGGCATGGGCGACTCGCCCATGTGTGTCACGGCCGGCGCGGTCGTGGCGCCGCCGGGGGCATCACCGGCCGGGCTTGCGCTTTACCGGGCGGGATGATTTCTTCGCATTGCCGCCCTCGAGCAGCTTGGCGACCTTCTTGATGTCTTCCGGGGCGACCTTGAACACGGCCGTCGTGCGCCCTCCCGGGGCACCGGCCGAGCAGTAGGCGTAGGTGATGTTGATGTGCTCGTCGGAAAGCTTGTTGGCGACATTTGCGAATGCGCCGGGACGGTTGTCCAGCTCCAGCACGACCACCTCGCACTCGGTCCATCGGTCGTGGGTCTTGCCGAGGACCTTCCGGGTCGCCTCGGGGTCGTCGCAGACCAGCCGGAGCGCTCCGTGCTCGCCGGCGTCCATAAGCGCCAAGGCGATGATGTTCACTTTCTGCCTGGCCAGTTCGCCTGTTACCGACGCCAGTACGCCCGGCTTGTTTATGAGATAGACGGAAAACTGCGTCCGCGTTTCCATGTGTGGACCTTTCTTTCGGCTAAGCCCCATCCTACAGCGTCGCGGCGGCTCCGGCCATAGTCTAGCCGTCCTGTTTGCCGTGCCTCTTTTCCCACAGCCGGACGGCCTCGGGCCGGCGGACATAAATCGGCAGCAGTTGCAGCGGTTCCGTATATCGGCCACGCCGGGCGAGCCGCCTGCCGGCCTGCCAGACACCTCCCGCCGCGGGCGTCGCCGATTGGCCGTCGAGGCGGGTCACATCGGCTGGAATGTCGCTTTCAATCCGACCCGGCGAGAGCAACAGCACAGGGCGAGGCGCATCGGCGAGGATTTCCGGCAGCGTCGCGACCCTCGCCGGCTCGATAATCTCAGGCCCTTCCTCGCTCCGGCGGAATAATGTCGCGTGAAAAAGCTCGTTTTTAGTCGGCAAGACTACAGCAAGGTTCACCCACTCCCGGTCGGCGACGTTCTCGGCCACCGCCGCCGCGGTCGGTACCGACACGCACCTGATGCCGCCGACGGCCTGGGCGAGCGTCCGTGCGACGGTGATGGCTATCCGCAGGCCGGTGAAGCTGCCAGGCCCGGCCGAGACGTACACCTCGTCTATGTCCGCGGGCCTGAGCGACTCGGCGGACAAAAGCTCATCCAGCCGAACGATAAGCTGCGTGGCATGGCGGCTGTGGGCGGGGAATTCCACCGTCCGGCGCAGTTCGTCGCCCCTGCCGACGGCGACCGAGCCGGATGCGCCGGAAGTCTCTAAAGCCACGGATATCGGGCCGTCCGTAGTCTGGTTCATGGGGGTATCTTACCGGCCGCGGCCGGCCGCGCCCACGGTGGCGTGCCAAAGTGGTTTGACACACCGCGCCGCACGGGGCTAGCATACACCCTTTACTCTGGCCCGCCGAGCCGGCAGGAGAACGTCGATGCTGGCGATCATCAGTGATATTCATTCCAACATTGAAGCACTACAGGCCGTGCTGGACGACATCGACCGGCGCGGCGCGGAGGAGATTTACTGCCTCGGCGATGCGCTTGGTTACGGCCCGGACCCCGGAGCGTGCCTGGATCTGCTGATGGAGCGGACTCGCTTGACGCTTCTGGGCAACCACGACTTCGCGGTGCTGTATGAGCCGAACCGCTTCAACGTAGGCGCCGAGGCGGCATGCTTCTGGACACGGCGACAGCTTGAACAGGAGCCGGACCAGCAGAAGCGTTCCAGGCGATGGGAGTTCCTGGGATCGCTGCAGATAAAGCACATCATCGAGCGCGACGACGAACTCACCGGGGAAATTGTCCTGGTCCACGGAAGCCCGCGCCGGCCCGTGAACGAATACGTGTTCCCCGACGACGTCTTCACCAGCCCGGGCAAAATGCAAACCACTTTCGACCGGTTCAACCGGCTGTGCCTTGTGGGACACAGCCACATGCCCGGAGTGTTTGTGAACACACAGACGCCGGACTTCTACAGTCCGGAGGAACTGGACGAGGTTTACCCCGTCGAGGCGGGGCGGAAGGCGCTTATCAACGTCGGCTCGGTGGGGCAGCCCCGCGACGGAGACCCGCGAGCCGGCTACGCGCTGGTTGAACAGGATGCGGTGCGATTCGTACGAGTGGAGTACGACGTAAAAGCCACGGCCGAAAAGGTACGCAAGATCCCCGAGCTGGACGAGTTTCTCGGCAGCCGACTGCTTGAAGGACGATAGGAAGATACCCTGTGGATAAGCGACGACTCACCATAGCCCTGGTGGTTCTGGGGGCCGGTTTGCTGTTTTTCCTGTTCTACATGAACCTGGACGTGGAACGCAGACGCGCCGCCGAGGAACCTCCCGGACCGGTTCAAACGCCCGCGGACACCGAGCAGGTCGCCGAGCGCCCGGAAGAACAGCCCACACCGCCGGCGGAAGAAGAACAGCCCGCGGAGCCGCCGACCCCACCACAACCAGAGCAGCCCGAACCACCCCAGCCCGAGCCGGACGTCCAGGACGAGGACCCGGCCGACCCCGAACCGGACCCGCGGGAACCAGCCGAGCCCGGCTGGTTGCACCAGGTGGAGCCGCGAACCGAGCCGTTCCACATCGGCTCGCAGGACCCGCGCACCGGCTATAACTTAGAACTGGAACTGACCCCACAAGGCGCCGCCCTGCACACAGCCAAGCTATCACGGTACTTCGCCACCGTGAAGGATAAGCAGCTCTGGGAAAGGTCGCCGGATGAGTATGAGCAACGGCGACGCGAGGAACCCGACCGATACCAGGGACGTTACCGCCTTATGGAGCCGGTCGAGCACGAAGGGGTGCGACATCTGCCGTACCAGACTGGCCGGCTCACCGTCGAATCCGACGAACTGCCCGACGCGAACATCGACCTGTCGCAGTTGAACTGGGCGGGGCGCAAGGTCAACGATAATGACCACGAGGATTCCCAGAGCGTGGAGTTCACGTACACACTCGGTTACGGGACTCCCGCCGAACACGAGCCGATGCTGCGGCTGGTCAAGACCTACACGGTCCGCAAGCAAGACTACTCACTGGAGCTGTCGCTGCGGGCGGAAAACCTTTCCGGCCGGCCTTTACAGGTGACCGTTGAGCAACACGGCCCCACAGGCGTGCCGCGCGAAGACTACCGAACCGACATGCGCCACGGGGCCGTGGGCAGATGGTCCGACGAAGACCAGGCCGTAAACGTCAACTTATACCAGCACGGCGATCTGCAGAATATCGACCTGGACACCAACCTGATCGACCGCGGCAACGCCGACGACAGTCAGATCATCTGGGTGGGAACGGTGAACCAGTTCTTCGGCTCGATGATGTACATGCAGCCGACCGAGGGTGAAGGCCCTGGCGGAACACGGCCGGCGGCGAGATACCGTATCTCGCCGGCTTACGAAGCCCCGGGGGAACGGACCTTCGTCAACGCGCTGACGGTTCCGAGAATCTCTCTGGGAGACGCGGAGTCCAAGCAGTTGGACTTCAAGGTGTTCGCAGGCCCCAAGAGCCGCGGGATGTTCGTCGATTCCGGCGCCGACTACCACAAGCCGATCTACAGAGATCTGAACTATGTCAGCACCATCACCTTCGGAAGGTGCTGCACGTGGGCTGAGCTTTCGCTGGCGATGATGTGGCTGCTCCAGCGACTGTCGGGGATAACGATGGGCAATTACGGGCTGGCGATCATCTTGCTGGTGATACTGGTGCGTCTGGTGCTTCACCCGCTGACCAGAAAGGGCCAGGTCTCGATGCACAAGATGCAGAAGCTCGGCCCGCAGATGCAGCGGCTGAAGGAAAAATACGCCGACGACAAGGAAGCCCTTAACCGCGAGATGATGAATCTCTACAAGAAGGCCGGCGCTTCGCCGTTTCTGGGCTGTCTGCCGATGCTGCTGCAGATGCCCATCTGGATCGCGCTTTTCACCGGCCTCAGCGCCTCGGTGGAACTCAGACACGCCGGGCTTCTGCCGTTCTGGCTTACCGACCTGGCGGCGCCGGATGCACTGATCACCTGGTCGCAGGAGCATGCGATCCCATGGCTGGGCTGGCACCAGTTCAGCTTGCTGCCGGTACTGATGGCCGTGGCGATGGCCCTGCAGAGCAAGTTCAACCCGCAGATGGCCGCTCAGGCGTCAGCGTCGCCGGAACAGGCCAAGCAGCAGAAGATGATGAAATATATGTTCCCGGCGGTTTTTTTCTTCATCTTCTACCAGATGCCTTCGGGTCTGAACCTGTACATCATGACCTCGACGTTCGTGGGCGTGGCCGAGCAGTATTTCATCCGTAAGCACCTGAAGGAAAAGGAGGCCGAAGAGGCCGCCCACGAAACCACCGTCAAGATGCCCGGAAAGGCCCCCCGCTCCAAACGCCCCAAGAAGCCCAAAGGGCCTTTCTGGACCAAGCAGGGATAGCGGCAGGGACTGCGAATACGGAACCGGGAACCTGGAACTGGGAACAGGGAACTTGGAACCGGGAACACGGAACCTGGAGCACGGAACAAGGAACCTGGAAGCTGGAACTCGGAAGCAGGCCTGTCCGCCGACTCGTGCTTCGGGTCTTCGGGGTTGCTGACAGCTCAACCGCTTAACTGTTTAACGGTTTCACTGCTTAACGCTTTGACGGCTCAGCCGTCATCCGGCTCGGCCGCCGGCAGGCGGACCTCGAAGACGGCCCCTGTATCGTCGTCCCGCGGCCGGGCCTCTATGCTGCCGCCGTGCATTTCCATGATCCGCCTGCAAATCGCCAGACCAAGTCCGGTGCCTTCGGGGAATGCCTTCCTCGCCTCGGGCGCCCGGTAGAAGTCTTCGAAGATACGTTCCATGGCTGCCTTGCTCAGACCGATTCCAGTATCCGCCACACGCAGTACCGCCCGGCCCGCCTCCTGGGCGACGGACAGATCGATCCGGCCGCCCGAGGGTGTGTACTGGATGGCGTTGGAGATGAGATTGCGTATCACGTCGCGAAGCAGATCTCGGTCCGCTGTTACACTGACCCGCGTGAACCGGCGGCTGATCGACAACCCCGCCTCTGCCGACTGCGGTTCCAGCATATCGACCACCTCGCCGACAAGCTCGTCCAGGTCCAGCAACTTGCGGGTGAGCATGTCGTCCGGCGACTGCAGGCCGGAGTATCGCCGCAGGTCGTCCACCATCGCCGCGAAACCGTTCAGCCGGACGGTGGCCCTGCCGATGAGACGCCGATGCTCTTCGGTGAGGTTTTCGCCGGTGGCGATGATGGCGTTTAGGATGTTGTGCGTGGCGGCAAGAGGCCCTCGCATCTCGTGGCCGGCTTTTCGCATGAAGAAGCTCTTGGCCTCATCGGTCAGGTGGCAGTGTCGATACGCCTGTTCCAGCTCCCGCTCACGCAAACGCAGCCGGCGTGTAATCGTCGAGGCGATTATCGTCATCGCCAGCAGGGCCACGGTAATCGCCATGGTCGTTTCGAGCACGTAGTACGGGTCCGCATAAAGCCCGGCCTCGTAGGCCGGCCGCGGCGGGTCGGTGACGACGTACACATGCGGTATCACTCCGCCAAGCTCGCCCCAGCCCAGCAAATTCACCCCGGCGACCGCCGCCCCGGCGGCCAGAAGCGCCTTCGAACGCGGCAGGAACTCCGTCGCCACCACCATCGGGACCAGAAGGAGTATGATAAACCAGTTCTCAAGCCCGCCGGTCAGATGGGCCAGCACACAGATGGCGACGATGTCGCAGAGAATCTGGCCGAACGCCACCGACACCGTCAACCTGTGACTTATAAGACCGCGGGCGCGGACAATCCGGTGCGCAAAGGTAAAGCAGGCGTTGTAGAAGAAGACCGCCAGCACCACCGCCACAGCCGGTGCAAGACTCGGCTCGGCCCCGGCCCGGCGAAAGCGAATGCCCAGCGCGAACCAACTCAAAAGAAGCATCAGAAGAGCCAGCAGCCCGAGCGCCCAGCGGACCTTTATGAACCAGCCGAGCCGATCGAACAGCTCCCTATCGGTCACCGTCAGCCCTTCGTGTATCTCGCTGTACCTTTGCTCGGCCATAGTGTCGCGGATAATAGCACACCATCGCCTTGCGGCACAGTCCGGCCCGGGTACTCTGCGGGAACGGAACGCGCCCGGGCGGGCGGACGATTTGCCCAACGGCGTGACTTCGGGCATCCCGAGGGACGACGTGAAACCGGACTCACCTTTGTTTGACACCGGACGGCGGAAATCCTATAGTCCGGTGTTTCGAGACGCAGCGAGCGACGGCCCGGGGGTACCGTGGTCCGTCGGCGGCTGAGAAAGGGACGCTCCGGTGGCCAAGAAATCCAGCAAGAAAAAGAAGGCGACTGCCGGCAAGGCCAAGTCCTCGCGGAAGAAGACGAAGAAGACATCCGCGTCGGGCGCCAGGAAGCGGAAGACATCGCCGAAGAAGGCGACCCGGAAGTCGGCTAAAAAATCCGCGAAAAAATCCGTAAAAAAGTCCGCAAAGAAGACGACCAAGAAGACTGCCCGGTCCACACAGACCCGTAGCCGCAAGGCCGCCTCCAAGCCGAAGCAGGCCAAAAAGGCCAAAAAGGCCAGGAAGGCGAAAAAGCCCGAAAGTCATCTGAGCAAGGCGGAGCTGAAGCATTTCCGCAAGCGGCTTCTTGAGAAGCGCCGGGAGATACTCGGCGACATGGGCGGCATGCAGTCCAGCTCTGCCGGGGTGAACCCCGAAGAAGGCATCTCCGCCGCCCCGAACATGCCTACGCACCCCGCGGACGTCGGCAGCGACAACTTCGAGCACGAGTTCACGCTCGGGCTGCTGCAGAGCGAGCGGGCGATGCTCCAGGAGATAGATGAGGCGCTGGAGCGGATAGAGAACGGCACCTACGGAATCTGCCTCGGCACCGGCCAGCAGATCAACAAGCCACGACTCGAGGCCAGACCGTGGGCGAAGTACTGCATCGAATACGCCCGCATGGTCGAGAAGGGGCTTGTCCGTCCGAACGAGGAAGAGGAACGCAGCCGTCAGAACAACACCCACGACGACGACCTGCTCGAAGAAGACGAGGAGCTGGAAGAGGAAGATGATGAGGAATCGCCTGACTCCGAAGGCGACTCCGACGTAATCGACGACGAAGACCTCGAAGATGAGGACTGAGCGCCTTGTGCCCGGCCGGTCAAAAAAGCCGCACAAGCGCCAAATCAAACTCCACCACGGAGCCGACGCAAAGGGCCATGCGCAGCCCGGCTGCGATAGCGGTGTTCGTGCTGATTGCCGCCGGCGGTCTGGCGGCGGACCTGCTGACCAAGGCGGCCGTTTTCGACTCCCTTCTGGACGACCACGCGATACCTGAACACGTCGAACAGATAGAGGCCCGCTTCGAGGACGACATAGAGCCGGACATGATGCTTAACATGCTTCGCATCCGCCATGAGGTGGGCGCCGGCGTGAAGTTCACGCTTTCGACCAATCCGGGGGTGGTCTTCGGTCTGCCCATGCCCCGCTGGGCGGTGGCCACGGCGACTGTGATTACAGTGGCCCTGATTGTGGGGTTCTTCGCCACATCCGGCGCCCGCGCCCGGAGCGTGCACGTGGCGCTGGGGTGCATACTCGGCGGTGCCCTGGGCAACCTGTATGACCGGCTTCTGGGCGTGGTCGAGGTGCCCGGGTCCGGCGAAATCCGCCACCAGGTGCGGGACTTTCTGGATTTCAGCGCGTGGCATTACCCTTGGATATTCAATGTCGCCGACGTGTTGCTCGTAGTCGGCGTGGCGATAATGGCGATACACCTGATCGCGGAAGGCCGACGCGGCCCGGATGAGGCGTAAGCTTTCGTCGGCAGGCCCGCGGCCGGGGAGCCGGAACGCATCGCCACGAACCGGCTATCCGGGTTATAATGGCCGCAACCGGCCGCCTCGCGGCCGCACCGACCAGGACACCATGAAAGTTTTTCTCGCCGGAATCATCCAAGGTTCACTCACCGAGCCGACCATCCACCGCCAGGACTGGCGAGAGCCGGTCCGTGAGTCGCTTCGCCGTCATCTGCCGGAAGCCAGGGTTTACTGCCACTACAGCCGACACCCCAACAGCATCACCTACGAGCTGCCGGAAATCCGCCGCACGCTCCGCGAGGGGCTTGACCGCGCGGCCGAGTGCGACCTGCTGGTGGCCTACCTGCCGTCGGCGTCGATGGGCACGGCGATTGAGATGTATCTTGCCTCGGAGGCCGGGGCCGCGGTGGTTACAATCAGCCCGATGTCGGCCAACTGGGTGCTGCGGGCCTACAGCGACGAGATACTGCCGGACCTTGAGGCATTCGAGCAATACTGCCAAAGCGGACAGCTTCGCAAGCTCCTGCGATCCGGGGCCTCCTCATGAACAGACCCCTGCTGGAAATGACGCTCGATGAACTGCGCGCCGCTATGACCGACAAGGGCCTGCCCGGCTACCGCGCCGAACAGCTCGCCGACTGGGTATATCGTAAAGGCGTTACCGACCCGGCGGCGATGTCGAACCTCCCGGCCGGGGTGCTGGAAGGACTGGACATACTCACGTCGCACATCGTCGAACGCACCGACAGCCCCGACGGCGTTACGAAGCTGCTGCTGGAGATGCCGGACAACGAGCGCGTCGAGACGGTGTTGATACCCGCCGGCAATCGGGCGACGGCCTGTGTTTCCACTCAGGTCGGCTGCGCGATGGGCTGTGCTTTCTGCGCCACGGCCAGGGACGGCTTGCGGCGCAATCTGCGGACCGAAGAGATACTCCAGCAGGTCCTGCACCTCCGCCAGGCGACCGGGCGTGAGATCACAAACGTGGTGTTCATGGGCATGGGGGAGCCGCTGGCCAACTACGACGCCACGGTCGCCGCCGTCCGGGCGCTTATCGACCCGGAGCGGTTCGGCCTGTCGGCCAGAAGGATAACCGTCTCGACGATCGGGCTGCCGGGTAAAATCCGCCGGCTCGCCAAAGAGGGACTTCCGGTCACGCTGGCGATATCACTGCACGCGCCGAACGACGCCCTGCGAAGGCGGCTCGTGCCGGCGGCGAAGGGAACCACCATCGAGGACATCGTATCCGCCGCGCAGACGTTCTTCCGCAGCCGAAAGCGCGAGGTTACTATCGAATACGTCCTCATTCGCGACGTCAACGACACCAAGCTGTGCGCCGAGGGGCTGATACGAATCGCCAACCGGCTTCGATGCAACGTGAACCTGATACGTTACAATCCGTCTGAGGAAGGCGATTTTCGCAGGCCGTCGGCGGCGGCCGCGGAAAGCTTCGCCGCACGCCTTCGTCGCGGCGGCGTGAACGTGCAGGTCCGACGCTCCCGCGGGCTGGACGCCGACGCCGCCTGCGGGCAGCTACGCACAAGGTCGGAACAGAAAAACGCAAGCTGAGCAGCCATCGCACGCAAGAAGAAGACATCCCGCGGGCCGGCCAGGCCCGAGCCGGCCCAGACACGCTGGGCGCGACAGGATGAGGATGTGCAGCTCATGCTGCGCTTCCAGCGGGGCGACCTCGCCGCTTTCGACGAGCTGGTCCGCCGCAACACACCCCGCGTCCACGCGCTGATATACCGGTTTCTGGGCGATCCGGGCATGGTCGAGGACCTCACACAGGAGGTCTTCCTGCGGGTGTTCCGCACGGCTGAGAGGTATCAGCCCACGGCCAAGTTCAGCACCTGGCTGTACCGCATAGCCGCGAATCTGTCTTTCAACGTCCTGAGGTCTCGCAAGAAAGGAACACCAGTGTCTCTGGAACATCTGGCAGGGCCGGACCAGGAGCACCCGCGACAGACTCCGGACCCCTCAGCCGCCGCACCGGGAGAAGATATGGACCACGAAGAGCTTAGCCGACAGGTGGCCCGTGCGATTGCTTCTCTGCCGGACAACCAGCGGATAGCAATCGTACTGAACAAATACGAGAACAAGAGTTACCAGGAAATCTCCGAGGTGATGGACTGCTCCACGATGGCCGTCAAGAGCTTGCTCAGCCGGGCCAGAGGAAATCTGCGGGATGAGCTAAGACGCTATTTGCAATCCTGAAACCGGAAAGCACAATTTTTTTATTTTTTGGGGAATCTTTGCCACCTAATACGGGTTGAACATTATGACCGCCTGTAAGGGACACCATCTTCTGGCGGCACGGTGATACGGGAAATGACCGAGCGACTTGGACAAAATGACCGGGACGACCTTTCGGCCTACCTGGACGGCGAGCTTTCGGCCGACGAGGCCGAGCGAGTCCGAAGCACGGTAGAGGCGGACCCCGCCTGGGCCGACGCCCTGCGCGAGCTTGGCGAGCTTGACGCCCTGCTGGACGCCTGGGCGCCTCCGGAGGCGCCGGCGGATCTGGGCGAGCGCATAATCGCCGCGGCCGATCACAGGCCGAGAGGGCGAGTGCTTAGCTGGCCGAAGGTGTTCGCCGGCGCTATGGCCGCCGCGGCCGCGATCCTGCTAGCCATCGGCGTGGGCCTGCGTGTATCTGAAACGACCCCGGAGACAGAGCGGGAAGAAATCGCCCGCCCCGAGCCGGAAAGGCCGTCGGAGCCGATCGACCCGGCCGATATGACCGAAGAACAGATCGACGAGTTCGCAGTCGAGAATCTGGGCTTCTTCAAGGACTACGATGTGTTGACCGACTTTGAGACGCTGGAGGCCATCGAGCGCGTTGAGCGGGCGAGGTCGTCCGGAACGTAAGCGACCATGCGGAAAGCTACTTTCACAATCCTTGCCGTTGTCTTTGTCGGCGGACTGTTTGTCGGCCCGACCCGCGCGCGGGACGATACCGACGCCCTGCGCCGCCCCCCGGCCGGCTCGATCGCCGCACAGCTTCGGCTCAAGCAGCGACTGCTGGCCGCACAGGAAGGCACCACCCTCGCCGAGGCGCTGCGGCATAACCGCAGGGAGTGGGAGTCGCTGTCGCCCGAACAGCGGGACCATTACCGACGGGTGGCCGTGGCATTCCTCGAGGAGAACCCCAAAAAGCAGCGGGAGCTTATCGAGCATTACGACCGCTTCATAAGGATGTCGGCCGAACGCAAGCGCGAGTATCGCCAGCGAGAGCGCTGGCTACAGGTGGTCGTCGAAAGCTTCACACCCCAGCAGCGCGAAGAGCTGCGGAACATGTCTTCAGAAGAGCGGGCCAGGCGGCTGATAGCCAGGCGCGACGAGCTTGTCGAACAGGGCAAGCTCACGCTCGAAGAGCAGTTTGTCGAGCCGGAACCCCTCGAAGAACCGGACCAGACGCCGGACGAGCCACCTGTCGAAGACCAACCGGCGGAATAAACCCGCCATACTCGCCAAGAAACCCCGTCGGCAAGCGGCCCGGACAGCCATGGAGTGCCGCTGCTTTGATGCCGCCTTCGACAGCCCGCGAGCATACGGCGAACACGGCCCGCTTCCCTGTACCGCAGCCCTACAGCTCGCGGCGGAACGTGAGCATGGTGTCGCTGCCGAATTCTCGCCGCGTGTGCGGGCGGAGCTTGTAAGCCACCCGCACCTCGGCTATGTCGTACTTCGGTCGGCCCCGCCCGTCCTCTTCGAGCCGCCGGGGCGAGACAAACACGATAACCTCGTCGGCAAGCCCGCGCGAGCAGAAGCTCTCCAACACCTCAACGCCGCCCTCGATTAGCAGCCGGGTCCAGCGTCTGCGGCCAAGCTCATCCAGCAGCGGCTCCGGCTCGACCCTGTCGTCGCCCGGAAGTGTGAGCACCTCGACACCCGCCTCGGCCAGCGCTTCGGCCTTTTCCGGCCGCGACTCGGTGGCTCTCTGGCAGGCAACCACTATCACCGGCGACTCGCCGGCCGTCCGTACCAGCCGGCAGGTCGGTGGTATCTCAAGCTCCGCGTCCAGCACCACCCGAGCGGGTTTTCGTCCCCGGCCGCTGCGATTGGTCAGCAGCGGGTCGTCGGCAACGACTGTCCCAAGACCCACCAGTACCCCGTCGCATATTCCCCGCAGCCGATGCACCTCCGCACGCGACGCCGGCCCTGAGACCCAGCGCCCGTCCGGTACGGCCAGGTACCCGTCCGCGGTCTGGGCCCATTTGCATATCACCCAGGACCTGCCGGTGGTGCGGGTCTTGACGTAGGGCGCGAGCAGTTCCATCGCCTCTTCGCGACAAAGCCCGACGCTGACCGTTACGCCCGCGGCCCGCAGCGCCTCCACGCCCCGGCCGGCAACGTTCGGATCGGGGTCTTCAATCGCCGTTACGACGCGGCTGATACCGGAGGCGACAATCGCATCGGTGCACGGGGGCGTCTTGCCCTGGTGGCCACACGGCTCCAGCGTCACATACAGCGTGGCCCCGCGGATGTCCAGGCCGGCCTGTTCGGCCGCTCGCAAAGCCTCTACCTCCGCGTGCGGGCCGCCGAAGCGACGATGATAGCCCGAACCGACCTCCTCGCCACCGTGGACAAGCACAGCGCCCACCGGCGGGTTCGGCTCGACGGCACCCACGCCCCGCCGGGCAAGCTCCAGCGCACGCCGCATGTGCCGTTGATCGTCTTGGGACATTCGCCGCGTTACACGCCGCTCAACGAATGTACTCGTTGATGGCGTTCTCCAGCATCTCTACCCGCCCGGAGGCGTTCGGCTCCGGCTCGCCCTTATCGAGCATGTACCTGCTAAGCTCTTCGAAGCCGACCTTGCCCGCCTCGATGTCGGCGCCGACGCCGGTGTCCCAGCTCACGTAGCGCTGCTTGACGAAGTCGCTAAGCACGCCGTCGGCTCGCATCGCCGAGGCGATCTTCAGCCCGCGGGCGAAGGCGTCCATACCGCCGATGTGGGCGTGGAACAGGTCCACCGGGTCTATGCTCTCGCGAGTCACGTGCGCGTCGAAGTTCAGCCCCCCGGTGCTGAACCCGCCGGCCGAGAGTATGCTCATCATCGCCAGGGTGGTGTCGTAGAGGTTGGTGGGAAACTGGTCGGTGTCCCAACCGAGCAGCAGGTCGCCGCGGTTGGCGTCCACCGAGCCGAGCATGTCGTTGGCGGCCGCGTAGGTAAGCTCGTGGTGGAAGTCGTGCCCTGCGAGCGTGGCGTGGTTGGCCTCGACGTTGAGCTTCAGCTCGCCGTCCAGATCGTACTTCTGCAGGAATGCGTGGCAGGCGGCCGCGTCGAAGTCGTACTGGTGCTTTGTCGGCTCCTTGGGCTTCGGCTCGATGTAGAGCTGCCCCTTGAAGCCGATCTTATGCTTGTGCTCGACGGCCATATGGAGGAACTTCGCCAGGTGGTCAAGCTCGCGGGCCATGTCGGTGTTGAGCAAGCTCTTGTAGCCCTCTCTGCCGCCCCAGAACACATAGCCCTGCCCGCCGAGGGTGTGCGTGACCTCGATTGCCTTGGCGACCTGGGCCGCGGCGTAGGCGAAGACGTCCGCGTTGCAACTGGTGGCCGCCCCGTGCATGAACCGAGGATGGCTGAACAGACACGCCGTGCCCCAGAGCGGACGGATGCCGGTCTGTTCCTGCCGCTCGGCGAGCATCTCGACGATCTTGTCGAGGTTCTTGTTGGTCTCTTTGAGCGAGTCGCCTTCGGGGGCGACGTCACGGTCGTGGAAGCAGTAGAAGCTCACGCCGAGCTTGCGGCAGAATTCGAAGCAGGCATTGACCTTGTTGCGCGCCTGGTCCATCGGACTTCCGGAAATCCAGGGCATCTGACGGGTCTCGGAGCCGAAGGGGTCGGCGCCGCCGTTGCAGAAGCTGTGCCAGTAGGCCACCGAGAACCGCAGGTGCTCGGCCATGGGCTTGCCTTCGACCTGCTCGATGGGGTTGTAGTGCTTGAACGCCAGTGGATTGCCCGAGTCCGGGCCTTCGTAAAGGATCTGCTCGACATCCGGGAAATAGTCATCAGACATTGTGGGTCTCCTCTGCCAAAGGGTTTTCTCGCAAAATGATTGTACGCGCCGGCCGGGCCGGGGCAACAGCTTGGCCAAGGGCAACGGACGGCAAACCGACCCGGCAGGCCGGCGACCGGCCTTCGGCAAGGCTGGACGGCCGAGCCGGAACTTCGTAGCATTGAATTGGAGCCATAAGGGAGCGGATGCCGTGGTTTCGATGAATGACATCCTGGCCCGGCGAGAGGAGATTCGCCGGGTGGCGGCCAGGCACGGGGCTGATAACCTGCGACTGTTCGGATCGGTAGTTCACGGCCGACAGGGCGCTGAAAGCGACGTGGACCTGCTGGTGCATCTGGACGAAGACCGTTCCCTGCTGGACCAGACCTCCCTTATGCACGATCTGGAAGACCTGCTCGGCTGCAAGGTGGACGTGGTCGAGGACGAGGCGATGCACCCCGCCCTTCGCGCGCGAATACTCTCTGAGGCGGTGCCGCTGTGAAGGAAGACAGCCCGTATCTCGAACACATCGCGCAGGCAATTGAGGAACTTCCTGCCGCCTGTTGACCCTGTCCGCAAGGTCCTGAACAGAGCGGATGGGGCGGAATCAAAGACCCCCTGTGGAAGTTCCTGTTGTACAAGACTGTCTTGTCCGATATCATTATGATAGCGTCAGGGTGATTCCCTGTCGGAGGTGCGTTATGCCCGACATACTGGTCAGAGGACTGGACAAACAGACACTTGAGCGGCTGAAGCAGCGTGCCCGATGGCACGGCCGTTCGCTGCAGGGCGAAGCGAAGATGCTGCTGGAACAGGCCGCGGGCGCGGATTCGCGGCGGGTCGCCGAGATGCTGGACCGCTGGGACAGGCGATTCAAAGGCCGCAGGTTCTTCGGAAGCGTCAGGTCCATCCGCGAGGACCGCGAGCGATGAAGCGGTGCGTCCTGGACGCCTCCACGGCAGCCGTGGCTTTCTTTCGCGAGCGCCACGCCGCGGCGGCCAGGTCGCTGCTGACTTCCGGGGCCGACTTGCACGCACCGGAGCTTATCGCCGCGGAACTGGCCAACGTAATATGGAAGCGCCGGCGCCAAGGCGAGATAGATGCGGACGAAGCCGCCGGCCTGTTGGATGATTTCCTGAACCTTCCGCTGCTATGGGCGTCGTCACGGGAGATGGCAGCAACGGCGCTTGAGTTGGCTGTGCGAACCGGCCGGACCGTGTACGACTGCCTCTACATCGCCCTGGCAGTCCGGCTGGACTGTCCCATGGTCACAGCCGACAAACGCCTCGCAAACGCCCTGGCCGGGACGCCACTGGCCGAGTATGTGATGTGGATTGGCGACCTGGGCTGACTGTTCGCCAACTAAGTGCGGTCCGCAGCTTCGGCAAGTCACCACTAATGCAACCCTTCCGCGTCGGGGTTGCCCGTTCGACCAAGGGCGAGGCAAGCGGCGTCTCCGGGGCCCATGAAGCCCACGCCGCAGCCCCAAGCCGTGTACCCCTGTCGCGCGCAAAAAACTGGGCCTTGCCCTGCTCTGCCGCAAAGCTGTGGACGTTTCTTTGAGCGTCCGTCGGATTTGCGGCAGTCTTCAGCCCGCCTGACCGTTTCCGGGACCAGACGGGTCTATGTAGGACAAGGCCCGTTTTCGGCCGCTTCTATTCTATGCACGCCGCGCGGTTCTCAACCGATTTTTTGGCGATTTTTTGCGGCCAGGTCGGCCTGGGGAAGCCGCGCGGAGGGCAAATCACGCCTGCCCTGTCGTAAGTACTTCGTATATACTATGATGGTACCGAGGAGCCGAAACCATGACCAAGAAGCTCACAAAACACGGCAACAGCTACGCGCTGGTAATCGACAAGCCCATCATGGAACTGCTGGGCATAACCCCGGATACGCCGCTGGAGCTGAACACCGACGGGCGTTGCCTGGTGCTTACCCCCATACGAAACCCCGAAGAACAGGAAAAGTTCGAGCAAGCCCTGGATATGGTACACGAGCGATTCGGACACACGATGAAACGGCTGGCGGACTGAGCGCAACCCATGCCAATATCCTTTCTGGACAATGACCGAGTCCTCCACACTCACCCCAGCATGATCGGCCGCTAGTCCGGCTTATTCAGGAAAAAACGGCATCTTCGTGAAAATGTTGGTTTAGGACGTTTTCTCCGCTGTCCGACCGCAACCGGCGAGGGCGCGTAGTTGCAAGCTCAACGCCGGTCGTTAGAATGCCGCTCGGAAAGCTTTCGCCGCGAAGGAGCCGCAACGTCATGGACGCCCTGGCACGAGCCGAATCGGAAGCCGCCGCCGGTCTTCGCCGGCCGGGGTTCGACAACGAAAAGTATCTTACCGAGCAGAGCCGGGCCATCCTGGAGCGGGTCGAGCGGTTCGGCGACAAGCTCTATCTGGAGTTCGGCGGCAAGCTGCTGTTCGACTACCACGCCTCGCGCGTCCTGCCCGGCTACGATCCCAACGTCAAGATGCGGCTTCTGCGCCGGCTGCGGGACACCGCGGAGATAATCCTGTGCATCGGCGCCGCCGCCATTGAGCGGCGCAAAATCCGCGCGGACTTCGGCATCACCTACGACTCCGACGCTCTGAAGATGATCGACGACCTCCGCCAGTGGGGTCTGGAACCCTCGGCCGTTGTCATCACGCGCTACGACGGTGAGCCGGCCGCCAGGACCTTCGGCCAGGTACTCCGGCGCCGCGGCGTGCGCGTTGTCACTCATCCGCCTATTCACGGCTATCCGTCGAACGTGGACCGCATAGTCAGTGACGCCGGCTACGGCGCCAACGAACATATTCAGACCGACAAGCCGCTGGTTGTGGTAACCGGCCCGGGTCCCGGCAGCGGCAAGCTGGCGACGTGCCTGAGCCAACTGTATCACGACGCCCTTCACGGCCGGGCCGGCGGCTACGCGAAATTCGAGACGTTCCCCATATGGGACCTGCCGCTTAAGCATCCCGCGAATATCGCCTACGAGGCCGCCACCGCCGACCTCCACGACGTGAACGTGATAGACCCGTTCCACCTCGAGGCGTACGACCGCCGAACGGTCAACTACAACCGGGACGTCGAGAGCTTTCCGGTGCTCAAGGCGATCCTGGAGCGCATCAGCCGGGCGGAATCGCCCTACCTGTCACCGACAGACATGGGCGTCAACCGCGTCGGAACGGCCATCTTGGACGATGAGGTCGTCCGCGCCGCCGCCTGTCAGGAGGTCATCCGCCGGGCCTTTCGCTATCGTTGCGAGCACCTCATGGGCGTCGGCGAGGAGGCCACAGTCGATCGAGTCGAGCAACTGATGAAGGCGCTCGGCGTCGGTGAAGACGACCGCCGCGTGGTAGCCCCGGCACGCGCGGCGGCCAGGGAGGCGCGCGAGCACAAGAAAGGCAACGAGGGCGTGTTCTGCGGAGCGTCCGTGGAACTGCCCGACGGAACAATCGTCACAGGGGGCAATTCGCCTCTGATGCACGCGGCCTCGGCCCTGATTCTCAACGCCGCAAAGCACCTGGCGGGACTGCCGCCGCACCTGCACCTGATAGCACCCAACGTGATCGAGGCGGTCGGCGAGCTGAAGCAGGACATCCTCAACGGCAGGGGCGTCAGCTTGGACCTGGAAGAAACGCTCATTGCGCTTGGCATAAGCTCCACCGCCAATCCGTCGGCCCGGCTGGCCATGGAGCAACTGAAGGCCCTTCGTGGCTGTGAGGCCCATATGACGCACATCCCCACCCCGGGCGATGAGACCGGCCTGCGGCGGCTGGGCATGAACCTGACCACCGATCCGCACTTCGCGAGCCGGCAGTTGTTTGTTACGTAGCCGCCCGGGCCGCCGCTCGCGAGCGCTCCAGTCCCCTGATGCGACGCGTTTCGGATTCCTGAGCCGGCGCAAGGGCTACCCGAAGTGCATGGCCGGCTTTTCACACGCTTGGCCGCCGGCTTTCACTCGCCCGGCCCGCGTGTACAATTGGCCGCCAGGACACCAAGGCCAAAGGAGAGCGGTTTGAGCTGGATTGTGGACGAGCGCGACCTGCCCGGCGAGGACGCCGACCATCGCAACGTTCTGTTCAGCGTCGGCAACGGTCGGCTGTGCACCCGCGGTACGCCCTTCGAGGCCGGAGCCGACGACTGGCGGGGCGTTTACCTTTCAGGCCTGTGGACCCGCGGTCCGTTTGGGCTGCCTTACCTTATGCAGGGCGTGTACTGGCCGGCGGCGCGGCTACTGGCGGCCGGGGGGCCGATGGAATGCGCCACAGACAGCAGGCGGCTCGACCTCGCCGGGGGCGTACTCAGACGCGAGGCGGTCTTCGAATCCGGCGGGTCGCGAGTTCGAGTTGTCGCCGACCGCTTCGTGTCACTGGCGGCCGCGAACGTCGCATGCCAGCGACTGCGTGTAAAGCTGGAACGCTCGGTCGGCCCGGTGGACTTGGAGCTTGGGCTGGATGCCGATGTAAGAAGCCACCGCGCGAAATACTACAAGGGCGAGTCGCTGCCTAATATCGAGGGCGATTTTCTCCGCCTGACTCGAATCGAACGGCTGGAGGCCGGCGGAGACCTGCTGATAGCGGTGATAGAGTCGCCTCAGACGGATCTGCGGTCGACGGTTCACGCCACGTGCCGCCAGTCCGCCGGGGCCGACGTCTCTTTCGACCCGGTAATCGAAGACGGCCGGACCTCGCTACGGCTCCATATTACCCCCGAACGGGTCGGTGAAGAGCTTACCTTCGAAAAGCTCTGTATCGTCACCGGCGACCTGGAGGGCGTCGAGTCGGCGGTTGACGACGGCGAACGGCTGCTGGAGGACATCCGCCCGAAGGCGTTCGAGGAGCTTCTGGGGGAACACGTCGAGGCAATGGAACGATTCTGGCAAACGGCCGATGTGGAGATCGGCGGCGACGACCGCTCGCAGCTCGCGGTGCGGTTCGCGTGCTGGTCCACGCGCATCGCCGCTCCGGCCGACAACGGCGCATCCAGCATAGGCGCCAGAAACCTGACCGGCGATTTCCACCGCGGCGGAGTTTTCTGGGACATGGACATGTTCCAGCTCCCGCTGCTGTCGGCGACGGCGCCGCACCTGGGAGCAAACCACATCCGCTACCGCGCCCGACGGCTGCGCCCCGCGCGGATACTCGCGCGACAGGACGGGCTTGGCGGAGCGTGCTACCCCTGGTGCTCGTTCGCCACCGGTGACGTGGAAAACCCGGCGTTTACCACCGACGATATCGGCTACCTGCAAAGGCACGTGAATCTGGCCGTCGCGCTGGGGATACTGCGCCATTGGCGACTTACCGGCGACGACACGCTTATGCTCCCGGCCGGGCTGGAGGTGGTGCTGGAGATATGCCGGTTCTTCGTCTCGCAGGCGGAAGGCCCGGATGCCGAAGGCGGGTTCCACATCCGCGACGTCTGTGGACCGGATGAGTTCTCGCCGCACGTTGACGACAACGCATACACCAACATCCTGGCGCGGCGGCTCATCCTGGAGGCGATAGAGGGAATCGGCCGCCTCTCGGCCGACAGCGGCCCCGTCGTCGAGGGCGTGCTGTCCCGCTGCGGCGCCGGGCGGGCGGCGTTGCCGCGATGGCGCCGGGTAGCCGAGAACCTGCACGTGCCTCGGCTGCCGGACGGGACATTGGCGCAATTCGAGGGCTTCGCCGAGGCGCCCGAACCCGACACCGTCATAAACCAAGGCCGATGGGGACGGATCGACAAGACATCCAAGCAGGCCGACACGCTGCTGATAAACCAGGCGCTGCCGGATGAGCTTTCCGAAGAAGAACTCGCCCGCTGCTGGCGGGAATACGCGCCGCTGTGCATGCACTATTCATCGCTGAGCCACGCCACGCACGCGCTGGCGGCGGCACGCCTTGGTCTGACGCGGGATGCCCGCCGGTTCCTGCGGCTGGCCGAGGAGGTCGATTTGTACGCCACCGGCGAAGGCGCCCGCGACGGCATCCACGGCGCCGGCGAAGGCGGCTACTGGACGGCGGTAGTTCAGGGCTTCGGCGGGCTGGAAGTGCTCCCCGGCGGCGTGCGCATCTCGCCGGCATTGCCGCCGTGGTGGAATTCTCTGCGGTATCGGTTCCGCTATCAGGGCCGACTGGTGGAGGTCTCCGTCGGCACCGAGCAATGCGGGGTCAGCAACCTCGGCGATGAGCCGGTATCCCTGACGCTCGGTGACAACCCGGCCGAGATAGCGCCCGGCCGGATGCACAGCTTCCCCTGCCGGCGCCGGTGGCGCGAACAGGGGCTTGAGGGCGTCATATTCGACCTCGATGGTGTGCTGGTCAGTACCGACCGTATGCATTACACGGCCTGGAAGGAGCTTGCCGAGGAGCTTGGACTCGACTTCGATGAAGAGGTCAACCACCAACTCCGAGGCGTTTCCCGCGATGAGAGCTTGCGGATTATCTACCGGCACAACAGCCGCCCCTCTGCCCCTGAGCCGGAGCTTGCCGAACAGTGCGCCCGCAAGAACGCCCGCTACCGCGAGCTGGTTGCGGCTATGACCGAGCACGATTTGCTTGCCGGGGCGGTGGAGCTACTGAAGGCCCTGCGGGATGAGGGGATACGAACGGCCGTGGCCTCTGCCAGCAGAAACACCCCGCTGGTGCTGCAGCGCACCGGGCTGGGCGAACACCTGGACGCGGTCTCCGACGGCAACAACGTCCGCCGGGGCAAGCCGGACCCCGAGGGTATGATACTGGCCGCTCAGCGGATGCGCGTGCTGCCCTGGGCGTGTGTGGGAGTCGAGGACGCCGCAAGCGGCCTCGAGGCGATACACAACGCCGGCATGCCGGCCGTGGGGGTAGGCCCGCAGGCGGCCGGGGCGGAACTGCATGTTTCCTCGGTGCGGGAGTTGACAGTGGAGAAGCTGCGGGAGTTGTATGCCGACAGGCAGCGGGACACCGGCTGAGGGCCGCCAGGCCCGGCGGCACAGAGCAGAGAGTCGCCGGCAGGAAGTGCGCTGCTTCGCTGATCGCTGATTCGCCGGTCTCTTTTTCCTTACTCCTTGCCCCGCCTGTCATATAATGCTGACAATGGCGCTTAGTGGAATCTGTCAAGGTCGGTAAGCGGCACCCCCGACGACAAGGCGGTCACCCGCCTACAGGTTGAACACAGGGGCGGTGAAGCCGGACCGTGGCGCCGCGAGGAACAATAAAGGTAGCCCAATGATCCGCAACAGGAAGATTCGATTCATCGAACCGGGAAGCAGGCCCAGAAGGCCGTTCAACGCCTGGATAACCCGCTGGCCTCTGCTGGGGCCGATCACGCTGGCGAGCATACTGGACCGGCACGGCTACGACGTGGCAGTCTATAACGAGAACATCTCCGGTCCGTTGCTTGAGAACTCCCAGGCGTTGGCCGACATCTGCTCGGCGGATGTGGTGGGCATAAGCATAATGACCTCCACGGCGATGCGGGGCTACGAGCTGGCCGACGCCGTCCGCCGCGAAGCGCCCGGCGCGACGATAGCCATTGGAGGCGTGCACGCGACGTTCCTGCCCGAAGAGGCGGCCGGCCACGCCGACATCGTGGTCCGCGGCGAGGGCGAGAACGTCATCGAGGATATCGCCCGCGGAGAGATCACCGGCGGAATCATAAACGCCGAGCCGCCAAAGAACCTCGACGCGCTGCCGCCGATAAACCATTTCCTGATGAATGACTTCGAGAAGCTCATGGCTCGCTGCCGGAGGCGGGAGTTGTACGAGCTGCCGGCCATGACCTCCCGCGGATGCCCCCACGGGTGCACATATTGCTCCGTGACGCGTATGTTCGGGCGCAAGGTCCGCCGACAGTCGGTGGGCAAGGTTTACAGCGACCTTATGCACTACGCGTCGCAGGGCTTCCGGCGGTTCTTCTTTTACGACGACAACTTCACCGACGACCGTGCCTGGACAAAAGACCTGCTGGAGCGAATATCCCCGCTGAAGTTCCGTTTCAATGCCCAGGCAAGGGTGGACTTCCACTGGGCCGACAGGTCCCGCCGCCGGCGAGATGAGGACCTGCTCCGCGCGCTCCGCCGCGGCGGCGGCGATGTGCTCTATGTCGGCTATGAGACCATCGACGAAGAAACCGCACGGCAGTGGCGCAAGGGCTATCGCGGCGACCGTCGCCTCGAGCAGCGGCTCGCCGAGGACACGCGGATTCTGCACGACAGCGGCTTCTGGATCCACGGCATGTTTGTCCTCGGACCGGAACACACCGCGCGGACGGCCGACAAGATCGTGGACTTCGCAATTCGCAATTCGCTTGAGAGCATGCAGATAAGCATCCTGACGCCCGCCCCTGGCACTCCGCTGATGGACCAGATGCGCCCGCACCTGCTTTTCAACGACTATCCCCAGGATTGGGACTACTACGACGGCACACATTGCGTGTATAATCATGGACGGCTGGGTATCGAGCAGGTCCAGAGGACAATACTGGAGGCCCATCAACGATTCTACCGCTGGGGACTGAATCACCGTCGCCTCCGGGCAATGGTGGAAGGAACCATTCCCCTGCGGGACAAGTTGTCGCTGCTATGGAACCATCTCGGCATCGCGCGGCGGACATTGTCCGAGTGGCGGGAAGAGACACGGCACTTTCTGGAGCTGACTCGAACGAAAATGACGAACTCGCTGACCTCAGAATGCAGGGAGTCGAACCATGGTTTCATTTGATTTCAACGCACTTCGACAAAGCTGGTCAAACCTGGCGATGAGAACCGCACTCAAGGGCGCGGACCTGGCAATACAGGTGCCGGTCCTTCGGGACGTGTTCATAGACCGCCTCACCCGCCGGCTGGAAGGCAACTACGACGAGCTTGAAACCGACACCGAGCTGCTGGCCCATGACCGCTGGCTGGGCAGACATCTGCAGGAGTTTCTGAATCGGCTGGTAAGCGAGCGCCCGGCCGCGGCGCGGGCGATACTGCGGTTCATCGGCACCTGGATTGAGGACATGCGCCGCCGCACCGACATCCAGCAGCAGGGCCGGGCCACGCCCTGCACGGTGGTCATCGAGCCGACCGACCGCTGCAACCTCAACTGCCCCGGTTGTTACGCCAAGAGCACACGCGAAGGCACGCACATCCCGTACGAACAGATGGTCCGGATTATCGACCAGGTGGTCGATATGGGAGTCACGCTGGTGACGATATCCGGCGGCGAACCGTTCATGCGGGAACGAGCCGACCGGACGCTCACCCGCCTGGCCGAAAGGTTCCCAAACCGGGGATTCCTGGTCTACACCAACGGCACGCTCATAGACGAACCGACCGCCGAGCGGCTCGCGCGCGTGGGCAACGTCTTCCCCGCCATCAGCGTCGAGGGCGACGAACACCAGACCGATGCCCGCCGGGGAAGCGGAATCTACGAGCAGAACCGGCAGGCGAGGCGGCACCTGGCCGAACACGGCGTGATGTGCGGCTTCTCGGCGACCGTCACCAGCGAGAACGCCGAGGATATCTGCACCGACGACTTCATCGACCTCCGCATAGAGGAGGGCGACCTGTTCGGCTGGTTCTTCCTAATGCAGCCCATCGGCCGGTCGCCACGGCTGGATCTTATGGTCAACGCCGACCAGCGGGCGATGCTGCGCGAGACCATCAACCGGTGGCGCCGGGAGAACAGGCCGATATTCATGGGCGATTTCTGGAACGACGGACCTTTCGTGGGCGGCTGCATCGCCGGCGGCAGGTATTATTTCCATATATACGCCGACGGAAACATCAGTCCATGCGTGTTCGCCCCGGTCGCGTGCGAAAATATCTTCAATATTATCGACGGCACAAGCGAGTACGATTCCCTGGACGATCTGGTCCAGAACCACCCGACTTTCCGCGGCTTCCGCGACGAACAGGCCAAAATCACCGATCGAAAGCGCCCCTGCCTGCTGATAGACCACCCGGAGGCCTTCCGCAGGGTGTTCCGGCGGGGCGGATGCGAGCCGGGCAAGAACATGGCCCCGGGCTACATCGACGGCGAAATAGCGGAATATGTGGACAAGGTGGCCGCTGAGTGGAAGGCCAAAAGCGACAAGCTGCCGCCTCTCGTGCCCGAAGGACAGTACCAGCCACAGCGGCGGGAGTCGTCGCCCCGCGCGGCTGAGTGATTGCCCAAGACCGTAAAGCCAGGTAATATGCGCCGGAGCAGGCAATCTGCCTTCTCCGGCGATTTTTGTTTGCCAACAGGGGCGCATATCGATATAAGGCGCTTTTGCACAGCGGCTTGCGTTGTTGTAAAAAATTGTTGATTTTCTGTTGACTCGCCGGCCGCCTCGTGCGAATCATTATGTTACCCGCGATTCCGCTCGCGCCTTCACAGCAGCAGGGGCAAAACAGATGAAAGTCTTGCCGTCGTTGATGCCAAAGCTTGGGCAATCGATGCGCGCTGAAGCCGCCCATCCCCGGACGTCCCGCTCGCATGCCCGGTCGCCTCACACACCTCACGGAGGCCCGGACAGGTCGGCCTCCCGGCAGCGGCTCCGCCAGATGATGGAGGCCGCCCGTGTGCTCGAGGACCCCGACAGCAGCGAAGAGGACCAGCAGTTCGCGCGTGAGTCGATGCGTGAGGCGTTGCGGGCCATGCTCGCCGACCGATAGCCGCTTCGCCGCGGATTAAGCACCCGGACGACTCTGCCGGACGGACGGTCGCGGCGCGATCCGTATGCCGCCCGGGTCGCGAAGCTTACACGTTGGTCGCCGCGCCAAGACCGCGCGTACATCGACCGAATCCGCTTCCGCCACAAAAAAGCCCGCCCATTCCTGATGCGCGGGCAAACTCTCAGCGCAATATCGCCTCTCCTCCGCTATAATTCCCCCAACAAACATTGTGTCTTATTTTAGGGTGTTCAGTAAGGCCTCTGCTTACGCGCAGTGACGGGAGGAAAAACGAAGATGTCGGAAGACGCGACACATAATACGCAGTCAACGCTTCACGGAAGACGACGCCTCGCCGACATGCCGGCGGTGGCGTTCGTCGGAGACTACATCCCCAGGCAATGTGGAATCGCGACCTTCACCGCGAATTTATGCGAATCCGTAGCCGGCGAAGCCGACGACCAGCAGGATGTTTTCGTGGTGGCCATGAACGATGTCCCCGAGGGCTACCCCTACCCTCACCGGGTTCGCTTCGAGGTCCGCCAGGCGGTGCAGGCGGATTATCGACTGGCGGCGGAGTTCTTGAACATCCACCAGGTCTCGACGGTCTGCGTCCAGCACGAATACGGGATCTACGGCGGCATCGAGGGTTCGCACCTGCTGAGCTTGCTGAAGCTGCTTCGAAGGCCCATAGTCACGACGCTGCACACCATCCTGAAGAACCCGTCCGACAGACAGCGGATGGTCATGGAGGAGATAGCGCGGCTCAGCGACCGTCTGGTGGTGATGTCCGAGACTGCTCGCGGGCTTCTGTCCGACGGCTATTCCGTCCCGGCCGAGCAGGTCACGATGATCCCGCACGGCATCCCGGACATGCCGTTCATCGACCCCAGCTACTACAAGGACCAGTTCGGCGTTGAGGGCAAAAAGGTACTGCTGACCTTCGGGCTGCTCAGCCCCGGCAAAGGCATCGAATACGCGATAGATGCGCTCCCGCGTATCGTCGAGAAGCACCCCGAAGTGGTTTACATAGTCCTCGGCGCCACGCATCCGCAGATAAGGCGGGAAAGCGGCGAGGCATACCGCAACAGCTTGCAGCGGCGGGTCGGCGAGCTGGGCCTTAGCGACCATGTGATATTCCGGAACCGGTTCGTGGAGATCAAGGAGCTTTGCGAGTACCTGGGGGCGGCCGACGTGTACGTCACCCCCTATCTGAACGCCGAGCAGATCACCTCCGGCACGCTGGCGTACGCGCTGGGCGCCGGCAAGGCGGTGGTATCCACACCGTACTGGTACGCCGAGGAGATGCTCTCTGACGACCGGGGCGTGCTGGTTGGCTTCCGCGATCCCGACGCGATGGCCGACGCCGTCATCGAGCTGCTGGACAACGAGACCCGCAGGCATGCCATCCGCAAGAAGGCCTACAACTTTTGCCGAAGCATGGTCTGGCCCGAAGTGGGGCGCAGGTATCTGGGCCTGTTCGAGGAGGCCCGCGACG
>PUND01000089.1 GCA_003551645.1 Phycisphaerae bacterium | reverse complement strand
GCTGGGCGGTGAATCGCCGTCGAACGCGCTTCTGCTGGTCACTCATGGACATCTCCTTCTCGGTTGGCCGTACTATCTAACCGAGCCGGGCCGGATGTCCAATTCCGACTGAACCTTTACAGTGACATGCCGCCACTATCCGTTGTGCGAGCAACACAGTTGCTCGCCCTAACTACTCACTCACTTGGGCGTTCCCAGCAACCACCGAACATCCGGGATCGGAGCGGGAACAGACTCCTGATCTCGATCGGGTGCGCCTCCATGAACTCTGCTAACTCCTCTGGAACAGTGTCAGTGTCAACTGCGTATTGGAGGTACACCGAGGACATGTCATCTCTTGTGGCAATACAGGCACTGTTCGATTTCGGAAGCCGCAAATACAGGCGTTGCTCATCCTCGTCCGGCGGCATATCTATCTGCCACCATTGTGCTTCGAGAATCTCAGGCAGGCCAAGTGGAAGCGTCCCGTCCCAGACCTCACCGCCACGTAGAACCTGCGAACTCTTCACCTCGCCCAACTGCTCCGCAGGCACGTCAAGCCGGACGTTCACAAAAGTACTGTGATTACCGACATCCAATACAACCCAGATGCGTTCAGTGCCATCGGGTATGCTAAGTCCAAGGGTCTTCTCGAACAACTCCACTTCATCTTGGCCTAATGTCCCCATCGCCATTTCAGGGGCGTCGGCCGTAAGGATAGGGTACAGCAATACTGCAAGGTGCACACAGTACACCACCACGAGGACGAATAACACACCCGCTGCCGCGAACAACAAGTGTTTTAGCATTGCCAGTATCCTTAGCTCAAATTATGCATGAACTTATAGCGAGTTGGGCCGGCAAGAGGCGTTGTATGCCTCTTGCCGACGTGTTGACGAAAAGCCGCCATCGCGTATCTCATGTCTGCGTACCTGTCCCGGCCGTGTCTGGGAGGCGCATCGGCCTGTAATGCCCTTCGCCCATACTTGCCCCGGATCGGATCGTGTTGAACGATACGCCAGCGTTACACACGGCCGGAGTCGGAGTCAAGCGTTATTCCACGGCCGATCGCGGCGCGCCCACCCCGGCAACATCCCCGGCCGCGGTGCGTAGCTCCCGACACGCCACAAGCCGCAATGTCCGCGTTGCGCGACACTGTAACTGTCACGTGGGCAACAAGTTGCCCACCCTACTCACTGCACACCTCCATTCAGCGAAGATACGGTCGCCTATTGGCCAACACTTGTTACAGCCATGTCGGCTCGCCCGTCCTAAACACTAAGCTCAGGGCAGTTCCCTGAACATGAGATTGCAATCGTCCTTGATGTCGGCGAACGGCCGCTTGCACTGGAAGTTGAACTCGCAGGGCCAGACCCGATGCATGCTCGCGAAGCCGCATTTTTCGTGGCATCTGCGGGAAGCGGGGCTTGTGCATTCGGCCGTGGCATACCGGAAGCCCAGATCCCGCGCCCTTTCAACAGCGGCGGCCAGCAGTCTGGTGGCCAGGCCGCGCCCCTGATATCCCGGCGAAACACCCAGTGCCGATATGTGCAGACACTCACCCGGCGCGAAGTCAAACCGTTCAGTCAGAGGCCGATGAAGCTCCTGCTGCAATGCGGCAAACGCCGCGATCCTTTCGGTCTCGTCCGCGGTCGTGCCTGGGGGAATCTCCTGGTGTATCTCGGCAAGGAGGTCGTTGCACACTGCGAAACCGGCCGGGGCGCCGCCACCGGATGCATCCCGCGCCATCCACCAAAGGCCGTTCTCAAGCGCCGGCCTGCCCCGGCCCAGATGTACCGACCTTCCCAGATCGAGCATCCGCCGCCTGCTGAAGCCGACGGCCGCCGTCAGTGGTTCGCGGTTGTGGAATATGTCCACGAACAGTTCCAGAATCGTCTCGGCCTCTTCGGGCCGGGCGGGTGCTATGGCGATGTTTTCCAATCCCGTCCTGTCATGCATAGCCAAGTCCGTTTCCAGGGGCTGCGAGTGTCCCTCTGTCTCAGCCCGCGCTGTTGGCCCGGCGAATCCGCCCATGTTCGGCCTGCGATCATCGGGGCATGGACAACCGGGGGATACACACCTATTCATTCCTTCTTGGCTTCCGGCCGAGCATCCTGGGCCTCAGGTCTCGTCCAGCATGCCGTTTCCGTCCGTATCCCGCCTCGCGCCCGGCCGCATCCACCGCCACCATAAACGTTTCGTGGTCCACAAGTTGGCCACCCTCTTACTCACTGTTTGCGGCCGGCGCCCGGGGCAGAGATTTCATAATCCGCTCGTGCAGTTCCGGAAGGTCATTGCTCGGGAATTTCGGCATCCTTGCCGCAATCCATGCCGCCGTCTCAGCGTCCACACGCACGCGCATAGCCGGATATATATCAAAAGCGTAAAAGACGTTCAGGCCTTCATGAACCGGAACCGGGCTGTCGTTAATGAAGGCAATGTGGGGTGTCCTACCGGGATCATCGTGCCGCTCCATACTCAGTTTACCACGATCGGCAATGCCGGGCCTCGGCGCATACCACAAGAAGACCAGTCTCAAATCCTCATGCCCGTCATATGCGGCACTCAGTAGATATTTTTCAGCATCCGTTCGCAGATGGGTGCCGACTATATTGGACAGCGTCGTCTGCGCCAGCGTATCCCGGCGTTGTCTGTGGTCCTCCGTCAGGCGCGTGCCCAGGTGGTATGCGGTGACGGCCGTCACGGCCACCACGCCCGCAAGCGCCACGCTAACAACCACGCGGACTCTTAGCTTGTCCGTGTACTTACCGAATATGCTTAGCACACTGAACGCGGCCACAAACATACCAAAAAACAGCAACGACATCAGAATACCGAATTCACCGGTCCACGACAGATTTCCGGCCAAGGCCGCAATCACCACAAACACGACCACTAACCACGCGGCCATCTTGCCTGCGCCACCCACAATAGCGCACAACACGTCACACATAACTCGGATGTCGCCTCGATCTAATCTGTCCATCGCAGCGTCCCTCTCCTGGCGCTCTTAGTTGGCGCCGTGGTATATTGCTCATATTCGTTGCTGCTGCGGGCCTCGCGCCCGGCCGCGTTGGGTATCCGCCAGCACGTCCCTCGGCCGCGCCGTCCGCATCGTGCTTCACCGTAACGGTCTCGTGGGCTATAAGGTGCTCCCTGCTTACTAGCCGTGGCGCGGGCAACGCAGTAGCTCGCCTTACCCGTTTGCTTAATCATCACCGTAGTCCAGCGTCGAAGCGTCAATCTCCCCGAGTTCCTCCGCCGAGACACCGATAATTCCAGCTTCGTATGGTACGCGAATTCGGATATATTCCTCCGATGGCCCTTGGCACACAAGACTCCACGTACCTCTACAGGTGATTTCAGAACCAACCAGTGTCTCAGCCCACTGCGGTTCCATAAACACAGCAGCATCAGGGCCAAAACGCCCATCATCTGAAACAAGTACTTTTAGCTTGGCCCTCTGAAGCTCTATGGACAGCGGTACGACAGCCGCATATCCGGCATCACCAGCCAGACGAACAACGGCCGCCTGTCCAACTTCTATGTCTGCCTGCGGGAGCCGTATCATCTCCAGCACGGCCTTCTGCGTTTCCTCATCCGCTTCACTGAGCCGCGTCGTCGGCCCGGACGATCGTGACGGACCCTCCTTGCGGTCTTCCGGCTCCTCCCTGCAACCCGTAGAACACATCGCCACAAACAAGACCGCACACGCGCCGGACACAAAAGGTAGTCTACACGCAGTATTGGCCAGTCCAGAGTCAAAGCCACGCCGCTGTCGCCATCGCATAGCATATTCTCCTGTAGGCATGCCACTTAATCAAAGGATTCGACACACTCGGCATCTTCATCCTGTCCCCATGCGATGGACAGATTCCGGCCGGGAATAAGCTGGAAAAGGCGACATGGCCGACGCCTCGGCCGAGCGGGCATTGCCGCCGGTAAACGGACCGCCCCGGCCGCTGGGGAGCGATGCCCCCGGCCGCAGGCGCCCGACGCATCGGCCTGTGTTGTCTTTTTCCCATCCCTGCCCCGGGCGAACCCACTTGAGTTTACGCGAATAGCTTACGCCCGCCTGCCCGCCTGCGCCAAGATTTTTCTTGTCGCGCTTGCCCGTTCGCTGGCCTTCGGATGCGCCGGGAGCGTTGGGTATGCCGAAAGGCCCGTCGTTCTGGTCTTCGCGGCCTGGCGAGATCGGTGTTTCCCGCACGGCCGGGATAGTACCGGCGGCGCAATGAGCCGGGCGTGCGGATGCTTGCACACCGGCACGCGGGATGGTTGAATGTTCGGCCGCGGCGCGGGCGCAGGCCCGCGGGCATATCGGCGGAGGGTCGCGGCGCGTTTGGCCGCGGCCGAGAGAGCAAAGGAAGGATTCGACCTATGGCGACCTATCTTGGCATAGACGTGGGCACTTCGGGAACCAAGGCGCTTCTGATGGACGCCGAGGGTAAGGTTCTGGCCACGGCGACGGCGGAATACGGCGTTTCGGCGCCGCGGCCGGGCTGGAGCGAGCAGGATTGCGACGACTGGTGGGAAGGCACAGTCGAGGCGGTGCGGCGGGTGCTGGACAAGGCCGATGCAGACGGAAAGCAGGTCGCCGGTATCGGCCTCAGCGGGCAGATGCACGGGCTGGTTATTACCGACGACGCCGGCCGGCCGCTGCGGCCGTCGATTATCTGGAACGACCAGCGGACCGGCCAACAGGCCGACCACATAGAAAGCGCCGTCGGCGGCCGGGACAAGCTCATCGAGCTGGTCGGCAACGTGGCGATGACCTCCTTTACGCTGACGAAGCTGTTGTGGGTCCGCGACAACGAGCCGGACATCTACGGGAAAATCCGCCACATGCTGCTGCCGAAGGACTACGTGCGCCTCCGGCTGACGGGCGAATACGCCGGCGATGTTTCGGACATGTCCGGCACGCTGCTGCTGGACCAGCGGAAGCGGGCGTGGTCGAAGGAGATGATATCGGCGTTCGAGATAGACGCCGACATCCTTCCGCCGGTGTACGAATCGCACGAGGTGACCGGCAAGCTCACGGCCGAGGCGGCCGAGCGGCTGGGGCTTTCCGAGGGTACGCCGGTTGTCGGCGGCGGGGGCGATCAGCCGGCCGGCGCGATCGGAAACGGAATCGTAACAGACGGGCTTACCAGCGCCACCATGGGCACCAGCGGCGTGGTGTTCACCCACTGCGGCGACTACACCACCGACCCCGAAGGCCGCGTGCAGACTTTCTGCTCGTCGGTGTCGGGCCAGTGGTGCATGTTCGGCTGCGTGATGGCCGCGGGGGGAAGCTTCCAGTGGTTCCGCAACGAACTCGGACAGCAGGCGATCGAACGCGCGGGCGAACAGGGCGTGGACCCGTATGAGCTTCTGACCGCCCAGGCGGCCGAGGCGCCGCCGGGATGCGAGGGGCTGTTCTACCTGCCCTACCTGACCGGCGAGCGGACCCCGCACGCCGACCCGCTGGCGAAGGCGTGCTGGATAGGCATACACTCGCGGACCACCTACAAGGAGCTGACAAGGGCCGTCATGGAGGGTGCGACCTACGCGATGAACGACGTGGTGACGATACTCCGCGAGCGGGGGCTGGACATCCGGCGGATCCGGCTCTCCGGCGGCGGCGCACGCAGTGAGTTCTGGCGGCAAATGCAGGCGGATATCTACGGCTGCACGTGCGAGACCATCAACGCCGAGGAAGGCCCTGCCTACGGCGTGGCGCTGCTGGCGGCGGTCGGGACCGGGCGGTTCGGTGATGTGCGCGAGGCGTGCTCGAGCGCTATCTCCGTGACCCGGACCGTCGAGCCGGACCAGAAGCGCAGCGAGTTCTACCAGTCGTACTACCGGCAGTACCGCCGGCTGTACCCGGCGCTGAAGGATGAGTTCGCGCGCATCGCGGACCTGCCGGAAAGCTGAGCCGACTAAGCGTTAATCGCAGTCATGACAAAAAGGGAGCGGCCGTTCGCGTGCATCCGCGGCGGCCGCTCCATGTCTGTTAAGTGATTGTCGGTGCGGCTCAGTTGGTCTGCGAGTCGTTCTCGTCGCCCTCGTTGGTGTCCGACGAAGGCGGCTGTGTGTCTTCGGGCTGTTGTTCCGACTCGCCGGTCTGGTCCTCGTCCGTCTCCGGCTGCTCCGCGGGCGTCTCTTCCGGCGGCGGGGGCAGGTCTTCCGGCTCCTCGACGTACACATCATCGAGGTCTGTGGCGTCAACCTTGCGCCGCAGCAGGAAGTAGATGACCGTCGTGCTGCTGGCCGCGAAGGTCAGCAGGTAGGCCGCCACGACGGCAGCGACCAGGAACACCCATACGCCGATCAGGAACGCTCCGATCTGCTGGGCGCCGCTCATGGCCGCCCAGTTGAACGAGCCGAACAGCGAGTCAAACGTCGGTCTCGTCCAGAGCACGTCCAGTTTGTCCGCCCGCGGGTGCAGCGACGGGGCGGAAGCGAACACGCCCAGGCCGACGAACGCGTGCGTGACCAGCAGCAGCAGATAGGCGAAAAGACGCACGAACAGATAAGTCAGCACGCCGTAAACCAGGGCCACCAGGCCGTAGAATATGGCCCGCCACGGCCGGTTGAATATGTAGGAAAAGCTCCTGCTTATCGCATCGAAACTGTCGGAACCCTCAACAGCGATTGTCGGATACATCAGCGGCGCGCCGGCGAGCAATCCGACCAGCAGGAACGCTATGACGAAGCCGCCCACAAGCGGTAGGACGAACAGAAGACCGCCGAGAATCTCGCCGACGACGGGGATGTTTATGAACAGCCCGCCGACCGCAAGCAGCAGCCCCAGCACGACGATGACCGCCAGCGGTATAAGCGGCGCGGTGAAGAAGCTGAAGAACTTGCTGCATGAGAATCGCAGCGACTGCGTGATGCTCAGTCGCTCATCCCGGGCGAAGTGCAAGGCCGCAATCCGGTTCACCGCCCCGCCGAACAACGCCACCACAGCCATCGTCAACAGCGACAGCAGCAAGGCGAAGACCCAGTGCTCGGAGTACAGCCAAGCGACGCCCTGCCACATAAGAAGCACGTAGTAGAGGAAACCCATGTCGTCGGGCGGCACGGGTGTGTCCTGTGTGCCCTGTGTCGGGCCGAGCGTCATAGGCCCGAAGTCCCGCGCATCCCGCGTCTGGCGGTACTGCGCCAGCCCGCCGGTGATGTTGCGGTATCGCACAGCGGCGATGGCTTTGCTCACACAGTCCGCCTGCCAGTCGAGAAAGCTGGAGAAAATCCCCACGCCTCGAATCTGCTGAACGCGACCGCGAAACTCCAGCCGGCGGACGGCGATCGCCCTTTGTGCAAGCGCCAGATGCTCCGAAAGCTGCTCCCGGGCCTCCTGCCTGTCCTCATCGTCCTCGATTTCTTCGATTCTCTCCCTGGCGGCGTCGGGCGCGGCATCCAGCACATCGTCGATATTCTTCAGTTCATCCTGGAAGGTCCTGGACGCCTGAGAAAGCAGTTGCGACCAGTTCCGGTCCTGCTCTTCCGCCTCGCTGAGTATCTCGGTGCGGCTTTTCGGCTCTTCTCCCATCGCGTCCGGGTCTTCGTTGACCTTTTCACGAATGGCGTCGCGGAGTTCTCCCGAGGGTATCTCTCCTTGAAAACTGGACAGGCGGCGGCGTTCTCGCTGGGCGTCGGCCAGCAGGCGAGCGGCCTCATCCAGCCGATCCTCGACCCACTGGTCCTTCTCCTGCTCGAACTCCATGGAGGTTTGGGTGTAATAGTCCCAGATCTCGCCGGGATAGGCGTATCCGCCTCCGACCGCCCAGACCTGATCCATTACCCAGCCGCCGACGAAGACCAGCACGATAGCGGCCGTGGCCAGCAGAAGCTTGCTGGGGTGCCTCGCCATCTGGTGGCACCGGAAGATCCGGGTGAAGCTGAAGACCTCCTGCCAGTTGATCCGCCGCAATTCTTGTTGCTCATCGGCCATGGTGTTGTCCTTTCCCTGCGATCCTGCCGGTCGCCGCGACGCCGTTCGGCGCCCCGACCGTCTCAGGACGGGGTTCCCGCGCCGACGTTCTCCTGAAACAACCCGTATCGACGCCCGGGCCCTTCCCGAGCGCGACATCACCTCCGGCACACCGGCGCGGCCCGGTGCATCGGGCGCGGATTATACTTGCGCCCCCGCGGGGTGCAACTCATTTTCCGCCGGCGGGGCGTCTAACTCGGCCAGTCGCTGTCCTGGCCGCCGGAGCTCTTGTCGCCGGAGCCATCGGATTGCGATGCGCCTTTGTTTCCGGCGTTTTTGTTCGAATGCTCCGAGCTTTTGTTGTTGCGGTAGTCGGTTGCGTAAAAGCCGCTGCCTTTGAAGATAATACCGGCGCCGGCGCCCAGCAGTCGTTTGACCTTCCGCCGCCCGCAGGCCGGGCAGACCTTCACCGGCGCAGCAGACATCGACTGAAACTTCTCGAAGGCGTGTCCGCAGGCGCGGCATTCGTACTCATAGGTCGGCATGTTCGGTACTCCAACTCAACAGATTCTTTCCGCCGATGCCGGTCGATGCGGCGACGGCGGCCGAATCTGGAAACATTACCATTGCCAGCGGGGCCGAAAAAGTAAAATCAGGACTCCTGTTGCGGCTCCTGCTCGTCGTTGTCCTTTTCCGGCGGGGCCGAGACAACCACCGCGGCCGGCCTGATGGTCCTGCCCTTGAGAAGATAGCCCTTCTGAAGCTCGCGAAGGACCGTCTGCGGCGGATGGTCTTCGGACGGCTGTTGCATCATCGCTGCGTGTTTGTCCGGGTCGAAGGGCTTGCCCTCGGCCTCTATCGGCTCAAGCCCGAATCTGCCCAGCGTCGCCAGGGCGTTGTCGTGGACGATCTGCATGCCCTTAAGCAGGGGGTCTTCCTCGTCGTGATCGGCGCGGGCCGCCTCAAGGGCTCTTTCCATATCGTCCAGGACGCCGAGAAGGGCCTTTATCAATTCCTCGTTGGCGAACTCTCTTGATTGCTCTATGTCGCGCCTTATTCGCTTCTTATAGTTGTCGTAATCGGCGGACACCCTTTGAAGCCGATCGCGCAGGTCGTCCCGCTGATCACGAAGCTGCTCGATATCTTCGGGCGCTATCTCGGCCGCCTCGGACTCGCCGGCCTCTGCCTCGAGGGGCGCCTGCTGCTGTTCCTGCTCCTCCGGCGGGGTCGGGTCCTGCTTGTCCTCTGGCTTTTGGCCTGATCTTCGCCTGCTCATCGGAATGAACCTCTCCTGTGAATTAGTCTCCGGAGCCGAAATAATTCTTCAGCTTTTCCCGAAAGCTCTTTCGCTGTTGAGCGACGTTGCTTTGGTCGGTCTCGGCGAAGCTCTCCAGCAGCTCTCGCTGCTTGCGGGTGAGCTTCCTGGGGACTTCCACGAACACCTGCACGTGCTGGTTGCCCCGTTTGCCCGTGCGCTGGGAGGGCATGCCGCGGCGTTTCAGCGTGATTATGTCGCCTGTCTGTGTGCCCGCGGGGACCTCGACGGTCTCCGGTCCGGTAAGCGTAGGCACCTCGATTGTCCCGCCAAGCGCCGCCTGCGTGAACGAGATCGGCACATCGCAGAACAGGTCGTCCCCGCGTCTGACAAGCATTGGATGGGGCTTTACGCGGACGTACACGTGCAGGTCGCCGTGTGCCTCGCTCATCCTGCCCGGTTCGCCCTCGCCGCGGATGCGGAGTATCTGCCCGTCCTGCACGCCGGGCGGGATGCGTATCTTGACGTCTATCTTCCGCTGTTGGCGGCCCGACCCGGAGCAGCCCGGGCACGGGTCGGTAACGATGGTGCCCCGTCCTCTGCACTGCGGACACGGGCGGACCCGCACGCCTATGCCGAAGAAGCCCTGCACCTGCTCGCGGACCTGGCCGTAGCCCTGGCAGGTGCCGCATCGCTGTGTCTGGGTGCCCTTCCGCGCGCCGCTGCCGCCGCAGTCGCCGCAGACGTCCATGCGTTCGAACGTAAGCGGTCGGTCGGCGCCTTCGGCGGCCTCTTCGAGTGTGACATAGACTTCCGTCTCCAGGTCCATACCCCGCTCGGCGCGTGCGGTCCGGCCGGCCCCGCCGAAACCGCCCATCCCGAAGTCGCCGAATATATCCTGGAACATCGAGAATATGTCACCGAAGCCCATCGACGAGAAATCATGCAGCCCGACACCCTGAAGCCCCTCGTGACCGTACTGGTCATAGCGTTGCCGCTTCTGCGGGTCCGAGAGCACCTCGTACGCCTCGGAAAGCTCCTTGAACCTCTGCTCGCCCTCGGACTTGTCGCCGTTGTACTTGTCCGGATGGTACTTCAGCGCACCTCTGCGGTAGGCCCGCTTTATCTCCTCGGCGGAGGCGTCGCGGGCGATGCCGAGGACCTCGTAATAGTCGCGTTTTGTCGCCATAAGCTTGCGCGAGTCGATTGGCTGTTGGTGCTGTCTGCCCGGTCGCACTCTCGCCCGACAGGCCGAACCATCACGGGGCTTGCCTCGACGCATCCCGCCGGGCTGTCTGTCACTGTTAACTCGCCGGTGTAAGACCCGTCGCAGGCCGCTTCAACACCCGACCGATTCCCGGCAACCGGAATTTTCGGCCCCGGCCCGTATGCACATGGGGCGCCTCTGCCGGCGGCGTCGGCGCCCCATCGGTGCTCTATTGCTCTTGTGCGGCGGGTCTTCTAATGGATGGCCTCGTGGGCCTTCGCTTCCGCCTCGGCGTCCTCGTCGTACTCGGTTACCATCAGGTCGGTCGTCAGCAACAGACCGGCCATCGACGCCGCGTTCTGAAGAGCGGTCCGGGTCACCTTCGCCGGGTCGATAATACCGGCCTTGACCATATCGACAAACTCGCCGGTGGAAGCGTCGAAACCGGTGCTTCCGCTCTTGCTGAGGATGTCGGCCACTATCACGTCGCCGTCCTCGCCGGCGTTGCCGGCGATCTGCGCCGCCGGCGCCCGCAACGTCCGCAGCACGATATCGACGCCGACCTTCTCGTCGCCTCTGGCCCGCTGGCGGACCTTTTCAATCGCCTCGGTCGCACGCAGCAGGGCAACGCCTCCGCCGGGCACGATACCTTCGTCGGCCGCGGCGCGGGTGGCGTGAACGGCGTCGTCGATGAGGTCCTTGCGCTCCTTCATCTCGGTCTCGGAGGCCGCCCCGGCGCGGATGACCGCAACACCGCCGGTGAGCTTCCCGAGCCGTTCCTCGAGCTTTTCGCGGTCGTAGTCGCTGGTGGTCTTCTCGATGCGGCCGCGAATCTGCTCGATGCGGGCCTGGATGTCCTTCTTCTTGCCGGCGCCCTCGACGATGGTGGTCTCGTCCTTGGTGACGACGATCCGCTTGGCCTGACCTAGCATGTCAAGCTCGACGTTTTCGAGCTTCACGCCCAGGTCCTCGCTGATGAACTGACCGCCGGTCAGTGCCGCGATGTCGCCGAGTATCTGCTTGCGCCTGTCGCCGAAGGCCGGCGCCTTGACCGCGCAGACGTTCAGGACGCCGCGCAGGCGGTTGACAACCAGCCCGGCCAGGGCCTCGCTCTCGACGTCCTCGGCGATAATCATCAGTGGCTTGCCGGCGGACATCGCCTTCTCCAGCACCGGAACCAGGTCGCGCAAGTTTGAGAGCTTCTTCTCGTAAATCAGTATGTAGGCGTCTTCCAGCACGCACTCCTGCGTGGTGGTATTGGTCATGAAGTAGGCCGAGATATAGCCCTTGTCGAACTGAAGCCCTTCGACGAACTCTATCTCGTTTACGGTGCTTTTGCCTTCCTCGACGGTGATGACGCCGCTGGTACCGACCTTGTCGAACGCCTGGGCGATCATGTCGCCGATGTCGCGGTCCCAGTTGGCCGAGACCGTCGCGACCTTTCGCAGGTCGTCAACGCCACGGACCTGCCGTGACTGCTCGGCGACCGAATCGACGGCGGCGTCGATGGCCATGTCGATGCCTCGCTTAAGAGCCGCGGTATGCGCGCCGGCGGCTACGTGCTTAAGCCCCTCGGCCATCATCGCCTGTGCCAGCACAACCGCCGTGGTGGTGCCGTCGCCGATGTTGTCGGCGGTCTTGGAGGCGACCTGATTGGCCATCTTCGCGCCCATATTCTCGAACGGCTGGGGCAGTTCGACCTCCTTGGAGACCGTCACGCCGTCCTTGGTGACCTTGGGTCCGCCGTAGGACTTCTGCAGCAGCACGTTTCGACCGGTCGGCCCGAGCGTGACCTTGACGACGTCGGCCAGCTTCGAGACGCCGGCGAGCATCGCCTGCCGCGCTTCGCTGTCATAGACCATCTGCTTTGCTGCCATAGGTGTCGCTCCTCGTTGGCGTTGGCTTGCGAATCCGCCTCACCGGCGCCGACCGCGAAGTCGGCCGCCGGCCGGGCCGGAATACTACTTCTTCTTGGACTTCTTCGACGACTTCTTGCCCGACTTCTTCGCGCCGGAGTCCTGCTCGAGAACAGCCAGCAGGTCCGACTCGCGAAGAATCACGTAGTCCTCGCGGTCGATGCTTATCTCGGTGCCGCCGAACTTGGCGTAGAAAACCTCGTCGCCGACCTTGACGCTCATCTGACCGCGCTCGCCGTTGTCGAGCAGCTTGCCCGGACCGACCGCCTTGACCGTGCCGCGCTGGGGCTTTTCCCTGGCCGTATCCGGCAGGACTATCCCGCCGGGGCTTGTCTGCTCGGCTTCCGACTGCTTGACCAACACCCTGTCGTCCAGTGGTTTGACTGCCATTTCCTATAGCTCCTTGTCCTGGTTCGTTGCCGTGTTACGCGTTCCGGTTAAATACTTTCGTGTTCTTCGGCCGGCGGTTACATCATGCCGCCCATGCCGCCCATACCACCCATGCCCCCCATTCCTCCCATGCCTCCCATGCCGCCCATGCCGGGCGGGCCGGCGGGGGCCTCATCCTCCTCGCCGGGCAGCTCGTAAACGGCCGTATCGCATGTCAGCAGCACAGACGCGGCCGAGACGGCGTTCTCCAGCGCGGTCCGTGAGACCTTGGTCGGGTCCACCACGCCGGATTCGAGCAGGTCCTCATACTCCAGTGTCTCGGCGTTGAAGCCGTAACTCGCCGGCTGGGCGTGCTGCTCCACGTTGCGCAGCACTACCGCGGGCGCCTCGCCGGCGTTGGCCGCTATCTGCTTCAGCGGCTCGCCGAGCGCCTCGCGGACGATGGCCGCTCCGGTGGCCTCATCGCCGGTGAGCTTCAGGTCGTCCAGCGCCTTGCGAGCACGCAGCAGGGCCACCCCGCCGCCGGGGACGATGCCCTCTTCGATTGCCGCGCGGGTCGCGTGAAGGGCGTCCTCGATGAGGGCCTTGCGGGCCTTCATCTCGCTCTCGGTCGCGGCGCCGACGTTAATCTGCGCGACGCCGCCGGCGAGCTTCGCGAGGCGCTCCTGGAGCTTTTCGCGGTCGTAGTCGCTGGTGGTGGTCTCTATCTCGCGGCGAATCTGCTCGATACGTGACTGGATGTCGCCGGTCTTGCCTGCGCCCTCGATGATGGTGGTGTTGTCGTTGTCCACCGTAACCCGCTTGGCGGTGCCGAGGTCCGCGATGGAGACGTTCTCGAAATCGACGCCGAGGTCCTTGCTGAAGACCTTCGCGCCGGTGAGGATGCCGATGTCCTGGAGCATGGCCTTGCGGCGGTCGCCGTAGCCCGGCGCCTTGACGGCACAGACCTGCACTATGCCGCGAAGCTTGTTGACCACCAGCGTCGCCAGCGCCTCGGACTCCACATCCTCGGCGATGATCATCAGCGGCCGCTTGGCCTGCGAGACTCGCTCCAGCATGGGAACGATCTTGTTGACGTTGGATATCTTCTCTTCGGTGATGAAGACCAGTGGCTTTTCCATGCGGACTTCCATCGCCTCCTGGTCGGTTACGAAGTGAGGCGAGAGGAATCCGCGGTCGAACTGCATGCCCTCTACGACGTCAACGGTCGTGTCGATGCCCTGTCCTTCCTCGACTGTGATAACGCCGTCGCGTCCGACCTTGCTCATGGCCTCGGCGAGCATCTTGCCGACGGCCTCGTCGTTGTTGGCGCTTATCGAGGCGATGTGGCGGATGTCCTCATCATCAGTGACCGACCGCGACATGCCGCGCAACTGCTCAAGGACCGCCTGAGCCGCCCGGCGGATGCCGCGCGCCATCGCCATCGCGTCGGCGCCGGCGGCCAGGTTGCGGTAGCCGGCCCTGAAGATGGCTTCGGTCAATACCGTCGCGGTCGTGGTGCCGTCGCCGGCGACGTCGGAGGTCTTGCTGGCCGCCTCCTTCACGAGCTGCGCGCCCATGTTCTCGGTCTTGTCGTGGAGTTCGATTTCCTCGGCCACCGTCACGCCGTCCTTGGTCACCGTCGGTGCGCCCCATCCCTTGTCCAGCACGGCGTGATGCCCGCGAGGGCCTAGTGTGCTCTTGACCGCTCGCGCCAACTTCTCCACGCCGTTGAGAAGCGCTTCGCGCGCCTCGGTCTGAAACGCCAGATGCTTCGCCGCCATCAGGTGCTCTCCTTTCGCAGGGTCTGAACCAATTAAGACTGCTTAAGACTACGTCACTCTATGTCTGTTTCTCTATTACGCCACCGCGGCTGCCGGCCTGTATGCCGCCGGACTACACAACGGCTGCGCGGTCATTCTTGCAACCGTTGTGCCGCAAGCCGCAAGACGTGTATAAAGAGGCGCTTACGGTGTGGCGCGGCTTGCGGGCGTCCCTGGCGTCGCTGCCAAGCTTGCATAACAGCGGCCCGACGTCCGCCGCTTTTGGCAGGTGCCGGGGAAGATTGACAACTGCCCGCAGCGGCCGTAGCGTCTGCCGACACGAATACCGACACCCGGACCCGAGGTCGCGAAATGCTCACAGACAACATCCTGGACCTTATCGGAAACACACCGCTGCTACGGCTGGGCACTGAGCGGGTATTCGCCAAGGCGGAGTTCCTCAACCCCGGCGGAAGCGTCAAGGACCGCGTGGCGCTGGCGATGGTCGAGGCGGCCGAGGCGGAAGGCCGACTGCGAGACGGCGTCACAATCGTCGAGCCGACATCCGGCAACACCGGCATCGGCGTGGCCCTGGTCGGCCGGCTCAAGGGCTACCGCGTGATAATCGTCATGCCAGAGGGCATGAGCGACGAACGCAAGAAGCTCGTCAGGGCGCTGGGGGCCGAGCTGGTACTTACGCCTGACGATAAAGGCATACCCGGCTCCGTCGAATACGTCGCCGAGATGGCATCGGGCGACGACAACATCTTCGTGCCCCAGCAGTTCGAGAACCCGGCCAACCCCCGGTGCCACTATGAGCAGACCGCCCGTGAGCTGTGGCGGCAGAGTTCCGGCGATATCGCCTGCTTCGTAGCCGGCGTCGGAAGCGGCGGCACGCTCCAGGGGGTGGGAACCTTCCTCAGAGAGCACAAGCCCGGCGTAAAGCTGGTGGCGGTGGAGCCGAAGAACGTCTCGGCCCTTCTCGGTCACGAGCCGGGACTGCACCAGATACAGGGCATCGGCGACGGTTTCGTGCCGGCGGTGCTGGATGTATCGATTGTGGATGAGGTTATCGAGGTAAGCGACGAGGACGCCATCGAGACCACCCGTCAACTCGGTCGGGACTACGGCTGCCTGGTCGGCATATCATCGGGCGCCAACGTCTGGGCTGCCCGCCAACTGGCCGGGAAAATCGACGGAAACGTCGTAACCATCCTGCCCGACCGCGCCGAGCGGTACTTCTCAACCGCGTTGCTGTAACCCCGGCCGACGGCTCACTGTCCGGCGTTCGACTGTTCGCGCCGATCCCTGGCCTCGGCGAGCATGCGCTCTATCCCCGCCGCGTCGGACCGGTCCAGCAGGTCCCGCAGCCGCGAAAGCGACCCGGCCATGGCGTCCAGCGCCTCCAGCACCGCCTCGCGGTTGGTGACCAGGATATCCCTCCACATCTCCGGGTCGCCGGCGGCCAGGCGGGTCATATCCCGAAACCCGGTTGCCGCGACTTCCATATACCGCTGTTCCGGCAGCGTCGCCAGCACCGCCGAGACCGCATGCGGCAGGTGCGAGACCGCCGCAACGGCCCGGTCGTGGTCGCGGGGGTCCATACGCAGGGTCCGCATTCCCAGTGACCGCCATAGGTTCTCCACACGCTCCGCTGTCGTCGGCGGGGTCTCCGGAATGGGCGTGATCACGCACGTCGCCCCCTCGAAGAGGTCGGCCGATGCGTGGGCTACGCCTTTTTTCTCGCTGCCGGCCATCGGGTGGCTGCCCACGAACGCCCCGGCTTTTCCCAGCGTTCCCCCGGCCGTGCGGACCACGAAGTCCTTGGTCGAGCCGACGTCGGTTACTACCGCGCCGTCCGCAAGCACCGGGGCGATCGTCCGCAGGTGCTGCTCGAACGCACACACCGGCGTAGCCAGCACCACCAGGTCGCTGCGGCCGGCCGGCTCGGCCGCGTCGAGATAGGCCTCATCTATGGCCCCGCACGCCAGGGCCTCATCCAGCGCCTGCCTGCGTCGGCCCACACCGAAGATGCGCACAGACGGCGTGCGGGCCTTCATCGCCAGCCCAAGCGAGCCGCCGAGAAGCCCCACGCCGACAATAGTCACGCACTTGAACTCGCCATCGGACATCGCCGGCAGAGCTTAGCAGCACTCTGCGCCACAGTCAATTACGCCCGCCGGCCGGAATTTGCTTGCATTTCAGCCGACAAAAAGGCACCATATTTTCCGGAATCATGACGATAATCACACACTGAGGACGCTCGCAAAGTCCAGTTAATTCCGGGCGCAGGGAAGCGCCCCTGGAGCCGTCAGGAGTATCGGCCATGCCTGGGAAGAACAACACCGCGGACACCGGCTATCAACTGCCGTTCGAGAAGCCCGTCATCCGCCTTCAACGACAGATAGCCGACCTGGAGGAAGTCCAAACCGAAGCCGGCCGGGACTACTCGGCCGAGATACGCCAGCTTCGCAACCAATACGTATCGCTCCTGCGCAAGACCTACGCCAACCTGAGTCCCTGGGAAACGGTGCTGGTCTCGCGTCATCCGAATCGCCCGCAGGCGCTGGACTATGTCTCGATGATGGTCAAGGGCTGGGTCGAGCTGCACGGCGACCGTCGCTATGCCGACGACAAGGCCGTCCGTTGCGGGCTGGGCCGAATCGGAACCGAGAAGGTCGCGGTTATCGCCCAGCACAAAGGGCGGGAAACCAAAGAGAAGCTTGAGTGCAACTTCGGCTGCGCCCACCCGGAGGGGTACCGCAAGGCGATCAGGGTGATGAAGCTCGCGGAGAAGTTCAACCTGCCGGTGGTAGCGCTGATGGACACAGCCGGGGCGTATCCGGGCATCGGCTCGGAAGAGCGCGGCGTCGCGGAGGCGATCGCCAGCAGCATGATGGAGATGAGCCGCCTGCGGACGCCGGTGGTCTGCGTGGTAATCGGCGAAGGCGGCAGCGGCGGCGCCATCGGCATCGGCGTCGGAGACCGCATTGCGATGATGGAGTTTTCCTACTACTCGGTCATCTCGCCGGAGGGCTGTGCGGCGATACTCTGGCGGACCGGCGAGAAGGCGCCGGAGGCGGCCAACGCGCTGAAGCTGACGGCGAGTTATCTGCGCGAGTTCGGCGTCATCGACGACATCATTCCCGAGCCACTCGGCGGCGCCCACCGCAGCCCCACCGAAGCCGCGGCCAACCTCGAGCGATACGTGGCAAGGTCTCTGCGCGAGCTCAAGAGCGCATCCCGCGACCACCTTCTGCAGCATCGTTACGAAAGATGGCGGAAGATGGGAAAGTTCGTCGATGAGGCATCGCCCGAGCGGACCGAGGCGGCCAAGGCCCGCTGACTCAGCCGAGGAACTCCGCCAGCCGCCGCAGCACCTCGCCGACGACTATCTCCGGGCTTGATGCCCCCGCCAGCACGCCGATGCGCAAGGGTCGCCTCTCGGGCAGCCAGTCGCGGGCGACGGCCGGGGCGTCCCGCGTGAAGTCGTAGGTGACCAGTTCCTTTTCCGACCGGATGGCCGAGGCGTCTTCGATGAGGTACGACGGGGCGAACTGCCCCGAAAGCTCGTACAGGTGCCTCGTGTTTGAAGATGTGAACCCTCCGACGACCACCACCACATCGCAGCCGGACTTGCACAGGTCCACCGCCGCCGCCTGCCGGTCCTGGGTCGCGCGGCAGACGGTCGGCTCGAACAGCAGCCGCTCGCAAAGCGCATCGGCGCCGAACCGCCGCGAGTACGCCTCGCTGAGTATCTCGCGGACACGCATGGTGTCTTCGTAAAGCATTGTGGTCTGGCTGACCTGGGCGAGCCGCTCGAACGGCGCGAGGTCGGCCGCGTTGGTGGCGTCGGGGCCGAAGATTTCGGCAAAGTCCTCCGCAGGTCTGTCGCCGGCTATCAGTTCGCCGAAGTCGCGGACCTGGTCCAGATTGCCGGCGACGGCGTAGTATCCGCCGGCGGCGGCCAGCCGGCTCTTGGTGACGACCGTCTCGTCGTGGTTGGCCCGGCCGAAGATCAGCACCGCGGATCCGCTCCTGACGGAGCGCTCGGCCCAGCCCCACAGCCGCCGCACGTCGCCGCAGGAGGTGTCCACAATCTCGCAGCCGATTTCGTGCAGTTTGCGTTCAATGCCCAGCGGTACGCCGAATGCGGGTATGACCGCGCAGTCCCGGGCTGAGATTACACGCTCGAGCCGGGCCAGTTCCTCCGCGGACAGAATCCGCACCCCGCGTTGCTTGAAGTATTCATTTACCCAGGGGTTATGGATGATCTGTCCCAGCAGGAACAGTCGCTTGCCCTCGGCGGCGTGCTCCCGGACGGCCTCGTCGAGCATCGCCAGTGCCCGTTTGACCCCGCGGCAGAAGCCGAATATCCACGGCAGTCGGATTTCGCCGCCGGCAAGCCGCCAGACGTTGCCGGCCGAGCGCACACTGTCCACGACCTCGCTGCTGAATATTCGCAGTTGCCGGTCTTGGCCGGAACGGGGATTGCGCGGCTCATCCGTCATTGCCCCATCATAGCTTACCGGGCGATTTGCTCACAAGGCGGCCGCCGGATCATTCGTCGGTTTCGCTTCTGTCCCGACGCCGGCGCGCGGGTCTGGTGGCGGCCTCGATGTGGTGGTCTACCTGTTCTTCGATAAGCTCGCTGGCGTTTTCCTGGCGGTGCTGAAGCTCCTCGCGGAGCCGTTCGAGTTCGGCTTCCAACTCTGAAAGGCGATACTCGCGGACGATCTGCTCGGCGGCGAATTGCTCCCGCACGGCCGTGCGCAACTCCCTGACAAGACGGCTATGGGCCTGTGGGTCCTCGACGCCGCGAAGCTCCCGCATGATGCGGAATATGGTTATCTGTGCGTTGCGAGCGGCTGTGGAGGCCTCCCGCACCTCCTCGGGCATCGTCTTCCATCGCTGATACCACCGCCACGCGGACATCAGGGCTAACCGATACCGTCGTGGGTCGGCCTCTCGCAATTGCGCCAGTTGCTCGTAGTGAGCCGGCTGGTGTTCACGGAGGACATCGAGCAACTCTTGTTCCTGCTCATCAGTCAGCCCCCGAGCCATGCGCCGCCCGGGCGGCCGGGCGGTCGGTTCATCCGACTGTTCGGCCCGCTGTTCGTCGTTGTCGGTCGGGCCGCCGCCTTCGGCCCCGGCCGACAGGGCGGCCGGCATCGGCGTCAGCGCAATCACCGTCAGCAGCAAAATCACACGTTTGGTCATTACATCACCTCGTTCGACCGCTCACATATCCAGCGGTTCCAATACCGTATCGTAAAGCCAGAACTCCTCCATCTGCTGCTGTAGCTGGTCCATTTCGGCATCCATGGCCAATCCCTTCACATCGGCCGACACCAGGTCCATGCGCAACGTGCCGACTTCGGACTCCAGCAGGTCCACTTCAAACGGTCCGACCGACTGCGCGTTGGCCGCCAGCAAAACCTCCAGCGGCACCGGCTCGGTCTCCGTGACCGTCACGGCCGGCCGCGGCGACACGTCCGTGGGGCGCTGCGTGCCGGCTATCGACAGCATCAGGACAATCGCGGCGGCCGCGGCCAGCGCACCGGCCGCCCCGCCGGCGATGGCGAACCGCAGCGCTCGCCCGCGCCGGCGGTCCAGCTCGGCCGTCACTTGCGACTGCACTCGCGCAATCGCTCCCGCGGGCACGTCAACGTCCAGAGCCGACCAGAGGCGGCGCTCATCACGCCGAATCTCGTCGGCAATGGATTCCTCGGACTCGTCAAGGACGATGTCCTCGCCGTCAAGCCGGCGGGCTACGCGATCAAGTTGTCGCTCGGTCGGTTCCATCGTCAGCTCCCATCAGTTCCCGCAACTGCCGCATTCCGCGATGCACCCGGGCAAGCACCGTTCCAATCGGCGAGCCGGTAAGCTCGGCCACCTCGCGAAAACTCAACTGCCCGAAGTATCTCAGAAGTACCATCTGCCTTGTGTTCTCATCCAGGCGGGCAATCGCCTTGTTCAGCCGTTCGGACGCCTCCCGGGCCTCGGCCGGGGCGCCCGGGCCTGGGCCGTCGTCCGGCAGTTCACCGGCCCAGTCGTGCTCCTGACCTGCCGACAAGCTCTGGCCGGACGGCCTGGCTCGTCTGCGGCGTATCCGGTCCCGATATACGTTCGCGGCGATCCTGAATAGCCACGGTTCAAACTTGCCGCGCTCGTCGTATCGCTTCAACTCACGGACCAGGCGAAGCATAACCTCTCCGACCAGGTCCTCGGCGTCGTGGTGATCGCCGGTCGTCCGGTAGAAATATCCGTACAGCCGCGGGCCGTATGCCTCCAGCAGCGCCCGAAAACCCTCGGCGGAATTATCCCGCGCCGAGGCGATTGCGGCTCGAAGCTGTCGAGGTTCCATAGCCCGTCCTTAAGGTTAACGCGGCCGGCGGCAATATATTGCGAGCGAAGACTGTGATCCCTTGAACGATACAGGGACCGGCCACGGCTCAAAGAGATTGTACCGGGTTTGCGGGAGGCGCGGTAAGGGGCGGCGGTCGTGCCGCGGCAAAGGAAGGTCTGGGGCGGTCCGCTCCTTACGCGAACCGCCCCGGCCGTCAGGTCACGGACGGCCGGCGGGAAGCCGCCCGGGCCTCTCGGCCCCGTGTGCCGGGGCCTGGGCGAAGGGTTTTTCAGATCGCTTCTGTGGCATTCTAGGATTCGTGCTTCGCCGAATGTGAACCGCCGGCGGGAAATTACCTGATTATCTGCGTTGGCGTCGCCCTGGGTTCCATTCGCATCCTCGGTTCGGCCGCGCCGGCACAGGAGGCGGCCGGTCGGCCTGCCGACAATCGGCGTCGTCATGGTGTTTGCACACTGACGCCCGGTTGATATATTGAGCGGCCGAACGAACCCTTTCCGGAAAGGTGGCGCATGGACGCGACGGCGGAGGACTTCGTACATCTGCATGTGCATTCGCACTATTCCCTGCTCGACGGCGCGTGCCGGCTGGAGGACCTCATCCAGGCCGCCCGCGACTGCGGCATGGATGCCCTGGCGGTCAGCGACCACGGGAACCTGTTCGCCGCGGCGGAGTTTTACAAGGCCGCCACCGACGCCGGTATAAAGCCCATCCTCGGGCTGGAGGCGTACATCTCGCCGACGACGCGGACCGACCGCTCGATGGGCAATCCCTCGACGGCCGCCTACCACCTGCTGCTTCTGGCGATGGACCGGACCGGATGGCGGAACTTGGTGAAACTGTCATCGCGGGCGTACATGGAGGGGTTCTACTATCGTCCGCGGGTTGACCGTGAACTGCTCGCCGAATTCAACGAGGGGCTTATCTGCACCACGGCGTGCCTGGGCGGGGAAGTGCCGGCGGCGCTGCTTTCCGGGCAGCCGGACCAGGCCCGGCGAATAGCCGCCGAATACCGGGACATCTTCGGGCCGGACCGGTTCTTCATCGAGATACAGAACCACCAGATGCCCGAACAGCAGCAGATTAATCCGGAGCTTATCCGCCTCGCCGCCGAACTGGGCGTCGGAGTGGTCGGAACAAACGATGTGCACTTCCTCAGCCGCGAGGACAAGAAGGCCCACGAGGTGCTCACGTGCATATCGACCGGCAAATCGCTGGCCGAGCAGAACGAGCTTGCGTACTCGCCGGAGCTTTATTTCAAGGACGGCTCGCAGATGCGACGGGCGCTGCACGAATGCCCAGCCGCGGTCGATGCCACACGCCGCATCGCCGAGATGTGCAACGTGGAGCTGGACTTCTCCTCTCACCACCTGCCGCATTTTCCCACGCCCGACGGCGAGGACCCCGACCGGCATCTTCGCCGGCTGGCCGAGCAGGGCCTTGCCGCGCGGTTCGACGGCGAAGTACCGAAGGAATACGCCGAACGGCTCAACTGGGAACTCGAGGTTATCTCCCAGAAGGGCTACAGCTCTTACTTCCTTATCGTCAACGACTTCGTGCAGTACGCCCGCGACAACGACATCCCCGCGGCCCCTCGCGGCAGCGGCGTGGCGACTCTGCTGGGCTATTCGCTGGGCATCCAGAACGTTGACCCCATCAGCTACGGGCTTCTGTTCGAGCGGTTCACAGACCCGGCGCGCGAAGAAGCGCCGGATATGGACATCGACCTGTGCCAGGACGGCCGGGCAAGCGTAATCCATTACGTGCGAGAGAAATACGGTCACGTCGCCCAGATTATCACCTACGGGACACTCAAGGCCCGCGCGGCCGTGCGCGACGTGGGACGGGTTCTGGGCATCCCGTTGGCCGAGGTGGACGCCATCGCGCGGAAGGTCCCCGAAGGACCGAAGGTGACGCTGGATTCGGCCCTGGAGGCCGAGCCGGAGCTTCGCCGGGCGTACGATTCCGACGAGCGTGTCCGCGAGGTGCTCGACTACGCCCGGAAGCTCGAAGGCCTGGCCCGTCACGCCGGCGTCCACGCCGCGGGCGTGATCGTCTGCGACGAGGCGCTTGAGAACATCGTGCCGCTGTACCGCCAGGCGGACGGCGAAGACCCCATCACTCAGTGGGACGGCCCAACATGCGATGAAATCGGGCTGATGAAGATGGACTTCCTCGGCCTGCGGACGCTGAGCATACTGCGCCGCTGTCGCGACCTGGTCCGCCGCCGAACCGGTCGGGACGTCGATCCCGAAGAGGTCCCGCTGGACGACCCGGAGGTCTATCGGCTGTTCTGCGAGGCCCAGACCGACGGGGTGTTCCAGTTCGAGTCCGAGGGCATGAAAAACGTCCTGCGGCAGATGAAGCCGGAGCGCATAGGCGACCTCATCGCCGCCAACGCCATGTACCGGCCCGGCCCGATGGAACTCATTGCCGCCTATTGCGCCCGCAAGAACGGCACCGAGCAGGTCCCGTCCATTCATCCGCTGGTTGACGACATCCTGGCCGAGACCTACGGCATCATGGTGTACCAGGAGCAGGTGATGCAGGTGCTGGAGCGACTGGGCAAGATTCCGCTGAACCGGGCGCTTTCGCTGGTGAAGGCGATCTCGAAGAAAAAGACCGACCTTATCGCCCCCGAGCGGGAGAACTTCCTCGCCGGCGCAGAGGAAAACGGCATCGACCGCGCCGAAGCCGAGCGGTTGTTCGAGCTTATTCTGAAATTCGGCGGCTACGGCTTCAACAAGGCCCACTCCACTCGCTACGCCCAGGTGGCCTATCAGTCGGCGTATTTCAAGGTCTATTACCCCCGCGAGTTTTTCGCCGCGACGCTGACCTACGAGTGCGTGGACACCGACAAGGTGGTCCAGTACATGTCCGAGGCCCAGCGAAGCGGTGTTCCGGTCGCCCCGCCGGACATCAACACCTGCGACTCGGACTTCACCGTTGACGGCGAAAACGTGCGGTTCGGCCTCTCCGCCGTCCGCGGGGTGGGCGGACGGGCGGTGGAGGCGATTATCGCCGCCCGCCAAGAGAACGGCCGGTTTCGAGACCTCTACCACTTCTGCGAGAACGTGGACCTTCGCGCTGTCAACCGCACCGCCATCGAGGCGCTGATAAAATGCGGCGCGTTCGATTCCCTCGGAGCCAGCCGCGCCGAGATGGTCGCCGGACTCGATCACGCCATCGAGCTTGGACAGGCCGCCGCACAGGACCGCCGCAGCGGGCAACTGAGCATCTTTGCGGCGCTCGGCGCCGAGACCGACGAGACCGAAAGCCCGCGTTTCCCCGCGGTCGAGCCGTGGAGCGAGTCGGAGCTGCTCGCCGCCGAGAAGGAAACGCTGGGTTTCTACATCACCAGCCACCCGCTGACGCGCTACGTCCGCGAGCAGCGGTTCCTCAGTCGCCCCGCGGGGATTCGCCTCAGCGACCTGGACTCCTACGTCGGGCCGATCTGCATCGGCGTGATGATCGCGGGCATCCGCCGGACCGTAACACGCAAGAGCCAGCGGCAGATGGCCGTGCTGACCGTCGAGGATGTGTCCGGCCAGTGTGAGGCGGTGGTCTTCCCGGATACGTTCGAGGAGATCCGCGAGCAGCTTGTCGAGGAGTCCATGGTCTTTCTGCGCGGTTCGGTGGACCGCAGGAACGACCGGACGAACATCATCGTCGATGAGGTCGTGCCGATGGACGCCGCCGTGGAGCAGCTCACCGGAGGACTGCTGATGCGGCTGCCGGCCGGTACGGACGAGGAGAAGCTGACCCGGCTGGGCGAAATCCTCTCCAGCCATTCCGGCGACAGGCCAGTCACGCTGGAAATCACCCCCCGGAGCCGCCCGGAGGTCCGCGCGCAGGTCCGGGTGGACCAGCGGTTTTTCATCTCGCCTTCACGCGCCCTTGTCAGAAAACTTTCGGAGGTCCTCGACGAGCGCAATGTGGTGCTCGAGCCGATAGCGGCGCCGCGGAACGGCAACGGGCGCTCCAGAAAGCCGGCCGGCCGGAAGGCCGCGGTATCCTGAGGCCCGCGGCGTGGGCCCCCAGGGCGGGTCAGACACAGTCGGCGTGGCGCGGGTTGTCCAGAACAGGCGGGAATCGCGCCCGAATCGCGGCAAAAAACGTTATCATCCACTGCCGTGAACATATGAACGCCCGAGGCCGAATCCGGTTCGGCCCCGGCCGGGCCAAGCGCGGCACGAGATATGTAGATTGACCTGATTATGGAGCTACCCGCCAGGGAAAAAGGAGACCGGCTGCTGCCGGCCGGCGAGTTGCGCGACATCCGCCGGCGTCTGCGGACAATCGCGGCCCGACACGACCTCACCAGCGTAATCGCCTGCGCTTTCGACCATCGCACGCGGATGCTCCCGTTCATCCTCGCCGATACCAAGATGGCCCCGGCCGGTGTCCGGGCGGTTGGCTCCGAGATGGTGGACGCCGGCTTCGAGAAGACCCGCATCGTTCTGCAGCAGTGGAATCCGAACTTCCGGCCCTCTTTCGCGCGGCTGGACGGCCGGATGCCAGACCTGCTGCTTATCTCCGCGATGCAGATGCACTGGCAGCGGTGTATGGAGATGATCGCCGACGCCCGCCGGATAGACCCGGCGCATCGGCCGCTTATCATCGTCGGCGGACCGAAGTGCATCTACGAGCCGTGGGATGTGTTCAACGCCGACCCGGACCGCCCCGGCGGGGCCGACCTGGCCGTCACGGGAGAGGCGTATGTCCTGCTGAACCTGCTGGAGGCGCTGCTGGAGGTCCGCGGCTCGGGCGAGTCCGTCCGCGGCGCGTTCGCCCGCGCCCGTGCGGCCGGGATGCTCGACGATATACCCGGGCTGGTATATCCCGTCGGCGCCACGGACGGCGTGGCCGAGGATCTGGTAGATACAGGCATCCAGCGGCTCGCCGGCGACCTGGACGAGCTGGCCGACCCAGTCGCCGGCTATCGCATCCTACAGCCCCCGAGCAACGGTCGTGGCCTGTCGGCCGGGCCGGTCCAGGACAGACGCATCCGCAGGGCCACGCCCGTATCGTCGCTGGTGATGACCCAGGGCTGCAAGTTCGGCTGCGGGTACTGCCCCATACCGGCCTACAACCAGAGGCAGCTCCGCGCGAAAAGCGGGCCACGGATAGCCGACGACATCGAGCGGCTCCACAACACCTTCAAAATCCAGTACTTCTTCGGCACCGACGACAACTTCTTCAACGACCCCGACCGCGCCCTGGGCATACTCACCGAGCTGGACAAGCGAGGCGCCGCCGGCAGCCGGGCCATGCGGAAGATACGCCTGGCGACCGAGGTTACCGTGCACGATACGCTGAAGATGGCCGACCACCTCCCGCTGGCCCGCCGGGCCGGAGTACGGGCGCTGTGGATAGGCGTCGAGGACATCTCCGGAACGCTGGTCAAGAAGGGACAGACCGGCGGCGGCACGGAGCGGGCCTTCCGGCTGCTGCGCGACAACGGAATCCTGCCGATGCCGATGATGATGCACCATGACGACCAGCCGCTATACACACCCGTCCGGCCGAGGGGACTGCTCAACCAGGCGCGCCTGCTGCGGAAGTCCGGCGCGATCAACCTGCAGGTGCTGATGATAACCCCCTCCCCCGGCTCCAAGCTGTTCGACTCGACCTTCACCGACGGGCTGGCCTACGCCTCGGCCGGCGGCGCGAAAGTCGAACAGTACATGATCGACGGCAATTACGTCATGGCCTCGCGACATCCGCGTCCGTGGATCAAGCAACTGAATCTGCTGGCGGCGTACCTGTACTTTTTCAATCCGCTGCGGTTCCTGGCGGCGCTGTTCCGCCCGGCGGCCAGGGTGGAGCTGAACCACATCCGGCGCGGCGACCCGCGCCCGCCGCTGATAAAACGCATCCGCGAGAAAATCAGGGCGCACTTCTTCGACGCCGGAATGCAGGTTTACGGCATGTACGGCCTGTCGCACACCTTCCAGAGGACCTTCCCGTGGGCGCTTCGGCTGATGAGCGGCCGAATCCAACGCAAACGTGAAGTGCCGCACAGCCAAATCCCCATGCGAAACCCGCACGGCGGACCGGCCGACCACGCCGTGCCCGGAACGCCACAGTCAGAAAGCACCGTTTCCGCGGCCGATGGGGTGGGAGAGGGGTAGCCCTCTCCCGGTCCTTACGGACCGACCTCTCCCAAGGGGAGAGGGGTAGCCCTCTCCCGGTCCTTGAAGGACCGACCTCTCCCAAGGGGAGAGGGGTAGCCCTCACCCGGTCCTTGAAGGACCGACCTCTACCAGTGGGAGAGGAGTTGCTTGGCCGCGGCGGCGCTGTAACCCCTCCCCCGTTGAGGGGGAGGTCGGCCCGCAGGGCCGGGAGGGGGTGTGTGGCCGATTCCCCGTGGAAATGAGCCGGGTCGGAGTCTTGTTGCCGACGAATAGACCACACCGGCCAGGACGGCGTGACTCACGGACTTGCCGAACGGGGCCTTCGGCGTAATAATCGCCGCATATATTCGCCGATGGAGCAGGGGTTATGAATCCCGTTGAGTTCATCCAGAAGTGGTCAAGGACGGCGCTTCCCGAACGAGCCGCCAGCCAGGAGCATTTCATAGACCTGTGCCGGCTGCTCGGCCAGCCCACCCCGGCCGAACAGGACGCCACCGGCGCCGAGTACACATTCGAAAAAGGCGTCGCCGTCACGGGCGCGGCCTCGCGCGGCGCAAAGGGCGAAAGCGGCTTCGCCGACGTCTGGTGGCGGGGCAAGTTCGCCTGGGAATACAAGCGCAAGGACAAGTACACGGACCTCACCGACGCCTACAGGCAGCTATGCCAGTATCGCGAGGCGCTTCAGAACCCGCCGCTGCTGGTGGTCAGCGATATCGCGCGGACCGAGATACACACAAACTTCACCGGAACGGCCAAGAAGGTCCACGTCGTGCTGCTGGAGGAGCTTGAGCGGCCGGAAAAGCTCAACCTCCTGCGGAGGGTCTTCACCAGTCCGGACTCGTTTCGCCCGGACGTAACCGCCGAGCGCATCACCCGCGAGGTCGCCGACCAGTTCGGAATGCTCGCCGGCAGCATCCAGCGGCGCGGGCACGACCCGCAGACCGCCGCCCACTTCCTGATGAAGTGCATGTTCTGCCTGTTCGCAGAGGATGTGCAACTGCTGCCGAATCGCCTGTTCAGCCGCCTGCTCAAACAGTGGAAAGACATCCCCGCCGAGCTTACGACACCGCTGACCGAACTCTTTGACAGGATGCGGACCGGCGGGGCCTTCGGCGCCGATCGCATCGCGTATTTCAACGGCGGACTTTTCGACGAAAGCCCAGCGCTGGAGCTTACCGGACCGGAGGTCGGCGAAATGCTCCTGGCGGGCGAGCGGGACTGGTCGTCGGTCGAGCCGGCGATCTTCGGCACGCTATTTGAGCGTTCACTCGACCCGTCCAAGCGCTCCCAGATCGGCGCCCACTACACCAGCCGGGAAGATATCCTGCTCATAGTCGAGCCGGTGGTCATGGCCCCGCTCCGTCGGCGCTGGCGGGAAGTGCGGCAACAGGTGGAAGACCAGCTCGTCCGCCGCAGAAAGGCAAAGACCCAGCCGACCCGGCGCAAGGCCGACAACCGCATAGCCGGCCTGCTCGGCGGATTCCTCAACGAACTCGGCGAGATGCGCATACTCGACCCCGCCTGCGGCAGCGGAAACTTCCTCTATGTGGCAGTCCAGCGGCTGCTGGACCTGGAAAAGGAGGTCATCACCCTCGCCGCAAGGCCCGACATAGGGCTGCCGCTGCTGCCGACGGTCCGGCCGACGCAGCTTTACGGGCTGGAGATAAACCCCTACGCCGCCGAGCTTGCACAGGTGGTCATCTGGATCGGATACCTACAGTGGATGCGGGACAACGGCTTCAACGTCCCGCGAGACCCCATCCTCGAACCCATCCGCACAATCGAGCGCCGAGACGCCATACTCGACGCCGCCGATGCCGAACACCCCCGGCCGGCCGACTGGCCGCGGGCAGACTTCATCATCGGCAATCCCCCCTTCCTCGGCTCGAAGATGTTCCGCCAGTACGGACTGGATGACCAATACCTTTCCGCGCTCTACGCCGCGTACCCCGACCTGCCCAACAGCGTGGACCTGTGCTGCTACTGGTTCGAGCTTGCCCGTCGGAGCATCGAAAAACACCCCCAAACCCGCGCCGGACTGCTCGCCACGCAGGCCATCCGCGGCGGCGCCAACCGAGAAACGCTCAAACGAATCAAACAGACAGGCGATATCTTCTTCGCATGGTCCGACCGCGAATGGATACTCGACGGAGCGGCCGTACACGTCTCAATGATCGGCTTCGACGACGGCTCACAGACAGACAGCACCCTCGACGGCAAACCCGCCCAGACCATCAATTCCGATCTTACCGGCGATATCGACCTCACGTCGGCCGCCCAACTGCCGGAGAATGCAAATCTTGCATTCATGGGCGATACCAAGGTCGGCCCGTTCGATATTGACTGGAAGTCCGCGCTTGAGCTAGTGAAACAGCCCAACCCCCACGGCAGAGCGAATACCGAAGTACTCCGCCCTTGGGTTAACGGCAGGGACATCACGGCCAGGAACCGGGGAATGTGGATTATCGACTTCCCGCTGGG
>PUND01000094.1 GCA_003551645.1 Phycisphaerae bacterium | reverse complement strand
CGGAGCAACCGGCGGAAGAGCCGGACCCGCCACAGTGGTTTCTGTCCGGCTGGGCCGCGAGCGAATGCCGCGCGGCGGGAGGTGAACCGGTCTGACGGTCGTTAAAGTCCCCCGGTTGCCTTCGGCCCGTCCGCTCCGCATTCGTGCGGCCCCGCCCAGGAACGGAAAGGAAGGCAGCCATGAAGCAGGTTCTCTTGGTACCCGAACTCCGCGAGCTCTTGGAGGCCGGAAACGTCGAGCCGATCCGCAGGTTCTGCACCGAGAACCACCCCGCGACGGTGGCCGAGCTTATCAGCGGGCTGGAGGCGGAGGAAATCTGGCGGGTCCTGCACCTGATGGATGTTCCGCACCGGGCAGAGATTTTCTCCCACTTCGACCTGGACCAGCAGGCCGAGCTTGCCTCCGGCGAGAACCGCCGCGCGATGGCGAAGCTGCTGGAGGAGATGGAGCCGGATGAGCGGGTTGACCTCGTTCAGCGGCTGGACGAGACACTCCAGGATGAGCTGCTGCCGCTGGTCGCCAGGGCTGAGCGCGAGGACATCCGCAAGCTGCTCAGCTATGCCGAGGGCACGGCCGGCTCGGTCATGACCACCGACTACGCCGCGCTGGGGCCGGACGTTAAGGTCTCGCAGGCCCTCCAGCAGGTTCGGCTGCAGGCGCCGGCGAAGGAGACCATCTACTATATCTACGTGGTTGACGACCAGCGACGACTGGTGGGCTTTGTGTCGCTGCGGGACCTGATCATGGCCAATCCGACACGGACGGTCGGCGACGTCATGGATGAGGATGTGATATCCGTGACAGTCGATGAAGACCAGGAGGAGGTCGCCCGTCAGATCGAGAAGTACGACCTCATCGCCATCCCCGTTGTGAACGGCAACAACGTCCTTGTGGGTATCGTCACCCACGACGACGCCATGGACATTCTCCGACAGGAGCAGCAGGAGGACGTCGAGAAGTTCATGGCCATCACCGGTCGCCACGAGGCGCGGGAATACGTCCGGACTCCGGCGATGGCGCACTTCAAGAACCGCGTACTGTGGGTCATCCTCCTGGCGATACTCGGGCTTGTATCCGGCATGATCGTCGAGAACTACGAGGCCGTGCTGGCGCAGTTCACCATCCTGGCTGTATTCATGCCCATGCTCGCCGACACCGGGGGAAACACCGGAAGCCAGTCGGCGACCCTTATCGTCCGCGCCCTGGCGATGCGGGAGATACGCCCGAGGGATGTCGCGGGCATACTGTTCAAGGAGTTCCGCGTGGCGATTATGCTGGCGGTCGTGCTGGCGGTGCTGGCCTTCGGCCGCGTGATTCTGCTGGGCTGGGACGCCGCCCCCGAGGGTTTCACACTTACCCGTATCGGTATCGCCATAGCCGTTGCGCTTGGGCTTCAGGTGGTATCTTCCACGCTTGTAGGCGCTATCCTTCCGCTGGTCGCCGCGGCCTTCAAGCGCGACCCGGCGGTCGTCGCCTCGCCGGCGCTGACTACCGTGGTGGATATTACAGGGCTGCTGATATACTTCTACACGGTGAGCTTGATACTGGGTCTTTGAATGCCCCCGCGGCCGGCAGTGTATGATTCATGTGTGACTCAACCGGCGGCGATATTGTGCGCTCGCCGGCGTCTGTGACCAGTCACCGGAGTCTGCCGCCGATACCCGCGGCATACCGGGCGGCGCAACTGGGAGCTTAAGTATGAACACGTGGACAGTGGTTTCGACGGCGTTTATCGCCTCAGTTGCGGCCGCCTTCGCCGGCGGCTGCGGGAAGATGCGCGTCACGGATCCGCCACGGACCGGCACCGAGCAGTTGCTGATAGCCACAGCCGTCGAGGATGCGGTCGCGCAACTGGACTTCGGCTTCCTGGAGGACCGCACGGTCTTCATAGACGACTCGATGGTGGACCGGCTGGACAAGACCTTCGTGGTCGCGGAGGTCCGGGCGGCCGCAAGGCAGGCCGGCGTCATACTCGCCGATCAGCCCGAACAGGCGCACTACATCATGGAACTGCGAGCCGGCGCCGTCGGCGTGGACCGCAGGGAATACCTGTTCGGGATACCCGAGGCCGACGTACCGACGCTGATTGGCTCGCTCGGGACCCCGGAAGTCGCCTTCTACAGGTCCATATCGCAGACCGGCGCCTGCCAGATCGGCTTCGTCGCGTATGCCCGCGAGGATGGTAGGTTCCTCTACTCAGCCGGACCCGTGTACGGTTTTTCCGACCACCGCGGCGAGTGGGTCTTCGGCGCAGGCCCCGGCATCCAGACTGACATAAGGCCGCCCCGTCTGCCGGATACCCCCGTCGAAGCACTGGCGGAGGAGCCCGCCGAGGGCGAATCGGAATGACCGCATGAGTACGCGTCGGAAATGGCTCGGTCGCACAGTTGCGGTACTGGTGGCGGTCGGCTTCGTCGTCGTCCTGGCGGCGCTGGCGGCGCGTCAGTGGGTTATACCTGCCTACATCCGCAAGCTGCTGGTCGATGAGGTTTCGCAGGTCTGGGACGGGCCGGTGACGGTCCGGGGGGTGCGCTTCAGCTACTTCGGCCCGATTGAAATAGCCGGCATGGGCATGGAAGACCCACAGGGCCGTCAGTGGCTTCAGGCGGACGGGGTGAGCGTCCGCCTGGGCCGGTGGCCTGGACTCAGCCCCACCATCGCCGACATAGAGGTTGACCGGCTGGATGTCCAGCTCCGGGAATCGCCCCCCGTCCGCCCGGTCCCGGACGTGGAGCCGGATGTTTTTGAGACGCTGGATGCGCTCGGCATACTCCGGGTCCGCGTGCGGCATCTGTCCGTTGGTCTCAGGCACGGACGGGAATATGTGAACCTTGAGCCGATGCGGCTCGCGCTGGACCGTCAAAGCGCCGGCTATGGATTCCTTCTCGAGGCCCTGCCGCCGCATCAGCACGCTCTTGCGTCGCGGGGTCGGCTGGACTCCGAGGACGGGCGGTTCCAGGCGTATTTGGACCTTGACCGCTACATGGCCGAAGGGCAGTACCGGCTGGTCCGGGGAATTGTCGGGGGTGACTGGCCCGTGACCGATGCCAGCGCCGGGTTTGCCGGCACGCTGGAGCTAAGCGGATCTCTGCTGCGCGACCCGCGGTTGTGGGATGTCCGCCTGGAGGGGCGGGTGGACGACGGCTCGGCGGAGCTGTCCGCCGGGGTGTCGGTGGATAACCTCTCTGCAGGTCTTCTGCTGCGGGATGGGCGGCTTCAGGTCAGCGACGCGGTGTGCGATTTTGCCGGCGGGCGGGCGGAAGCCCAGGCCCGCGTGGACTGGAACGACGGCCGTATCGGTTATGAGGCGGCCGTCAGCGTGGAAGAACTGAACGCGGCGTCGGCCACGGCCGCGATGGGATTGGACCTGCTGCGGACGGGAACGCTCGACGGGACTTTCGACCTCAGCGGCTCGGACACAGAGGCCCGAATCCGCGGCGCGGGCGAGCTGCGGGCGGAACCCGCGGCCGAGCCGGTAAGCTCCGTCGGCGGGGCGTTCGACTTTGACATCCGGTGGCCTCCAACGTCGGATACCCGGCCTGGCCCGCAGGGCAGGGTGGAACTGGCCGGATGGCATGTATCAGCCGAACGCCCTCTTGCCGAAAACCTCACGGCGGCCATCGACATCGACGGCCGGAACATCGACATTGCCTCCGCATCCGCCGAGACGATGGGCGGCAGCGCGGACATCCGCGGCCGGGTGGTCCTGCCGGAGGAATGGTCGGCGCCGTCGGCCGGGCTTGACGTCGCCGTCAACATTGACGGCATCAACACTGAAAAAGCCGCCGAGCTGCTCGGCCGGGACATTGCCGTCCCGGCGGGGCGGTTTTCCACCCGATCTGGAGTCAGCGGTCACGTCGGCGAGGTGACACGACTGGAAACCACCGGTGAGACGTCCTTCGAGACGGCCGACGTCCGACATATAACCGGCAGCCACGAACTGGAGTTCTCACTGTCGGAGGATGACAGATGGCCGAGTGTCGCCGGACGCCTGGCGGACTGGACCTGGACGGAGGCGGGACGCGAGCTTGCCAAGCTCCATCAGGTTTATCTGGATTCCCGCGACGATGAGGTGCGTGTGAGCGAGGCGGTAATCGAGACCCCGGGCGGAACGATAGAAGCCGGGGGGCGGCTCGGCCCGGACGAACGGGGCGCTGTGGAGCATCGCTGGGAGGTGAGTTTGCGGCAGTTCGACCCGGTCGCACTGCTGCCGGAGCCGGACGAGACGCTGCCGGTTGCAGGATTTAGCATGGAGGGGGTCGTCTCCGGCGTGGGGACGGATATTCTTACGGCCGAGTTTCACGGGAACGTGGATGCCAGATGGGCCGACGAGGAGATCGAGTACGCATCCGGTTTGTCGGTGCACGTGTCGCTGGGAGATTTGCTCGCGGAGGAGCCGGCGGACCGACTGATGGCTACTATCCGACCGAGTCGCGGCGTGGTCCGCATTCGCGGCGAGCGGCTCGTTACCGGCCTGGGCGGGCAGGTCCGCCTGGAGGGGACAGACCCCGGCAGGGCGATGCTTGCGGGAGAGTCCGCCGGAGGGACCTTCGAGGCCGACCTGCGGCTGACAATGCCCGAAGGCCGATTCGCCTATGAGGGCAATGTCGATATCCGGGATGGGGATCTTTCGCGTCTGCCGGAGTGGCTTGCTCGCCGAATTGATGCGCCGCGGACGTCCATCCGCGGAAGCTTCCTAGTCGTCGGGGATGAGTTCGATTCCATCGCGATCAACGGCGCCGGCTCTGCGGCCATGCGGATCGACGCCGACGACGAATGGTCCGCCGCCGGAAACTATGAAATTCAGATCGGCTTCGGGCAACCGGACGCCGAGGAGCAAACCCGGCCGCTGGGCACGGCCCGTCTGACCGACTGGAGTGTGTCGAATTCTCGCGGCATGGCGGCCGAGAATATCAGGTGCTCAGTCCATATATTCGGGCGCAGCTTGGACGTCGGGGGCATCCGGGCCGACCTGATGGGCGGCACGGCGTTTGGCGTGCTGCGGCTGGATTTCGTTGACGACGAGCCGATGGTTTACCGCGGCAGGTTCAGGTCGGACGGGATAAAGCTATCGGCGATCGCGCGCTTTGCCGGCGCTGCCGAAGACGATGTCGCCGGAAAGATGAACCTGTCCTACGCCTTTGCCGGACGGGGGCTTTCGCCTGACGATCTGCTAGGCAGGGGTACGATAAGCATCCGCGACAGCATGATGGTCGGTGTGCCTCTGATGCAGGCGATTCTGACGGCGATAGAAGTCAGGCCCGCCGCCGCCGAGAACACCGACCTGGACCTGGCTTTCAGCAACGTTGCCGAGACGGTGACCCTCGCCGGCGGACGGATGGGGACCCCGCTGGTGGCCGTGAGTCCCATGCCCGGCGGGACGGTGAACATGCAGACCGGAGAACTGGACCTGCATGTGGTGGCCGCGATTCTTGACGACCTCGAGCGGCTGATGGATGTGCCGATACTGGATATATTTGTGCCGTTCACCCGCCATCTTACCCGGCTGCACGTAACAGGAACGTGGCATAGCCGCGAGACCATCGCCATAACCAAGCATCCGATAAGGGATGTCGGCGAGGCGACGCTGCGGTTTTTCAGGGATGTAGTTGAAACCGGCGGCGATCTTGGCGCGATAGTGGCCGAGCCGCTGCACGAGGTGTTGCGCTAGAAGGCGCCGTCTGGCGGTCGGCCGCGGCGGAAAGCCGGCCGAGCGTTGCTTGACCCCCGGCTCGGGGGCTGTCTATAATCCCGGCCGTGGCGGCCGGGGAGTAAGTGTGTGTTACGCTTGCCGTCTCCGGGCGAAGGGAGACAAACGTGAATATCGCGACCGCTTTTCGCTCCGCAATGCTTACGGCCGCCGTGGGCGCGCTGTTCGTGGTCTGCGGCTGTGAGCCGGGACCGTCGGCTCCCGGAATCCAGCCGGCCGGCGACGGGCAGGTGCCCTATCCGGTCAGCTTACTCCTGCCGAAAGAGGTCCGGATACATCCGTTCACCGGCACGAGGGAGCTGGACGACGCCGACGGCATTAAGGGCGTGGAGGTCCGCATCGAGGCCCTGGACCATTACGGCGACTCCACCAAGGCCTTCGGCGACTTCCGATTCGAGCTGTACACCCATCGCCCGCAAACCCCGGACCCCAAAGACGAGCGCATCGCCGTATGGAAAGTGCCGCTGGACGAGGCCCAGAGCAATCTCATCCACTGGGACAATATCACGCGCACCTACAAGTTCAGACTGCAGTGGGACAGTTCCATACCCGTCGGGGATCGGTTTGTGCTGGCGGTGGTCTTTGACAGTCCGTTCACCCAACGTCTGTTCGATGAACGGGTGTTCATCGCGGGACAGTGACCGAGCAGTTTAGCCGTTGATCCGTTGAGAAAATTTCGGAACGCGGATTTGCAATTCGACACAGAGCCGCAGCGTTTCAGAGTGGTTGTTGTCACTTCTCAGTTTCTCTCTGCCTCTGTGTCGCGCCCCTGTTCGCCATTCGCCAAAAGCGAGTCAATGGCTTGCGGTGAGTTCCTGCGGCGCTCAGGGCCGACGCTTCACCGGCGTCAGGATATCGAACATGTGGAACTATATCCGCGAGGCGCCGACGGCGGGCGATCATCCTGTTCGAGTGCACCGGACGGCGGAGAAACCCTGATATGAAGCCGAAGACTGATCCGGCCTCTGGAACCGCCTAGTCGGTCTGTTGCGGTTCTTCGGCCTCTGGTTCCTCCGCGTCGGTGTCCGGCTGTTCGCGCATCGTCTCGGTGGCGGCCCTCAATTCGAACACGTTAATCAGCACCGGCCGCAAATCGGCTTCGGCGATTCGCCGCCTTCTCTGTCGGGCCGGGACGTCGTAAGTGTCCGTTGTCGGCTCTTCGGTCTCCGGTTCCTCCGGGGGCCTTCGCGCCACCTGTTCATGCAGTTGGCGGCGAAGCATGTGTCGAGTCCGGTCCGCGTCCTGCTCGGCCCTTTCTTCGGGCTGCGGCTCGTCCTCGTACCGTTCCAAATCCGGGGCGGCTTCGGCGGCCTCGGCCAGGCCGACCACGTCCGGTGCTTCGGGGGCGTCCACGCGGTCCAGCAGAGTGCCTCTTTTGGCGAGGGTGACCTGCTGAAGCCGCTGGAGCAGTTCCGGGAGGTCGTCATCGGGCACGAACACCACTATCTGTAACTGCTCGTCGGCCAGTATGCTGGCGAAGGCGGACCGCGGGCGGTTGAAGTTGCTTGCCCACTGAACGGGTGCGGCCCGTTCGTGGTCGGCGGGCGGCTCCACGACTATGCCCTTCTCGTTCAGCACGCGTATTACGGCCTCGTTGGCGACGGCCAGGTCGGCCGTGTACAGCACCAGCTCGTGCGCCTCGGCGAGTACACGCTGCTGAAGGTCCTCGGCCCCGGCCAGCGCGAGGCGGTCTATTGCCGCCGCCTCCGGCGCATCTTCCGTCGGGCGTCCGGGCCGGCGCGCGGCGTAGCCAGGCGCGTGATCCACATACTGTTCGCTCTCCAGGCGGGCGCGGACTCCGGGCCTGGCTTTCTCCGGGGCTGGGGGTTGTGGCCCTGCCGGCTGAGGCGCTTCGGGCGCCGCCTCTTCCCGCGACCTGGCGGCCATGCGATCGTCATGGTCCGGCACGGGTTCGTCGGGGAGTTCCTCGGCCTCGGGGGAAGGTTCCTCGGCGAGTTCCTCGGCCTCGGGGGAAGGTACCTCCGGAGCCGTCACGGGTGCCGGCTGCCTGTCACGGGCGATCTCGCCGATCGGCTCGGGCGCATCGGCCACTTGCTGTTCCGTCCCGGGGCTGATGAGCAGGTACACCAGCGTGAATCCGGCGCCGGCGGCTACCATCAGCACCGCGGCCGTCGCCAGCATGCGCGCCCACCGCACCGCTGACCCGCCTCCGACGGCGGTTTGCCCGTCGTCGGCCATCAGCCGGTCTCGCTCGGCGCGGGCGACCACCCGCTCGACGAAACCCTCGGGCGCTTCAGCGACCGGCAGAGAGCCGACCATATCGCGCACGCGTCGCAGTTGCTCCAGTTCGGTGCGGAGCTGCTCGTCTGTCTCCAGGGCGGCCTCGACCTGCCGCTGCTGCGCAGCGCCGAGTTCGCCGTCCAGGTATGCCGAAAGCTGCTCGCGGATGTTGTCTCGTTCGCCGGTCATGTCATTGCACCAGGTCGCTAAGTATCTCCCGCAGCATCTCGCGGGCCCGGTGGAGCCGGCTCTTGACCGTTCCCACCGGCGTGTCCAGGACCTCGGCTATCCGGGCGTAATCCATTCCTTCCACATCCCGCATGACCACGACCACGCGGAACTCGTCGTCCAGTTGCTCCAGGGCGTCCGTCACGCGGCGGGCGTTTTCCGCGGACTCCGCGGCCGCCGCCGGGCCCGGGTTTCGCCGCTCGGACATCTCGGCCGAAAGGGCCGCCGCCTGGCTGCGATCGAAATCCTCATCCGCGCCGGTAAGCGACTGAAACCTGATTCGCCCGTCACGGCGCCGCTGCGATATCGTCATGTTGACCGCTATCCGATACACCCAGGTGTAAAAGCTGCTTCGTCCGCCGAAGCTGTCCAGCTTCTCGAGCGCCTTGACGAAGGCGTCCTGGGCGATTTCCTCGGCGTCCTCGATCCGGCCGGTCATCCGGTACACGGCGTTGTACAGCCGCCGGTGATACTTTGCGACCAGCGCCTCGAAGCCGCGCAGGTCGCCGTTTCGGCATCGCTGCACCAGCGCGGCGTCTTCGAACGCGATGGTACGCCCGGATTGCCGGGCGTCGTCTTGTTCGCCCATCACTATGTTTGACGCGCCGTCGGTCACAATGTTCCCGAAAATCTCACTTTTGTTTTACGCGTTAGCTGACAGGTCGGACCCGACATATCTCAAATATACCGCCGGAGGGGGTGTCGTGCACGCGTGGAGACCGCGGCGTGTTCGGCCACGCCGGCCCGCAAAGCGGCGGTTTGGGAAGAGCAGGCCCGTGTGGGGCGTGCGGAGGACAGGGATCAGAGCAATACGCCGCGTGCCGCCGTGGCGCGATTCGTCTGAGTCGCCCGCGGCTCTCCGGGTCGTTTCGGCCCGCGGGGTCAGGGGATATCGGGAAGCTGATCCAGCTCGTCTGACAGTGGACGGGGCACGTAGCCGGCCAGGGTCACGGCCAAGGCCTCGACATCACGTGAGATAAGCTCCAGCTCCCGCTGCAGCGGCTCTGTCGAGCGGGCGCTCAGGGTGGCCAGCGACCGGTCGGCCCAGTCCCTCGACAGCGACAGATATGCTTCCATCTGATCGGGTTCGTCTTGTTCGGCCACAACGGGCATCTGCGACGGGGGGGGCTGCTCGGTCTGGTCGCTCCAGCCCCGGTACAGCCACAATACCATCACGGCGGCGATTGCCGCGGCGGAGGCGGCGGCGACCCAGCGGGGACGGATTGTCTTCCGCGAGCGGGGCCGCACCATCGGCGCCGCCGCGGACGGCCGGAGCGACTCCAGCCGCCGCGAGCATTCCAGGAATCGCCCGCACGGGCGGCAGTGCTCCGCGTGGCGGCGCAGCGCCGGCGGTATATCACGCCCGTCATCCAGTGCCGATGAGATGCGCCATTGTCTTAACCAGCAGAACATGATCGTGCCTTCCGGTTATTTCCACTCGTCCATTGCCCGGCTGTCGGCAAGCCGACGCCGCGCCCTGAACAGCATCACCTTCACGTGCGTCCGGGTCAGTCCCATCAATCGTGCGATCTCCCTGACTGACATCCCTGAGGCGTATCGCATATGCAGGGCGGTGTATTGCTTTTCGCTGAGCAGTTTCTCGGCCGCTTTCCACAGCCCGGCCTGATGTTCCCGCTCGATAAACTCCCGCACCTGGTCGGGCGCCGCTCGTTGCGGCTCCGACACCTGGGTAGTGTCGGCCGCCTCTGAGCGGCGCCCCAGCCGGGTGTTCGCCACATTTCCGGCTACGGCCATCAGCCAAGGCCCAAAAGGCCGCCGGGGGTCGTAGCTTTCTATCTTCCGCCACAACCGCAGCAGGGTCTCCTGGCGGAGGTCTTCGACGTCCGTGGCGTTGCCGCAACGTCTGCTCAGATACCCGGTCAGCATCGGTCCGAATCGTTCGACAAGCGTTTCGAAGGATTCGCCGCAGCCGGCCTGTGCCCGTCGGGCAAGCTCCGCATCGCTCAAATCGGACAGATTGGCCGGCTCGCTATCCAGCAAATCAACGCTCTTTTCGCCATGGTGCGGACCGGGTTTCAAGTCCTACTTGCCTTCTCTGGCGGCCTCCATCATCGCTATGACGTCCGCGGTTGGCATGGCCGCGCTCAGTGTTACCGTGCCCAGTTCGCCTCCGACCTCCGCCGACTCGGCAAGCGGCGCCCAGTGCGGCGGCGTTTCGCCTCTTTGCTCCATCCGCCGCAGAGACATACGCGAGAAGGCCAGTATGCCTTCCATCATATCGCGCAGATCCTGCCCTTGCTCGGGGTCCACGGCCGTCAGCGAGACTGTCAGGAACATAGTACCATCAACCTCGCCCAGTTCGACGAATCCGGAGGAGACATTTTTGAGAAGTTCCGCGCGGGCGCCCGCCTGCGCAGGCATCTCAAGCTCCACACCGGCCATGAACAGGAACGCGCCCGGCTCCGGCTGGGCGCCGAGCATGTCGGGGCTGGCCGCCAGTGTGGAGGCGTGGTCGTTCAGCGTGTCGAGGGTGCTTGTCAGGACATCCCGGTCGCGGGTGATGATCACCACGTCGTCGGCCCAGAATGTGCCCCATCGCTCGCCGTCGTCTGTGGGGTCCTGTGGCTCCTGCCGCCAGGTAACCAGGTCATAGTCGCCGTAGCTGTCCTCGGCGTAATCCCGGGCCTTGGCCGCTTGCTGAAGCAGGGCGTCATGGTCCACATCCGCCTGGACGACAAGGACGCCGTCGTTGGGTTCGTAGCTCTCGCCCCAGAGCGTGATATTCCTGAGGTCCTGGCGGGGGTCGAAGCCGAAGTTCTCGGCGAACTCGTCAATGGCCGGCCCGTGGCCCTTCTGCTCCATGGAAGCCAGGATATGCTCGCCGAACTCGCTTGCCCACAGGGTCTCGACGTCCATGTGCGCCACCCACCTGGCGTTCGCCGACACCACAGCGCCGTAGGGCATACCGGCCGATACTGCACTCGATACCAGCAGGACACACAATCCTGCGACTAGGGTACGTTTCATGGCTTGCTCCTTTCTGTCTAAAGACTGCCCACGTCCCTTCTACCTGTAGTTACACCCGCCGGAGCGGGAAGGTTACAGCGGATTGCGATAAGACGGGGGCATGAGCCACTGGCCATTAGCCACCAGCCACGAGTCACGAGCCATGAGCCACTGGCTGGCAGCCATCTTGCTTCGGATTTCGAGCTTCGGATTTCGGATTTGCTCAGGACGTATCTATCATCAACTTCAGGTCTTACATTACGGGCATGCCCATAGGGAAGTGCCTGTCATGCGAGGTTCAGAGCATCCTGATTGCGTCGATGAGCAGATTCACACCCGCCAGCGCCAGCAGTACGTACACCACGGCGATGAACTTTTTCTGGGGAATTTTCTTATGCAGTGCCAGGCCGAGCACCGCCCCAAGCACTACGCCGGGGATAAGCACGGCCGAGGCGTGCAGCGAGGCGCCGCTGACCAGCCCCAGCGCCAGGTAGCCGGGCAGCTTCAGCAGATTGTTCAGCCAGAAGTAAAACACCGTGGTGGCCACATAGGCCCCCTTTGGCATCTGCTGCGGCAGCAGGTACATGGTAACCACCGGTCCTGCGCCGTGCGACAGCGCGGATGTGAAACCCGCTATCGACCCGGCTAGTGTGCCCTGCCACGGCCCCGGCCGAAACGCCGGTGGGCGAGTGCGAAGCGCCCGGATGGTCTGTAACGCCACAAATCCCAGGGCGATCAGGCCGATGCCCAGTCGCAGCGACGCGTCGGTGAGCTGTTTGTGCCCCGCCTCGCCCAGTTGCCGGAAGCCCCACAGGGCGACCGTGCCCAGGGCGATTCCCACCACCGCGCCGGGCACCAGCAGCATGGCCGCGCGGAGGTTCCACTTCCGCCACCAGCTCGAGATGGCGACGACGTCACAGAGCATCAGCAGCGGCAACATGACGCCCAGCGCGAAGGCGGCGTCGCCGCTGGCGGTGACCATGAGCGGGACCGCCAGCAGTCCGACGCTTCCGCCGAAGCCGGCCTTGGCGCCGCTGACCAGCATCGCCGCCACCACGCCAAGCGACAAAAACAGCGGAAGATTCGCCACTTCCGTCGGAAACAGGGACCAGCCGAGATACGACATATCGGGCTTGCAACTCCTCTCCTGGATGGCCCAATATAGCGACCTGCCGCGATGCGGCAAGCCCGCGGCGGTTTACACGCGCCCACGTCGGAACGGAGGATCGCGTCGCGGGGGCGGCCTTCAGGCGTTTGTCAGTCTTGCCGACCCTGATAACCGTAAGCAGTGTTCAACCATTGCAGGAAGCGAGTACCTCGGTTGGACTCGCGTGCGTAACCAGCGGTGTTTCAGTTTGATACCATCCGGAGAAACCTGATGCTTCGACCGATTGCAGTCGTTCCGGCCGTCCTGATGCTTATGTGCCTCCGCGTCGCCGCCGGCGCCGAGACCGTTCACGAATTCGAGATACCCAACACCCTAGAGCTTGGCTGGCCGCTGGAGCTGATTCACGTGGACCTGCCGGCCGACGTGCAGGGACCGCTCGTGGCCGAGTTCGGCGACCAGACGCGTCCGGTGCAGATAGAGCGGACAGAGGACGAATCGGGCGAGAGTGTCCGCCGCGGTTGGATGCTGGCGACAATCGAGAGCGGAACGGACCGGCTGGACGTTCCCCTGCGTCCCGGCCGGGGCGATTCGCCACTGGCACTGCGGCGCGAGGGCGACCGGCTCCTCATCGACAACGAAGTGTACAGCTTCCGCGTGCCGGATTACGGCCGGCTGGACCTGCAATCGCCTCGTCCGCTGTCGGAGCTGCCCGCGCCGATAGACGGAATGAAACTCGCCGGCGACGACGCCTGGTACGGCGACACGCGCTGGGAGGGCGACACCCCCATCACCGCCGCGACCACGACCGTCGTCAGCGAAGGCCCGGTGTTCATAACCGTCCGCCACCGGCTGGAAGCCGCCGAACCCGTCCGCGACGGCGACGGCTACTACGAGGCCGAAATGCGTTTCGTCGCCAAAGACCCGTGGGTGGATGTTACCGAGAAGTATAACCTGCCTTCCGGCTCGGCCCACTGGCTGTTGTTGCGCGACAATCTAAAGCCCGAAACCGTCATGTGGGTCCCCTGGTTCGGCTTCGAGCGTTTCGGCGGCAACACAGATCTGAGGTTCCACGAGCTTCGCCCCCAGCGCCAGCAGCGAGGGCCGTTCGTGACCCTCCAGCCGAGATGGACCCAGCGGCCCGGCGGAGGGCAGGACTTTTTCGTCACCCGCGGCGAGCAGACCGACCGCGACGACCCGGACTACGACGCCGACGCCCCGGCCGTCGGTGTAATCGCCACCTACCCGATGAAGTGGATAAGAGGCCCGCGCGAAGCCATCAACGCCTGGGCCGAGGACGGCGATACAGCCCGTGTCGAGTTCGCCACGCCCGACGGCGGCAGGTCCTACGCCCTCGTCGTGGGTGAGCGGTCGCGTTTCGACTCCACCGGGCGCATGAACAACATAGTCCGCCGTCACACCGACTGGACGCTCGACGACCAGATTCATCATTACATTCTTGAGTGGGATCGAGACCCCGAGCTGGCCGGCCCGCACATCCTGATAAGCCACGACCGGCTCGAAGACCTCCGCGGCCAGTACCGCGACGAGGCCGACACCCCCGAGATGCGCGTCGTGCGACGCTACGAGCAGGACCGCGACGACCTCGGCCGCGACGAACGGAACCTTCTGGACCTCATCGCGGAGCAGGACGTCGGGCGGCGCAACCCGCCCCGGCCGGACCTCTGGATCGGCCGCAGATATCAGGACGACTTCCTCAACCCAACCACCTTCACCCGGCGGATGATGTCCGGCTGGCCGCCGGCGGACCTAGTGGCCGACGGAGAGCCGCTCGGCGGACCATGGGACGCCGCCACCGGATACATCTTCAGCGACCTGACCCATTGGCCCGGATACGAGCTGGGCTGGCACCCCGGAAACCCCAACTTCCACACAGACAAGTACATGGTCGCCATATACGCCGGCGCCGGCATGCAGGACCACCCCCACGCCGAGGACTGGCTGGAGTTCGGCTGGGAGAATTTTCAGGACGACATCGACCGCGTCTTCCTTGAGCCGGACGGCGTCGGGTACGAATGTCCCGGCTACAGTCTCTACTCGCTGGGGCTGCAACTGCGGATCGCGCGGGTCTTCCACAACATCGGCTACGGAAACCCCGTCGCCGAGGACGACCGCTTCCGCAAGCGGATGCGCTGGCACCGGAACCTGATTACCCCGTTTGACTCGCGCCTGGGCATTCGCCATCAGGCGCCCATCGGCGACACCCACCGCTGGGGCGACAACGAGGGAAAGGTCTTCGGCGCGACGGCCCGGTTCTACGCCGACTCGGACCCTGAGCTTGCGTCGGAGCTGATGGGCATCTGGCGGATGTACCGTGACCAGGGAATGGGCGGCGACCTGTTCCACGACCTGGTGGAGGTGGACCAGTCTGTCGAGCCGATGCCGCTGGATGAGATGGACTGGTCCAGCGACGCCTATTACGGGTTCGGGTCGATAATGAGAAGCCGCTTCGGCACCGACCGCGAGACGTTCGTCAGCTTCAAGGCCGGGCCGATGCGCGGGCATTACCACAACGACGAACTGACGTATCACTTCTACGGCGCCGGCGAGCCGCTGAGCTTGGACTACAACTGCGGCTACAGCCCGCGCGGAGACCACGCCGCCCTTCACAACAGCGTCACGTTCGGCCGCATCACCGAATTCACCCACACCGACGACGACAGGGCAGTCCCGGCCATGGAGCAGATACACGGCGCCGGCCGCGTGGGCGCGTTCATATCGAGCGACGTCGCCGATGTCGTGGTGGCCGAGCGGTCGTCGGGATCGGTGGAGCTACGGCCGATCTACCCGACGCAGGCGATGTTCCACTATCCATACCCGCACCGCGACGTCGAGCGGATACACCACCGGCGTTTCCTGGCTCTGGTCAAACACGACGCCGACTCGCCCATGCAGGATTACCTGGTCGTGCGAGACGAGACCGTCAGCGACGAGCCGCAGCAACTCAACGTGCATCTGCTGGTCCGCGAGCTTGATCGCCACGGGAATCTCATCCGCGCCCGCGGCCAGTGGAACACCGACGCGCTGGTCTATATCGCCGACGCGGCCGAGACCGACTACACCGAAGGCCGATGGTTCTACGGCGGCGGGCGGGTCAGCGACGAGCTGGAAATCACCGACGAGGACATCCGCCGCACCGACGGAAAGGCCCTTATCCCACCGGAGGACTGGGACGGGCAGTGGCGAATCGGCGAGTACCAGAAATGGGTCAAGCTGCACACCGAGCCGGGCACGCCGATGCTGTGGGTGCTGTACCCGGTCCGCCGGGGCGAGCCGGAGCCGACCTTCGAGACCATCGACGATGGCAGGGGCGTCCGCGTGACCCTGGACGATACCACCGACGAGATTTTCCTGAACACCGACCCCGGCGACGGCGCGGGGCAGGCCGTCCTTCGCCGCAACGGGCGCGAGCACGTGCTGCTCGGCCCGCGGGCCGTGCCGGAAGTCGGCGAAATCGAACAGAAACCGCTTGGCGATTGACGGCGATGCCGCGGCCCGGTGAAGTTCCGTCGGGATGCCTCCTGTAGCGTCCCGTTGGGAGTGTGACCGACCTGCGGCCAGAGGGTGCCGCTACGCCGGGCCGAGGTTGCGGAACACGTACAGACCGGTCTTGCCTGCGGCGACTACGTCCGGCCGGCCTGTGCCGGCGAGGTCCGCAATCGCGAAGTGTATCCCGGCGCCGGCAATGCCCTTCGCGGCGGGGCCGAAGTCGATCGGCAGCTTCGTGAAGCACTCGCCGTTGAATTTGAAGTAATAGATGCCGACGGGGTCGTCCGCGCCGGGGTCGTTACCGTTGTGGGCACGGTATCGCTTGCCTGTAACAAGCTCGCACTGCCCGTCGCCGTCGATATCGACCCAGTGCATGTCGTGGTACTGGCTGTTGAACGGGTCGATTGGGTGTTTGATCCACGTGCGTTTTTCTCCGTCGAACCGCTGCTGGTACCAGTCAAGCCCGTAGCCGTGGGCCTGGCCTACTATCAAATCAGCAAGCCCGTCGCCGTTGACGTCGGCGACCAGGATGGGGCAGCTCGCCGAGCCAAGCTCGAACGCCCGGCCGTCGGGCGTCAGATACTCATGCGGCGTCCACTCGCCGCTCAGCGGCTTCGGCGGTGCTTCGAGCCAGCCGTGAGAGAGCACGAAGTCGCCCCGACCGTTGCCGGTAACGTCGCCGAAGCCGAAGCCATGTCCCTGTTTGCTCTCGTGGATGAGGTGCTCGCTGAAGGGGCCCTCGGCCTTGCCGGCGGAGTCGGCGACGAGCTTGAAGACGCGCAGCGGCCCGTTGGGCGTATTGGGCACGATCTCGATTGTCCCGTCGCCGTCAACGTCCCAGCCGCGGGTGGTCTCGACGTTGCCTACCTCGGCGATGATGTGCTCCGGCCATTCGCCGCCGTCCGGGCCAGGGTTCTGGCGCCAGCGGACGGTATTGCCCCACCACCCGCCGGTGATGTAGTCGGTCAATCCGTCGCAGTTGACGTCCAGCGGTATGGTCGAGAAATCGTCGTACCATTCCTCGACGGCCCGGACCTCGCCGATGAAGTGGCGTTTCTTGAAATCCGGGCCTTCGTACCAGAAGGCGCCGGAGACGATATCGAGCACACCGTCGTTGTTTACGTCGAATACCCCGACGGATTCGTAACGCTCGTCGGAAATACGTATCTTCTCAAACCGCAGCGGTCCCATGGCTTTCTCCCTGGCCTGGCTTTCAGTGGCCGGTGCAGAGGCGGATATACTGCTCGGCCGCGAGCAGGTCCTCTACGGCCTCGGCGGCGTCGCAAGGCGGGGGCATATCGCCGCGGCAAACGGCGACGAAGTTCTCCGCCTGGCGGCGCATCGCATGCACAGGCGGCATCACCGGCCACTCGTGCCGTGGCTGCTCGCCGCCGCCTGGGTCGGTATAGACCTCGACGCGCCCGGCCCGGTAGGTCGCCAGCGGCGCCGGCAGGTCCAGCTTCACGTAGCCGGTCTCGAACGCCACGAGCGCCGACTCATGCCAGTCAAGCGTGGTGCGGTAGGGGGTCATCTCGATAACCGCCGGTATGCCTGTGTCGCTTTCGGCCGCCAGCAGCACGCCCGACGGCTCGGCGTATGTCACGCGGTAACCCTCGCTGAGCAGATGCCGCAGAAGGTTCATCTGGTGGATGTAGTAGTTCACGAAGGCGACGTACTTCTTGTGGGTTTCCGCGGGCAGGCCGGTGGCGGATTCCGGCTCGCGGTCCAGAGGGCCGCACGGTTCGTCGGATTTCATCAGGTCGCTGAAGGCGCTGCCCGTCCAGTCGCCGGCCGGCATGGTGATTCGGACGTATTGCATCTGTCCCATCCGTCCGTCGGCTCGCCATGTGTCGATGACTTGCCGGGCGTATTCGGTGGCCGGGTCGGACCGCTTGTGGTAGCCGACCATGTGAACGCAGCCGGCCTCAGCCGCGGCGGTGGCCAGAGCCCGGCCACCCGAGACCGAAACCGCCAGCGGCTTCTCGGTCAGCAGATGCTTGACGCGTGGGTAACCCTCCGGCAGGAGCTTGGCGTGCAGGTCGAACGGCTGGATTGCGACCACGCCGTCGAGTTGCTCGGAATCGAGCATCTCGGCGTGACTGCCGTACACCTTCTCAACGCCGTAACGCTTCGCAGCCCGCTCGGCCAGCTTCGGGCGAAGCTCCGCAATCGCGGCCACCTCGCAGCCGTCGATCGCCACATAGTTGCGCAGGTGGGCAATCTGCCCCATGCCGCCGACACCGACGCAACCTATCCGAACCACCCTGTTCTGGGCCATATGTCCTGTCCTTATTCCAATGCTCCGGCCGCGGGTATCATCGAGCGAGCCGCGGTCTGGCGGCCTAACCGCCCCCGCCCACGCGGTCGTAGTGAAGGACGCCGTCCTCGATGGTCGCGGGGCTGAGTCGGCCGTTGTGATAATAGTCGGCCCGGTCCCGGTCCAGTTCTATACGGACTTCGCGCACATCGCCGAAGACCTCGACCTTGCCGTCGCCGATGCGCACCAGCGCCCAGTCGGTGAAGGTGATCTCGGTCCGGTCGTCCTCTACGGTGACGGTCTCGCGGCTGTCGTCGTATCGCATATACACGCGGTCGTTGACCGGCTGGTCCGGCCCGCCGATGCGCCACGCTCCCCAGCGGGAGCCGCTTTCTATTTCGGTGAACGTGGCCAGGGCGCCTTCGCCGCCCTCGAACGGCTCGTGCAGCGCGGCGAACACCGTCGCCGGCGCCCGCCTCTGGACGATTATGCTCGTTCCGCCCACCTCATGCGGCCGGGGTTCCTCCTCCGGGTCGGGCGTATCTTCGGGATCGAACGCAAGCGGCGTATCGGCCACCGCGACAATGGTGTCGTCGGCCGCCGCCATGCGCAGGTCCACGCCGATCTCCCGCTCGTACCATTCCGGCGGCAGTATCCGGTCCTCCGGATCGATGGGCGAGTCCTGCACCACTCGCAGTTCCCAGTCGTCGTCGGTCCGCCTTACCCGCACCGTGCCGAAGGCGTCCAGCAACTCCTGGGCGTTTTCCGGCAGGAGGCGATGTTGTGTGGCGGTTTCAAGGTGTTCGCTTCGGTGGGCGAGCTGTCCATCCATCGGCCGGGGCGACGAGAACCGCCGGTCCAGTTGCGCCAGGCCAAGCGGGTGCACAGTCCAGCGGAATGTGCGGTTCCGGTCGTTGGCGTCGGCCAGCGAGAAGGCGTCGAAGAGGTACTCGTCGGTGAGAACAAGCCCGCGGGTGGCGTCGATATCCGGGTACAGGTCGCGGCTGCGCATGGCCAGGAACTTCACCGGCTGCTGGAAGTTGTAGCGGGTGGAGGTCATGTGGGTGAAGTCCGGCTCATAGGCATCGACCAGCACGCCGGCGTGGGATAGCACGCTGCGGGTCCAGTGTTGTGCATAGCCGCCGACGTGACGGTTTACGTAAACAGGGCGGTTGTAGGCGTAGAGGCCGGCGAGCACGAAGTTGTCGAATACGTCGTGTGCGTAGGGACTCGCCAGCCGGACTCCCACGGCCGGTGCGGGAGAGTTCCAGTAATCCGGGGATTCCTCCGCCCGCAGCATCGCCACCCCGCGTCGCTCGGCGACCCAGGAGGCCGCGCGCGGCGGGCGCGTGTCCTCGGGGCGTATGGGGCCTATCTCGTGGAAATATATGGACGGCTCGTATGCGTCGCTTCCGGGTTCGCGCATCTGCGCCATGAAGTAATCGAATCCGGCGTCCGGCCAGCGGGTGTGGGCGATCTCGAACCAGAAAGGCACCTGCATCTTAGGTGTGAAGCCGTGGTAGCCGTCCCACTGCGGGTGATTGCCGCGAATCTCGCCGCCCCAGGCGCCGGTTACATGCCAGCGGGGCACGGCGTCGTGGCCTTCCAGTAAAGTGTCGTCCGGCAGCGCACCCGGCGACAGATAATGCTGAAACGCCTGTGGGGCGCTTCCGTCGCCGCGCATTGCGTCCCGCAGGTTGCGGGCGTCACCGTGGGTGTACCGCGCGATGTGCGGGACATCGCCGTGCAGGTCCACGAACGGGTACGCAAGGTGGATGTTCGACTCGATGTGATTTCGCATGGTCGCGCCGTGCCGGCCGGTGTAGCCGAAGCCCAGCTCGCCGAGTCCAAGGTTCTCCACCGCTATGCAGTAAAGCAGCATCTCGCCCGGCAGGGCGTGTTTCTTGCTGAACTCCTCGCCGTAGTGACCGAGGTCGGTGAGGTACTCGTCGAAGTACCACCGCCAGGAGCCGTAGTGGTCCCATACTTCGCGGATCAGGTCCTCATCGCCCAGTGCCGCGGCCATCAGGTTGGCGCTGAAGATGGCCGGTCCGGTGATATTCGGCAGCCAGTTGTCCACGCGGTGGTAATGCGCGTGATAGCGGCTGTAGTTGCGCTCGTCGTTGAAGACGTTGGGGTCGAAGATGGAGTTGCGGAAGATTCTGTGGTCGATATACGTTCGGAAGAACTGTTCCACCCCGTCGTGCTCAGAGGGGCTGAGCATGTCGTGGAGCAGATCGTATCGCAGCACGTTCAGCCACTGCGCAGCGCCCCGTGGGGCAGACGAACGGGCGACCTCGAGCAGGCGGTCTTTCTGGCGGCCGCCGGCTTCTTCATCTTCCTTCACCGCGTAGCGCCACAAATCCAGCAGGTCACGCTCACGGTTGAGCTGGTTTTCAAGTGTGCGCTCGACGCGAGCGGCGTATTCGCCGTCGTCGTACAGCATGTCGCGCATCGCCTGTATGTCCTCCGCGGTCCAGAGCACAAAGGGCCGTTCCGGTTCTCCGGCATGTACCGGCCCGTTCGCGGCCGTTGCCAGAACGGCGGCCAGTGTGAGCGCAAATAATGTAGTTCGTGTCATTTCGATACCTCCGCTGCGGTTTCAGGGGCATGCAATACTACCGATTATCGCATGTAGCGTCGCGGCCGGCAGCCCGCGGGTCGGCTTTTCGGACCTGCCCGCCGGCCGTCGGCCGCGGTGAAACTCTCCGGGTATTCGTGTTGTCGTGCCGGTCCCGGCGTCAGTCGGCCGGTCGGGCCGGCGCCCAGAACTGGATGAGCACCTCTTCGGCCGACTCGGCCCAGCCGTCCGCGATGCCAAGGTCGCCCTTGGTGGCCTTGAACAGGCCGTGGACATTGACGCCACTGCCGGTCGGTCGCGATTCGCGGATGGCGATTTCGCCTTCAAGCCGGACGGTCTGGCCGTTGCAGGAGACGTCGGCACGGGCGTCGTCAGGGCCGGTGAACGTGACCTTAACCTCGATGTCGGGGAAAGATTGCCCGTCGCCGTCCCTGCCGCCGAGCCAGCGGTCTCGCTCGGTGCCGCCCATCTCAACATCGTCGGATTTTCCGACGAGTGTGAATTCGCCACGGTCTTCGTCGGCGTCCACGAAGCCGTCGCCTTCGGGCTGGGAGGCGTAGAACGCCGGCCACTTCTTGCCGGTGGTGTCCCGCAGCATGACCAGACTGAAAGAGCGATTCATGTCCCGTGTAACGTCGTACCGTCCGGTGAGGTCGGCGTCGTGGTCGCCTATGCCGGCCGTCCGGTTGGCCGCCGTCGGGTACGGTGTTTCATCCGGCGGCAGAACGCGGTCGAGCGCATCCATTTCCAGTATGACGTACTGGCCGTCAACAGCGCCGCTTCCGAAGCTGGAGTTGGCGGCGTTGGCCTCGACGAACTTGTCGTTCTCTGTCGCGCCGCCGACAAACGCGACGCGAATCCTGTCGCCGTCCTGCCGGCTGGCGATGGCCATGTTGCCGCTGCGGTTCCGCGAGTGGCGCTTCAGGTCCACCGCGCCGCCCCCGGGGACCGCGGAAGAAAAGCGGATGTCGCTCATGGTCTCGTTGAGGATCTTGATGAAGTGTCCGCCCATGTAGTCCTCTTCCGGGTCCAGCGAGTTGACCACCAGCGAGCTGGTCTCGATGAGTCCCCAGGCCGAGCCGCCCACCACCAGCACGGAGTTGTCCGGGGCGGTGCCCAGCATGTTGACGTTAAGCCCGTTCGGGCGGTTCTGTTCGCCGAGGTACGACGCCAGCAGCGTATAGCCCAGCGGCTCGCCGGTCTCGATGTCGGTGCGGTTTATGTGGGCGAATGAGCTTACGCCGGCGCCCCAGGTGCTGAAGGGCAGGCCGGTCGAGTGCCCGGTGTATTCCTCCACCGCCCCGCGGACGCCGCGGGTGATATCGTATCCCACGCGGTCCATGACGGTGTTGCCGCCGTCGGACCAGGTGTAGCTGAGGATGTTGCCGTCCTCGTCGAAGGTGATCACGCGTACGGCGGAGTCGGAGACGCGGCGGGACCAGTTGGTCCCTACCAGCCGCGGGTTCCAGCGGTAAAGCACGTAGCGCGTCTCACCGTCCACGTTGACGTAAAGACCAGGTCTTCGCCACGGCTCCCATCCGGTGTTGGAGTTGGTGTCGGCGCCGGTCGGGTGGGCATGGGTCTTGAAATCGACTCCGCGCGACCACCTTCCGGTCAGGTCCAGCGAGGTGGCCTTGGTATTCCGACCTTCCGGGCTGAAGTGGAAGGCGTTCTTGCCGACCAGCCCGACGGTGCCGTCGTCGAGCACCCTCAGCTTCGGCGCGGCATCACGGCTGTCGGGGATCTTCAGGCACCATTCAAAGCCCGACAGGTCGTCGCGGACTTTGCCGAGGAATATGAGGTCCTCGTCGTCGATGCCATCCGGACTAACCTCACGCGCCTGGGCGACGTTGTCGAAGTTTTCGCCGACGATGCCGGTCACGTAGATTTCGCCATCGTCGCCGGTCGCAACGTCGGTGAGCGAGCCGGATCCCCAGGGGAAGCGCACGGCCCGGACCACGCTAGCATAGTCCGAAGAAAGCATCACCAGATAGCCGGCGCCTTCGGTATATTGCCAGCCGGGCGGGTTCGGCCGATCGCGATTGTCTCGGGGCATCTCGAAGTCCGGCGCGTCGGCGTCACGTCCGAGGACTGAGACATCGGCTCCCGGTATGTCGAACGAAGCCCCGTAGGCGGTTCCAGACATGAGCAGGCGGCCGTCCGGCAGGAACGCCGCGCCGCTGAGGTAGTTGTCCCCGTCGGCGCCGAGGTACGCCGCGGACACCGGCCTGGCCGGGTTGTTCGGCTCCTCGTAGCGCTCGATGTACTGCCAGTATCGGGTCGCATGGGCCGATGCGCCCATCAACGCGAGAAGAGCCAGCACCGCCGGCAGAAGCATCCACCCCTTGAAGATGCTACGGCCGCTCGTGCTCGGTGTCCGACGGATGTGCGAGTTTTGTCTGCGATTCACGACGATGCTCCTTGATCAGCAAATGTCAACGTGCACGCAACCAGGCGCCGCTCGCCCTGTTGCCCGAAAGACCATCATACAATATAAACACTCCCGCCGGGTGCGTGTTTCGTGGGGAAATGACGCAGTCCCGACGGGCAGCGATGAACCGCTCACGGCCGGTGCCTCATTAGATTCCACAGTTCCAGCCCTTCTCGCTTCGCCACGCTGCCCGCATGCTCGGCCGAACGCGCGCATTGCCCGGCACCGGCCGGATGCTCCGGCGGCAGCGGGGATTTGCCGGCCCGGCGGATCGGCTCCTTCGGCAGCGCGGCAATGTCCGGGTATCCGGCGCCCGGGAGGCGCTCGTCGAGGTTCAGCAGCCGTCCTTACGGTTCTGTCCGTGCTCAACATCGGTGCGTCAGTACTGCCAGGGCATCAGGTCCGGCTTGGCCGGGAAACCCCAGTCAAGCTGCTCCCAGGGGCCGACAGCCCCGGCGTCGAGCAGGACCCGCCGGTCGCCGTTGCGAACCACCGCCGCTTGGTGGTCGCCGTCGCTGCCGAGATGGATCACCTGCTCATGGCCGTCGTGTCGCACCCGCACGCTGTTTTCGCAGACCTGTTCGACAATCGGCGGCTCTTCGCCCCCGCGATGGGGCATGAGGACCACGAGCCAGTCGCTGCGCCCGCCGGCGGCCTTCAGCCGAAGCCAGCGCGCCATCTCGCCGCCGGTATCGCCCTTGCCCCAGGTGCCTTTCTCGAAGTCCTCCGGTATCCAGGCGCCGAATAACTCTCGCTCGTAGTCTTCGAACTTGGTGGTCCGTCGGTCGCCGGAGCCGCCGCGCCAGCCCCACTTGCGTTTCTGGACCTGTTGAATCTCCGCGCCGAACACGAACACCGTCATGTCCACGCCGAGCTGGCCTTGGAAACGGAAGGTCCGCTCGTCGATGCGTTCGATCTCGTGTGCCAGAACGTGCAGATTCCACCAGACCGGCTCCGGTGAGTCGATTTCATCTCGCAGCACCAGGAAGTCGGCCGGCGCGTTCGTCTCGCCCTCGTGCCTGACAAGCATGGCGTAACGCCGGAACAGCCAGGTGTTGTCCCGGTCCCAGTGGACCTCCGGATAGTCCCAGGAGGGCACGACTGTCTCGTGCGGAGTCAGCGGCACGGTGGTCAGCCGGCGGCTTTGCTCGTCGGCGACGAAGACTTCCGCCTCCGGTCCCGATTCAAAGGCCCGCGCCGTCGCGATGGTAACCGGCGTCAGATCGCCCGGGTGGGGGCGGTTATGAATAGCGGCGCTGGAAAGCCGCGGGGAGTAGTGGCAGGCGTACTCGATAGCCAGCGGCGTGGAAAGTCCGGCAAAATAGACGGCCATTTCGTCGCCGGCGAAGTGATTCCGGGCGGCGCCGGCCTTGAGTGTCGCGAAGGACTCCCGCCTTTCGTCGTAGGCGTGTCCCCGGAGCATCGCCCCGAAGCCGGGGAACTCCCTGCCGGAGATATCCAGAGCGTTGTCGCCGGGGTCGGGGAACCGCGCGAGTTGCTCGGCGAATTCATCGTCGATGCCGCGGTAGTCCTCGGCCAGTTCACGCAGCTCGTCTATGTAGTGTCCGGGGTGCGTATCCCCCAGCGGCGCTCTTTGCCGCCGGCCGTAACGGGCGTCTACCGGGGTGTGCATCGCGGCAAGGTAGCGGGCCGATTCCCGAAGGCGGGGCCAGTCCCTGAACGGCTCCGCAACGCCTCTGTCGCAAATCTCACGTGCGAATTGGACATAGTGAAAGTAGAACGACGAATACGACAAACTCTCGGTCCAGGCCCCGCCTTCAAAGCTCATGTATTCGTTCAGCGTCCGCTTCAGTTGCTGGACGCCGTCGGCGACCCACTGTTCGGCATGCGGGTGGTCGGGCATCAGCAGGCCGATGCGCATCGGGATGTTGAACATATCCAGGTGTCCGTTGGGGTTGCCCGTGTACCAGCCGGCCGGATGGTAGGGCGACGGATGGTAGTTGGGGTCGCGGAACATGTAGGCCATCACCGCCAGGTCGCGGCTGTGAACGGTCGCCTCCGGGTCCGTAAGGCGCTGGTCGAGCCAACGCTTTATGCGGCGTGGATAGCTGGACGATCCCAGCAACGGCCGCATGTACGGGCCGTTCAGCCACTGGGCGACGAAGCCGTAGGAAACCGCCGGGGCGTCGGATTCCCACTCCAGCACCCACTCGTCGCGCATGCGCTGCACGCGGTGGTCGGCCTGGTTGCGGATCATCCCGGATATGACACCGGCGGTGTCGTGCGGGCCTGGTATAAGCGCCCAGTGCCGCACTCCTCCGTCCAGCGGCAGTTCGATGCGGACCTGACCGGTCCTGTTTCGGTCGCCCCGGATGCTTATCAACTGCGATTCCGGCCGCAGGTGGCGATGCTCCCGCCAGTCGCCCGGCAGCCAGGCGTGCCCCTCGCGTCGGCCGCCGCGCCAGTCGCCGGCCCGGATCGCGGCTACCCCCAGCCCGGCGTCAACCTCTCCGGATGCCACATACGCCCAGGGCGAGGTGTTCGTCCAGCCCGGCGGCGCAAGCGGCGCGACGGTCGCTATTGGGTAGAACTCGGTCTCCAGCGTCGAGCCGGCGGGCGGCATGTCCAGCGTGGACATCCAGCTTCTCTGACCGGCGTGACGCACGCTCTCGGGCGATATCCCGCGAAGGTCAAGCTCCATCATCGCGCCGCGGCCGAGCCGGTAGTCTTCACGCACCTCTATCCAGGGTGTCTCGGCGCTGAAGGTGAAGCGGATCTGATATCGCAGGTCGGACCGCTGGAAGCGGAAAGTACGCACCAGCTCTGCCCGGGCGGCCGGTTCGCCATGGGCCTGCCAGCGGTCTTCGACGGCTACCGGCGAGGCGTCTTCGGACCAGCGGAAACGGCCCAGCGTCATGCGGCTTCCGGGCAGCCGGATGGCGTTTGCCGGCTCCGGTTCAGCGGGGTCGAAGTGCAGTTCATAATGGCCGTTGGCGACGGTGAAGGCCCCGTCCTGGTTGACCTGTCGACGCACCGGCCGCCAGGCGCGGGCGGCTTCGGCGGCCGCCTTGTCCTCCATCGCCACCAGGGCAAACTCGGCCGTCCGTCCGCTCGCCAGATCCGTGCGGAAAAGCACGTCGATGCGGTCTCCGGTCCGTATCTGTTCGACCGGGTCACCGTCGCGGGTGAACGCCGCCGGCAGCGCATCGCCGTCGGCATCGCGCCATAGCAAACGCTCCGCATCAACCGGCCGTTCCGCCCCGCTGACGATTACCGTCTCCCGAAGCCATTGCCCCCGCCAGTTCTGGCCCACCGGCTCGCGAATCTCGGCGGTCGCCAGGACTTGGCCGGCACCGTCCGCCTCCGCATACGAAACCGGGCACAGCAAGTATGAGAAGAATAAGACAAGCGCGGCGGAACTCCATCTCAGGCGGTTAGAAAGCATGATATCAGATCCTGTCTGTAATTCTGCTTGTGTCTCGGCCGAAAGTCTCAAGCGGGTGGCCGCTGGCCCGAAAACACACAACCAGCATGCTAGCCGCTGCGCCGACTGGCCGAAAGGGTCTTATGCAGTCCGGATTCCCGGCGTTGAAGTGTGCGCGGGCCTCTCCTGGTGGGAAAGGCCATCACACAGCCCTCCGGATCCGTGGCGGGTTGAATTGACACAACAGTGGCCGGTCGCTATTCTTTTCCGACAGGATCGTTCGGCCGCTATGCCCCCGGGGGCGTGTTCGTTGCAGTAAACATGGACTGGTCGGACGAGAGGCGCCTTCGATGAACTCGCCCTGAACATTTGCCCTATGCTCTTTAACTCAACGACCTTCCTGGTTTTCTTCGCCCTGGTGCTGGCCTTGTACTACACAGTGCGTAACTGGCGTGCGCGCAAGAGTATCCTGCTGGCGTCGAGCTACGTGTTTTATGCGGCGTGGAATCCGCCGTTTGTGCTTCTGCTGGTGATATCGACGGTGGTGGACTGGTTCGCCTCAAAGGGCATCGCCTCGGCTACCGCCACAGGCCGGCGGAGACTGCTGCTGGGTCTTAGCATGCTGACCAACCTTGGTATGCTGGGGTTCTTCAAGTACGGCGATTTCATGCTGGAGAATTTCGTCCGGCTGGCCGGGCTTGTGGGCGTGGAATACCATCCTCCGGCGTGGAATATCGTGCTGCCGGTGGGCATTTCGTTCTACACGTTCCAGACGCTCAGCTACACGGCCGACATCTACAGGGGGCGTTCGCAGCCGTGGCATTCGTTCTGGGACTATGCCCTGTACGTGAGTTTCTTTCCGCAACTGGTGGCCGGTCCGATTGTTCGCTCGCGCGGGTTCCTGCCGCAACTGAACGAGCCGAAGCGCGCCACGAGCAATCAGTTCTTCTGGGGGCTGTCACTGCTGACGCTGGGGCTGTTTCAGAAGATCGTACTTGCCGACCGTGTCCTGGCGCCCATCGTGGAGGATGTGTACGGCCACTCAGGCGCCGTCGGGTTCCTGGACGCATGGGCGGGGACGTTCGCCTTCTCGGGGCAGATATTCTTCGATTTCGCCGGCTATTCCACATGCGCTATCGGGGTGGCGTTGTGTCTGGGCTTCGCTCTGCCGGACAACTTCCGGTTCCCCTACGCGGCGGTGGGTTTTTCCGATTTCTGGCGCAGGTGGCATATTTCGCTTTCGAGCTGGTTGCGTGATTACCTGTACATACCGCTGGGGGGCAATCGCAAAGGCCAAAACCGCGCATCCGTCAACGTGATGATTACTATGCTGCTGGGTGGGCTTTGGCATGGGGCGGCGTGGCGATTTGTCATCTGGGGCGGACTGCACGGCATGTACGTGCTCGCCGAACGTGTTATCCAGGGGCGATGGAAGCTGCGCAACGGCGAAAAGCGGCTGGGGCCTGTCCGGCAGTTCGTGGTGGCTATGATTACATTTCTGCTGGTCAGCGTGGCGTGGGTGTTCTTCCGCGCCGTCTCGATGGACCACGCGTTCGCTCTGCTCGGCTCGATGGCCGGACGTGGCGGCTGGACGAACGCCTTGAGGCCTGACGATATAGGATATGCACTGGCTTTGACCGCGGCTTTGCTGACGGTACACTGGAGAATGCGTAACACCACGCTGGAGGCAGTGGCCGAGCGCGTGCCGGTCTGGGCGCGGTCCGCGCTGCTGGCGGCGATGGTCAGTGCGATAATAACCATACCCGGAGACAGTCATGCATTCATCTACTTCCAGTTTTGAGCGGTCGAGGACCGTCGGGGACTGGCCCCGCGTGTGGCTGTTGGCTATAGTGCTGGCCGTGGCGGTGCTGGGCGGGCAGGAAGCCGCCTGGCGGGCGGCCGGCTATTGGACTATGGTCACCGACGACAGGGACCTGTGGGCCTACTGGCGAAGCCAGGTCGATGAGGCCTGTGAGGATACCGTGGTCCTGCTGGGCGATTCGCGTATCGGTTGGGGCTTTGATCTGGAGGTTTTCAGGGAGGTCTGGCCGGACCATCGTCTTGTACAGCTCTATGTGCCGGCGGCGCATCCGGTCGCGGCTTTGCGCGACCTGGCGGAGAATGAGGATTTTCGAGGTGTGGTTATCTGCGCCATCGGGGCGGAATCGCTGGCTGAGGAGCACTGGGACCAGCAGCAGCCGGTCATCGACTACTACCACAGCCGGTGGAACACCGAGAAGCTCATCGGGCGGCGGATCCGAACCGAGCTTCAGCAGCGGCTGGTGATACTGAACCCGGAACTTCACCCTCGCCAACTGGTCCAGGGGGCGTTCGGCGACTGGCCCGATCAGCGGGTATGGCGGACGATGGGCGATAGGCACTGTCCGGCCGACTTCTCCATTCGGCCGGAAGAAGACGTCAACAGGATGTACGATCAACAGTACGAACGGGAAATCGGGCAGCTCGAACCGCTGGAAGACATCACGCCAGATCAGTGGCTTTCCAGAGTGCAAAAGCTCGATGAGCTGGTCAGGCGCATACAGGATCGCGGAGGCCAGGTGGTCTTCAAGGAATATATCACCAACGGCAGGGTGCGGGAGGTTCGCCAGTCAATTGTCCCGCGGGAGGAGTTCTGGGACATTCTTGCCGCCAACACCAGCGCCGTCACCGTCCACTTCGAGGATGTTCCGGCACTGAGGGATTTCGAGACCGCCGAGGGTTCGCACCTGGATTACAGCCAGGCGGGCAGATACACCTACCTTCTCGGCAGGGAGCTGGCTCGCCGGGGAGTGCTGCGGCCGGGTAATTCCATGGCCGTCTGCGATTCGTGGCGGTGCCGGGAATGACTCGGCTGTCCGCCTGCCCGGGTCTCGCGGCGCCTTTCGGCGTTCTGGGCCGGCCGCTATAATCATCGCTTTGCGATGGCTCGCCCTCGCGGCGGGCCGTGTCCGGCGGCTCCGGCGTGAATGGTTATGAGAATCTGCCTGTTTACTCCCTCGTTTCTACCCAAGCTCGGCGGCATGGAGATCGTCATCGACCGACTGGCACGCTGTTTCCTGGACCGAGGTCACGAGGTGACCGTGCTGGCCAAGACCCCGCGGGAAATGACCGACGCGCCGGTGCTGCCGTACCCGGCGGTGTACTACCCTCGCACGCGGTCGCAGGTGTGGTTTCTCGGGTCAACCCGCCGGGCCTTGCTCACCGAGCACGAGCGGCGACGGTTCGATATCGTGCACGTTCACCAGGCGTATCCGACCGGCTACGTGGCCGTCAAGCTCAGGGATGACCTGGGAGTGCCTGTGGTTATTACCTCCCACAGGGGCGACATCGGCGAGGCGTCCCGCTACCGTCGCCGGCGCATCACCCGCGACCGGATGGTGTGGGCGATGCGGCGGGCCGACGCGGTAACCGGCGTCAGCGACAAGCTCCAGCGGATCATCGACGACCTGACCGGCGGACAGGCCAGGTCTCTGGTCATACCCAACGGGGTGGACGTGGAGATTGAGCCGCCGACCCAGCCGCCGCCTGAAATCGCTTCCCTGCCGGTGTTTGGGCGCGACGGGCCAGCGCCGTTCATGCTCACTCTCGGCCGGCTGCATCCGTATAAGGGGCTTGACGTCCTGCTGGAGGCGATGGCGATTCTGGCAAGGCGCGGGACGACCGCGCCGCACCTGGTCATAGCCGGCGACGGGAAGATTCGCCCCGATCTGGAGGCCCAGGCCGAACGGCTCGG
>PUND01000061.1 GCA_003551645.1 Phycisphaerae bacterium | reverse complement strand
GGGCAACCAACCCCGCCGCGTCAAGAATCAACCCAATACGGCCATCTCCGAGGATCGCCCCTCCCGATACACCGGGGATCTGGCTCAGGGACTTGCCCAGGGACTTGACCACCACCTGCTGCTGGCCCTGCAGCTCATCAACCATCAGGGCACATCGCAGGCCCTCGGCCTCCAGGACAATCAGAAGCCCCTCCCGCGGCTCGGTCTTAGCGCCAGCTATCCCGAACAGCCGATCCAGCCGAAATACCGGGAGCAGTTCTCCGTGGACGTTGACCACTTCTCCCCTGCCGACGACAGTGGACACTTCTCCATCTTCCGGGCGGAAGCTCCGCTGGATGGACGCCACCGGAAGCAAAAACCGCTGGTCTCCTACGCGAACAAGCATCGCGTCGGTGATAGCCATGGTAAGTGGCAGACGAATAGTGAAAGTGGATCCTTTCCCCTCTTTGGAAGCCACTTCCACCCGACCGCGCAGCGACTCTATGCCGTTGCGAACGACATCCATTCCGACACCCCGGCCGGACACGTCGGTAACCTTCTCGGCGGTCGAAAAGCCGGCATGGAAAATCAGGTCGAATACTTGTGATTCGGTCAGCTTCTCATCGCCGCGGATAAGCCCGCGATCGATGGCTTTGGCCTCTATTTTGTCACGGTTCAAGCCCTTGCCGTCATCGGCAAGCTCAATAACCACGTTGCCGGCCGAGTGGTACGCCCGAAGGACAACCGTTCCCGTCCGATCCTTGCCCGCCTCTTCGCGCTGTTCCGGACTTTCTACGCCGTGGTCCACCGCGTTGCGAATCATATGTACCAGCGGATCATTCAGGGCTTCGACCATGTTGCGGTCTATTTCCGTGTCTTCACCCTCTGATACGAAGTTTACGGCCTTGTCCGCTTTCCGCGCCAGATCTCTTACCAGCCGCGCCATTTTGCCGAAGGTGGCCTTAAGCGGAACCATTCGCAGCGACATGCTGACGTCCTGAAGTTCACGAACGATCTTGCCGGCATGGGAAACGTTCCGGCTCAGAGATGAACTCTCTCCGTTGGCAACTACCGGATCCTGAGACACCATCGACTGGGCTATCACCAACTCCCCGACCGCATCAACCAGACGGTCGAGTCGGTCAGTTCGGATGCGCACGCTGGAGTCCGTCGTTTGCCCGCGCTGGGCCTTTTGCGTTCGCAGCGCCCCGGCGACGTCGCCGGCTTTGGCCGCTCCGCTGGAGACCAGCGCTTCGCCGAGGGGACGGTCGCTTTGGGTCTCGGCAACCGTCTCTACCTGCTCACGCTCGACCTTGCCGCTGCCCACAAGTATGTCCCCGACGCGCATGCCCCCGACATCCGCATCCGCACTTATGCCGGCCGCTTCAGGGTCAACAAGAGTACTGATCAGACTGTTATAGGTCTCCGGCACGGGGAGCGACCCGCCCGGCTGAGCTTCCGCAATGGCCTCGATCATCCTGCGAAGAGCATCGCACGAGTTAAGCGCAAGATCCGCGTATCCGCCGGCAACTTGAATCTGCCCCTCCCGGGCACGATCGAGCAGGTTCTCGGAAAGGTGAGCCAGCTTCTGAACCAGATCCAGCCCCAAAAAGGCCGATGTCCCCTTTATCGTGTGAAAGGCGCGAAATATCGTGTTGACCGTCTCAGCGTCGTCCGGGTTGCCTTCCAGCTCCAGCAGCGCTGCCTCAGCCGCGGAGATATGATCCAGACACTCGGCCGCAAACTCTTGTAGCATTTCCGGCTCCGCATCCGTCGGGACTGCCTGGGCATGTGCGGGCTGGTCGTCCCCCTGGTCCTGCTCAGCTTCGCCGTCCTTGGGGCACTTCTCTCCTTCGACCTCATCTTGCTGCTCGGCGGAGGTTTCAGTCTGTCCGGTCTCGTCGGCTTCAGAGGCATTATCCTGGTCGGTTGTCTGGGTTAAGGAGCTGAACTCATGCAGCTTGTCACATGCCCGGCTGAGTTCTTCTGCCGACTCTTCCGGATCTCTGGTCTGTCCGGCCGCAGCCGTCAGAACCTCGGCGATAACCTGCATCGCCGAGGAAGCATCCTCTATTTGTCCCTGGTACAGGCCGGCCAGTGCCTCCACCGCCGCAACAAGGGCGTTTCGGATAGTTTCCTGCAACCGGTCCTCGGCCAATACTTCTTCAAGGGCCGCTCCGATACGAACCACGTCGTCGGTCTCGGAGGGATCCATAGACAGTATTTCGGCCGCGAGACCTTCCAGAATGTTGGCGACACTTTCCTGTTCGCCCATTTTGTTTACTCTGAATAGTTTCCTGTATAAGACTTCCGGGCCTCATGCCAAATTGGCCGCAGTAGCCGGAGAGATTACACCTGTCCATATTTTACCCACATCGCAGGAGTAGCACGCGCGAGTGGCGGATGTGCCCCTCTGGACCATCACCTCCAGGGACTCCGCGCGGATCACATTCGGCAAAGAAATCGATGCCGACACGGATCTGTTCTCCAACCGCCGTTTGACGTCGCCGGCAAGGATATTGGCCACTTCTCCCACCGCATCTCCCATGTCCGGGCTGTCAAACGGAATCCGAAAACCCGCAAATGCTTCCGCAAGCGAAACCGCCGTGGACTTTGGCAGGCCGACAAACAGCGACCACTCCACATCTCCAACTATCGAAATCATACCGATGACGGCACCGTCGTTGCCAAGGTCACCTTCATCGTCGCAACGTTCCAGGTTCAGGCCGCAGGCGGCCCGGAAAATTTCTTCTGTCGCCTCGAACACGCATTCGTGGTGTTTTTCCGTCGCACTTGACTCTGGTGTGTGACTGTCCGTAGCGTCCATTTTCACGGCTCCATTCCAGGTAGTTCGGGTCAGCCCTTCGAAGATGCCAGCTTGCCGAAAAAGCCCTTCGATTTCTTTCGCTGTTCAGATATCTGTTTGAACAGTGGACCGAGCCGTTGCTCCAGACTCTCGGCCGTAAACGGCTTGGCTATGTACTTGTCCACCTTTACCTGGTCCATGGCCTCGTCGATTTTACCTGTGGAGCTCTCGGTGGTAATCATGACTATCGGCGTGTGAGACTTTTCCTTTTCCCGTATCTTGCTGATAAGCTCAACACCGTTCATGTTCGGCATGTTCCAGTCAACAAACAGCATATCCATGGTCTTGGGATCGTACTTCTCCAGTGCTTCGGCTCCGTCCGCGGCCTCGGTAAACACAAACGTCGCGAGGTCCGCCTCGCACAAGGCCCTCATGACCATCTTTCTCATGATGCCGGAGTCATCCACTACCATCGCATGTATGTCCATCTGAACTCTCCGCTAATGATGGCTGTCACACTCTTTTGTGGTCCATATCTCCGGCCGCCGGCCGGGGCGATGCCCGTGGCACCGCCCCGGTGGCTTGCCGGCTTATGACCTTAGAACTTCGACAGCTCCGACGAATCGTCCATCGGTATCTGATCCTCAGCGTCGGTGCTGCTTGTCGCCTTTGCGCGAGCCGGGCTGGCCACGCCCCCGGGCATCTGCTGCTCGGGCCTGGCGTCCGAACTACCCGTCTGAGCCGAGGTTGCCGCGGACTGGTTGGTCGAATTGCGGGCAACCTGGGGCTGCTGCTGTTGCCGCGAGGTCTGCGGCTTTTGAGTCGAACCGCCCTGCTGCTGGGTACTCGCCCCGGCGGAACCGCCAACCATTGCCATCAGGTCACGAACCATTGCGTCAAGCTCCTCGGCCTGGGCCGACAGCTCCTCGCTCGCCGAAGCGGACTCCTCCGCGTTGGCCGCGTTCTGTTGGGTCACCTGGTCCATCTGCTCGATGGCAGTGCTTATCTGGTCGATGCCCTGCGCCTGCTCATTGCTGGCGGCGGCAATCTCCGCAACAAGGTCGTTCACCTTGCCGGCCACTTCGCCTATCTCAGACAGAGACTGCCCGACCTCCTTGCTGACAGCGACGCCATCGTCCGCATTCTTCACGGAATCCTCGATCATGGAAGCCGTGTTTCTGGCGGCCTCGGCACTTCGCTGGGCGAGATTTCTAACCTCCTCGGCAACCACCGCGAAGCCCTTGCCCGCCTCTCCGGCACGGGCGGCCTCAACGGCGGCATTCAACGCCAGCAGGTTGGTCTGGAAGGCGATCTCGTCGATCGTACTTACGATCTTGCCGGTCTCATCTGCCGACTTCTTAATTTCCTCGATGGTCTTGTCCATCTTCTGCATCGTCTCGACGCCTTTGTCGGCGCTGCTCTTTGCCGTAGTGGACAGACTGTTCGCCTCGTTGGCGCTGGCGGCGTTCTGCTTCGTCATCGAGGCCATTTCCTCAACACTCGATGTCGTCTCCTCAACTGATGCCGCCTGTTCGCTCGCGCCCTGGGCGAGCGACTGGCTCGCCGACGAAACCTGACCGGCGGCGCTGGAAGTCTGCTCCGAGCCACGTGACAACCCCTCCACTATCCTGTTAAGGGACTTATTGATGCCGGAACTGATCAGCATCCCAAGCCCTACAGCTCCCGCGGTACCAACAAGCATTGCCACCAGCGACACGGTCTTGAGGAATGCTGCCTGTGTGCGGGCGCCTTCTATTTCGGACTCGGCCACTTCCCTGTTAATTTCAACCAGTTCCGCCAGAAGATCCAAAGCCGCATACTGCCTGCTGGCCACTGGCCCTCGTATCTGTTCCTCAAGATCGCCCCATATAGCAACAGCACGTTCAGAGACGTTAACCATATCATCTAATATTTCAAAAGTCTCTTCTGCCGCAGGGACCATCTGTCCTTCATACACTTCCCATGCATCTTCGTTTCGTCCCTCTGACACCAGCTCCTGAATTTCACCTACAGCTTCATGGAACTGCCTGTGGGGGTCCTCACCATCGGCAAGCAACCGACGAAAGTCATCGTTATCATGTTCAAAAGCAGACGTCCACTGACCATATCTGCAGCTTCTGTGACAATCACCTCCGTCAAACTCGACCCCGTCCCTGAGCAAACCGATGACCTGCATCTGCAGATTATAGTGGTCTGCTCGGAATTGTTCAACATTAGCCAGTAATTCATCGGGATCTTCAATACCGAGATCGTCGAAGGTCCGACTGAGTTCAAACGCCCTGTTATTTTCCTCTCGCCAGTGTTCCCATGCCGTCACAAACTCTGACCAGACCCTTGCTTCTTGCTCAGTCTGTGGTAACGGCTCATATATATCCCAGGCGGCTTCATATTCCTCTCGCGCCTCATCTACATTAGCGTACTGCTCTTGTCGCTCCTCAAGCGACATTCCGGGTATGATAAGGGTTCTGAGATTACCTCTGATATTCTCAGCTCCCCTGGCTATTTCAAGCAAAGAATCCACCGACGGAAGACGTACTGCGCCGACTTCGTCGATAGATCCCTCACTTGACACCGAACCGTAGTATCCAACTACGCCCAGCAGCAGCGTAATTGCCGCCACCAGCATGAATCCCGCCATCAACTTCTTGCGTATGGTCCACTTTGACATCTTAATACCCTTTCATTTGCGGATGCGCCGACTGCCGCTTACATGGTGCGACATTGTCGACAATGTCCCAACTGCCTATGAACATGCTCTTTTGCTCACCGTCCGGCTTTCACGCCATTCCACTGTTTTCTAAACCGTCGCGGCGAGAATGCACACACCCGTTGTGTGCGTCTATACTAGTTGCTGCCTGATGCTCAGCTCTCCTCGGAGCTGCCCGCGATAACCGCGGCGGCGTCTTCGTTTGCCAGTACTCGCCCTATGTCCAGCAGTATGGTCACCTTATCTTCGGCCATGCCCATACCCATGATGAACTCAGTGTTGACCTCTGAGCCGAACGAGGGGGCGTCCTCGATCTTGTCGGCCTCAATGTCCAGCACTTCCGAGACCCGATCCACCAGAACACCTATCTCGGCCTCGTTGACACGGACAACGATGATGCACGTCTCGCCCGTGTGTTCCATCTCCTGCATGCCGAACTTGAGCCGAAGGTCGATCACCGGGATGACCTTGCCCCGCAGGTTGATGACGCCCTTGACGTGCTCAGGCGTCCGCGGAACGGCCGTGATGTCCATCAGCCCGATAATCTCACGGACCTTCAGTATCTCCAGGCCGTACGACTCACCCGCAAGCTCAAAGGTCAGGTATTTCCCGCCCTGCTGCGCCTTCTCCGACTGCGTCTGCGTCTCAGTATCCATCGTTATCGCTCCCTGTATCTGTACACGTAAGCCCGAATGGATTTATGTCTGAACTGCCGCGGCAGATTGTCAGGGGATACATTGCGATGGTCATCCGGCACAGCCCCAACAGCGTCGGAGTCCCCGGTTTCGAAGCGACCGAGACCATGAGACCTGGGGCCTCGGAGCTTTCTGCAGTCGGCCCTGGGCATGGGTTGTTTCCAGCTACCAGCCACAAAATACTCCCTCGTGCCGCACGGAACTTTGCTCCCGGCCAATCTCTAGAACATCAGGCCCGCACGTTACCCTTCCTTGATCTTCGCCATCAGGCGGGCCTCGGCCTGTTCTTCGCTCCCCCCACCGCTAAGATTCACCTTCGGCAAGACTAATGCCCGACTTTTGGAATAGGTTGTTTTTCCCGCTGTTTTGCGGATAACCCGGCAGTGCAACACCAGCACATCGATGGGCAGGTTGATGCCCAACGGCCTGCTGAGCTTCGCCCAGCTTGAGCGCGAGATAATCTCCAAACGCACCCGCGACAAGATTCCCCCCACAGGCCCTTTAGCAACCCAGGGCCGTCAAGGTGGAGCCGTGGTAGGATTACCCCCGACAGTGAGAATTCGATACCGGTTGCTCTCGGGGACCTTGCCGACCCTACGCCCTACACGCGCAAGCAGCGCGGCGGGGCCTCCTTTCGAAAGCCCCGCCGCGTGCGTTCCTGTCTCACAACAACGTATGCGCTGATGCGCTGGCCGGCGGCGGCCTGTCCGCCAACGCCTTGGCACCGGCCTCATTCGCGTCGGCAGGCGGTAGGGTCGGCAGCTTGTCCGCCGACGCTTCTGCGCCCTGGCTTATTGGCGTCGGCAAGTCCGGCAGGAGGCCTTGCCGAGCCAACATCTAGCTTCTCCTGCGGCGAAGCAGGACGCCCAGTCCGCCGATTGCCAGCAGGCCCATCGTCGCCGGCTCGGGGATCATTATCGACGTATCGTAGCTGCTCCATTCATCCATCTGCCCATCGAGCCACAGGGCCTTGATAGGCGTATCCGTATCATCAAGCCGCCAGGGCGCGATTACGGTTGATATACGACCCTCATCCGAAAGAACACCCAGCGACTCCCACGTCTCGCCCCCGTCGGGGGTGAACATCCGATGGACCCGCGACTGGTCGCCGGTCGAATCGGTCGCCACGGCCACGTAGAGCAGGTTGGGATCATCCGGATCGATGGCGATGCTGTAGTTCTTGCGTTCGGGCGAGTTGTCCCAGCCGCGGGCGAGTCGGGCGACCTCGCTTGCCGACCAGTCACCATCTTCATCAGGGGTGGTCCAGTAGCCGACGTGCGGCGGCGAACCGCCGTCCTCGAAACCCTCGTAATCCTGAATCGCCATGGTCACGTACGGCTTGCCGTCCTTGGCCACCATGTCCGCCCAGAGCGCCCGCTGCCGCTGGTCGCCATCCTCATCCCAGTGCCAGAGCGTATCGAAAAGGTCGGTGTCCGGGCTGGTCAGTTCGGGGTGGTCGCCAAGCTCGAACGTCCGCGTACCGTCGGCGCGGAAGAACGCCTGTTCGTTGACGTCGTAGCGGATGTAGTAGATGCCTTCGGTTCGGCCTATGTTCCGGCCGACCAAGCTCTCCGTCCACCCCACACGCGCGCCGACCATGTGGATGCTGTCGCCTTCGATGTAAGCCCGCGTATAGCTGCGGTCTTGGCTGAGGCCGCTGCCGAGGGTGAAAAGCCCATGGAACTGCTCGAAGGTGTCTCCGCCGTCGGGACTTTGCCACATGCCGGTGCGGCGATTGCCGTCGCGATAGTTGACCACCTGGTACATCTCGCCGCTGGCTTGATGCACCATCGGGTAGAACTGGCGGCCCTGGCTCTGTCCTGAATCCGTGCTGGGCTGGATAGGCCCGAAGCTGGTCACATCGCCCGGGTTCTCGCTGACCCGCCAGTAGGTGCGGCCGTCGTTGTAAACATTGCCCTGGTTGATGGGGACGTGCAGGCGCCCATCGGGCCGGACCATGATGGCGCCGGCCTGGTGCAGGTCGCCGTAGGTCTCGTAGACCAGTCCCCTGTTTATCTCGCCGGTCGCCACGTCGTAGGACTGTGCCCAGATGTCGCCGCCGGAGTCGATATAGTTGGTGAACAGTTTGCCATCACTGTAAACAGCGTGCGGGCCGTTGTAGCCCCAGGCGCCATTCTCGGCGAAGACCTCGACCTCGGGTGAGCCGGCATATACGCCTCCGACGCCAAGCAGCAGGACGGCCGCAATCATAATCAACAGGTAATGCGTATGATGCGCATTCATGATTTTCTCCTCAGCCCAACTCGGGAACCGGCCCGCGCCGGGCTGCCCGTAACCCGGCCTGGCTTTGTGCGATGCAGCTAACCTCGGTTTCGACGCTTCAAAAGGACACTCAAACCGCCGATGCCCAGCAGGCCCAGCGTCGCCGGCTCGGGGAT
>PUND01000126.1 GCA_003551645.1 Phycisphaerae bacterium | reverse complement strand
GGGCGAGCCGCAGCTATCGGCGGCCTATACGCCAAACCTGGTGGTCAACATCTCTGCCAGACACCTGCACATAAGCCGGGAGCACATGGAAAAGCTGTTCGGGCCTGGCTCGGAGCTGACGGTGTACCGCTGGCTGTACCAGCCGGGCGAGTTCGCGGCCGAGCAGCGGGTGACGATTATAGGTCCGAGGCGGCGGGCGATAGAGAACGTGCGGATACTTGGCCCGGTCCGGGACTCTACACAGGTCGAGGTCAGCTTCACCGATGCCGTCGCGCTTGGTATCGAGGCCCCGGTCCGGCCGTCCGGCGAAACCGACGGCACACCCGGCTGCATTGTGCTGGGGCCGGCGGGTGTGGTGGAGCTGCCGCAGGGGGTTATCCGCGCCGAGCGGCACATGCACATGTCCCCGGCGGATGCGGCCTTTTACGGCTTCGAGGACGGACAGTATGTCAACCTGCACGTGGACAGCGACTGCGCCACGACGCTGGAAAATATCAAGTGCCGGGTGAACCCCAAGTTCCTGCTGGAGGTCCACCTGGATACCGACGAGGGCAACGCCTGCGACCTGCAGAACGCGCGTGCGGTCTGGTTGTCGGAGTAGGCGAGCCGAAACATAACCGTCGCCGCCGGCGGCGGAAGTAACAACCGGAATGTGTGAAGGAGACAGATATGGCACTGCAAGCACTGGGCATGGTTGAGACACGCGGCCTGGTGGGCTGCATCGAGGCCTCGGACGCCATGTGCAAGGCGGCGACGGTCGAGCTTATCGGCTGGGACCGCGTGGGTTCGGGTATGGTCACGACCTTCGTCCGCGGCGACGTCGCGGCGGTCAAGGCCGCCACCGACGCCGGAGCGGCCGCGGCCGGCAAGATCGGCGAGGTCGTGTCGGTGCACGTTATCCCGCGTCCGCATGACGACCTCGAGCAGGCCCTGCCGAAGGCCAAGCCCGCCACCGGCGGCGGCACCGGCAAGAAAAAGTAAGCCAGGCGGTATTCCTGATAAGCGGCCCGAACGGGCCGCATGGGAGCTATGAACATGGAAGCACTGGGCATGATTGAGACCAAGGGCTTTGTCGGACTGGTCGAGGCATCCGACGCGATGTGCAAGGCCGCCAACGTGGAGCTGGTCAAGCGCATCGAGATCGGCGGCGGATACGTCACCACGCTCGTCAGCGGTGACGTCGGGTCGGTCAAGGCGGCCGTCGATGCCGGCGCGAACGCGGCCGGTCGGGTCGGAGAGCTGCTTTGCAGCCACGTTATCCCGGCTCCGCATAAGGCGCTGAAGGGCGTGTTTATCTAAGCGCCGGTCGGACGTCTGAGGGACCGTCCCGAGCGTATGGGCCGGTCGAGTGGATTGCGATGAAGATACTTGTCAGCAATATCGGCTCGACGAGCTTCAAGTTCCGGCTGTTCGAGCTTGCCGACGGCGAGCGTGAGCTTGCCCGCGGCGGCGCCGACCGCATCGGCGGCGACGGCGGGGAGTTCGAGCTTGCCGTCTGCGATGAGCATGCCTCGCAAGCCGAGAGTTTCGCGGACCACGGCGAGGCGATCGTCTTCGCGCTGGATATGCTGACGGCCAGGAAGGTGATTGCCGGTCGCGGCGAGCTTGATGCGGTCGCCTTCAAGGCCGTCATGGCCGGCGACCACGAGCCGGTGTGCATGGTAAGCGATGAGCTTCTGGAGCGGATGGAGTATTTCGTTCCGGTCGCGCCGGCGCACAACCCGCCTTACATCGAGGCGATGCGTATGTTCCGGAAGGTCCTGGGCGATACGCCGCTGGTTGCGGCACTGGAACCGGGCTTCCACCGGACCAACCCGCCCCGACGCCGCCACTACGCGGTTCCGCCGAAATGGGCCGACAAGTACGGCATCAAGCGCTACGGTTTCCACGGTGCGTCGCACCGGTACATCGCCACGCGGACGGCCGAGCTGATGCCGTCGGCGGGGCGGATCGTCTCCTGCCACCTGGGCGGTTCCAGCAGCTTGTGCGCGATTCGCGACGGCGAGTCCGTTGCGACCAGCATGGGGCTTTCGCCGCAGTCCGGACTGCCGCAGGGCAGCCGGGTCGGTGACCTGGACCCGTACGCACTGGCGATGCTGCAGGACCAGGCGCAAATGGGACTGCGCGAGTCGCTCAGGCGGCTCGGCTCGGAGGCGGGACTGGCCGGCGTAAGCGGCGTCGGCGGAGACTGGCGGGACATCGCCGCGGCGGCCGACGGCGGCGAGCGAGCCAAGCTGGCCGTGGATATGTTCGTAACCAGTATCCGCGATTACCTCGGCGCGTACCTGATAGAACTCGGCGGCGCCGACGCGATTGTATTCACCGGCGGAATCGGCGAGCACAACCCGGCGGTCCGCTCGGCCGTGCTGGCAAACGCCGAGTTTGCCGGCATCCGGCTTGACGAGGCAAACAACGCCGCCGCCGACGGCGAGGCGCGGATAGACGCCGACGACTCCGCCGTGGCGGTCTGGGTGATACCGACAAACGAAGAGTTGATAGTTGCGCGACAAGCGCGAGAGTTGCTGGAACGAGCGAATGTCGGTTAGCGAACAGCGAATAGCGAATAGCTTGCCCTGAGCTTGTCGAAGGGCGAATGGCGAATTAGCGAATGCGAAAATGAGAAGCACGAAACTCGAAATTCGAAACAAGCACGAATTACCGAAGCATGAATGCCTCAAACGGCCGCACGCTTGCGGGAATACGTGTTTGGGACATTTGAATTTCGGATTTCAGATTTGTTTTGGTTTTCGAATTTCGAATTTCGGGTTTTAAGCATAGGCCACAGGTCGGGCTTTGCCCGCCGTGAATATGGAGAACGGAAATGCCTGAAGAAGCGTTGGGAATGATCGAGACGAAGGGCCTGGTGGCGTTGATCGAGTCGATTGACGCGATGCTGAAGGCGGCGAACGTCAGCTACCACGGCACGCGTAAGGTCGGCAGCGGCTACATAAGCGCGTTCGTCAGCGGCGACGTTGCCGCCTGCCGGGCGGCCGTTGACGCCGGCGCATCGGCGGCGGCTCGCGTCGGCGAGGTGGTCAGCGTCCATGTGATCCCGCGTCCGCACGACGAGCTTGAGAAGATACTGCCGAAGGCCGAGTGAACGCGCCGGCGAGTGTCTGAAAGGAGCCGCGCATGTTCATCGGGCTAGTGCGAGGCAACGTTGTGACCACACAGAAGGTCGCGCAGATGACCGGCCGCAAGATGCTGCTGGTCGAGCCGATCTGCGTCAACGAAGCCGGCGACGACTGGACCGCCACCGGAAAGACTTTCGTCGCGGTGGACGCCATAGGCGCAGGTTACGACGAGCTTGTGCTGGTTACGCAGGGTTCCAGCGCGCGTATGACCGAGGGCACGGGAGATGCGCCGGTGGATGCGGTGGTGGTGGGCATCATCGACTCGGTCCACGCGCTGGGCAAGTGCCTCTACAAGAAAGAATCCTGACGGCCGATTGCGGTCCGTCGGGCGGTCTCGCGGGACGATGCGAGCCGGAGACTCAGGCCACGCTGAAGCTGTTAATGAGTCCTGCCGCTGTCGGTTGTCCGTGGTTCGGTGGTTATGCGGGCATCGACGCCGGACAGGAAGCGTCTTTGGGAGCAAACCATGACACAGGTAGATGAAAAGCTGGTCCGGGACATGGTTCAGCAGGTTCTGGAGCACGTTCAGAGCGGCTGGGGCGGGCGCACGGCGCCCAAGACTGGCGGGGGTGCGTCGGCGGCGGTTTCTTCCGCGGCGCCGGCGCCGGCCGCGACAGGGCAGTGCTTCGGGCAGTTCACCGATGTCAACAAGGCGGTGGACGCGGCCGCGGCCGCCCAGCGCGGCCTGGTGCGCCGCTCGCTCGCCCAGCGGAAGGTCGCATGCGACCTCATCCGGCAGATATGCGTCAACCGCGCCGACGAACTGGGCGAGATGGAGTACCGGGAGACGAAGATCGGCCACCGTCCCCACAAGGCCGAGAAGCTCCGCGTGCTGGGCGACCTCGCCCAGGGCGTCGAAGCCGTGGCCACCGACTGCTTCAGCGGTGACCACGGGATCACGCTGGAAGAGCGCGGGCCGTGGGGCGTCATCGGTGTCATCACGCCGGTTACGCACTCGCTGCCGACGCTGGCGAACAACGCTGTGAACATGATCGCCGCGGGCAACTCGCTGGTCTGCAACCCGCACCCCGGCGGCAAGGGCGTGGCCGCCTACGGCGCAAAGCTTTTCAACCAGGCGATATATGAAAAGCTCGGCATCGACAACCTTATCTGCGTCATCACCGATCCGACCATCGAGTCGGCCCAGCAGATATTCAAACACCCCGGCGTCGGCATGCTGGCGATTACCGGCGGCGGCGCGGTGGTGGCCTCGGCGATGGCTTCCGGAAAGCGGGCGGTCTGCGCAGGCCCCGGCAACCCGCCGGTGGTGGTGGATGAGTCGGCCGAGATTGACAACGCCGCCAGGTGCATCATCGAGGGCGCAAGCTACGACAACAACCTGCTGTGCCTCTCGGAAAAAGAGGCGTTCGTGGTGGCCGAGGTGTTCGACGCCTTCATGGACGAGATGCAGCGGCAGGGGGCGTACCGGCTCAGCCCGCGGCAGATGGACGAGCTTGCTAAGGCGTGCCTCCAGGACGGCGGCGAGCACCCTGTCGCCAAGCGCGAGTTCGTCGGAGCCGCCCCGCAGCAGCTCGCCGAACAGATAGGCGTAACGGTCCCGGCCGAGTGCCGGTTGCTGTACGGCGAGACGGGGCCTGAGCACGACTTCGTGGAGGCCGAGCAGATGATGCCGGCCCTGCCGGTGGTCAAGTGCGACAATTTCGAGCAGGCGGTCGAGCGGGCCAAACACGCCGAGCACGGCTTCCGCCACACGGCGATCATACACTCGCGCCTGGTGGACCACATGACCTTCATGGGCAAGGAGATGGACACCGCCCTGTACGTCAAGAACGGGCCTAGCTTGGCCGGCGATGGTCTCGGCGGCGAGGGATACGGAAACTTCTCCATCGCCTGCACCACCGGCGAGGGCGTAGCCACGCCCATGACCTTCAGCCGTTTCCGCCGCTGCACGATGGTGGACAATCTGAGGATAGTCTGAAGTTCGGAAAACGGAAAAACAGTTAAACAGTTGAGCGGTGCGGCCCCCTCCTGATAGCGACGGCCGGGACGCACAAAGCCGGCGACAGCCCGCTGCTTAACGGTTTTACTGCTTCACGGATAAACGAGAGTTACATGAAGACCGCCGTTGTCGAAGGACATGCGATATCGACCGTCAAGCACCGCTCGATGGTCGGCTGGCGGCTGCTGATAGTACAGCCGCTCAGCGAGGGCGCCCCGGACGGCGACCCGGTGATGGCCATCGACATGCTCGGCGCCGGCCACGGTGACACGGTCGTCATCAGCAACGACGGAAAGGCCGCCCGCGATATGGTCGGCGACACCAACTCGCCGGTGCGATGGACTGTTACCGGCATCGTGGATTGACGCCTTTTTTGGCGGCGAGCCGAGAGAGGTTCGGCACGGAGCGACAGAGCAAGAAGAAAGTGCAATGCCGAGCAGCGGAGTGAATGCCTCTGAATCTCCGCGTCTCTGTGTCGCACGGCTGACCGCGCCAAAGGCGGCGCGACGTGGTACGTGAGCTATGGAACCACAGCAGATAGACAGGATCGTCGAGGAAGTGCTTCGGCGGCTGGGTCAGACTCGACCGGCCGGGACGTCGGCCCGTGTACCGGCTTCTGCGCCTGCGCCGGCGCCGGTTGCACAGCAGGCGGCCGAGCAGGCCGAGCCGACGCACGCGCCAAAGATATTCCTCACCGAGGACCTGTTGCGAAAGCGGCTGGCCGGCGTCGAAGGCAGCGTGGTGGAGCTTGCCCACAACGAGCATCTGACGCCGGCGGCGCAGGACCTTATCGCCCGGCACCGGATGACGGTTCGCCGCGCGGCGGCGCCGAACCCGGCTAAGCCCGCTGCCGAGGCCGCGCCGGCGGCCGGTGCTCCGACCCCTGAGACGGCGGCCGAGGCGACGGCGGCGGGCTGGCTTGGGCTTATCGTCGAGAGGCCGAGCGAGAGCGTCCAGGGACTGCTGACGGCGCTTGCCCACGACGGGCTGATGCTGACCGACTTCACGCAGACCGACTGCTGGATGCGGAACCTCCAGGGGCTTTGCAAGGCGGTCGACGCCGGGTCGGTCTCGGCGGGCGTGGCGGTGCTGCCTTACGCGGCCGACGCGGTGGTGCTTGCGAACAAGATTCCGGGCGTTCGGGCGGTCCAGGGCACGCGCCCTGACAGCGTGGCCGCGGCCGTCCGAAGGTTCGGAGCGAACGTGCTCATCGTCGAGCACGCCTTCAGCAGCTTTTTCGAAATACGAACGATGGTCCGCCTGTTCGCCGCGGAGCGGACTACGCCTACTTACCGAGCGTTGCTGGAAACGCTGGCGGCGCTGGAGCGATGAGCGGCCTCGCGGCCGGGCGATTGCGGTAGAGAACGAGAACTAATGCGTATAGCCAGAGTCATAGGCAAGGTAACGCTGAACAATGCCACGGAGGAACTACTTCCGGGCAGCTACCTTATCGTGCGCACGTGCAACCGCGGCACGCTCGTCAGCCGCAACGAAGGCAACGACGAGACCCTGGTGCTCTACGATTCGCTCGGCGCCGGCGAGGGCGACCTTGTCGGGCTGGTCGAGGGCAGGGAGGCGACGGCGCCGTTCTGGCCGGAGAAAGTGCCTTACGACTCCTACAACGCGTGCATACTGGATTCGTTCCACTTCGAGCCGGTGATGGAGGTGGACTGATGGCCAGCATCTGGCAGTTGAAACAGGAAATCTGCGACGTCGGGCGGCGTATCTACGAGCGCGGGTTCGTCGCGGCCAACGACGGTAACATCTCCGTCCGCATAGGCGACGGGCGGTACCTGTGCACGCCGACGGGCGTGTCCAAGGGCTTCATGAAGCCCGAGGACATCGCCACGGTCGATGATGAGGGCAACCAGCTCGCCGGCGGCCTGCCCAGGACCTCGGAGGTCCTGCTGCACCTTCAGATATACCACGAGCAGCCGGAGGTCAACGCGGTCTGCCACGCTCACCCGCCGCACGCGACGGCCTTCGCTGTCGCCGGGCTGGAGCTGCCCTCGTGCATCCTGCCGGAGGTTGAGATATTCATCGGACAGGTCCCGCTTGCCCAGTACGACACGCCGGGCAGCCAGAACCTCGCCGAGAGCATCCTGCCGCACCTGCGCAACAAGGCAAACACGATCCTGCTGGCCAATCACGGCGCCGTCGCCTGCGACGCGACGCTCAAGCAGGCGTACTGGCACCTCGAGACGCTGGACATGTACTGCCGCATATTGCTTCTGAGCCGAGAGCTTGGCGGCATACGGCAGCTTCCGGAGCAGAAGGTCCGCGAGCTTCTGGATATCAAGAAGCAGATGGGCATCGACGACCCGCGGCTGGACGGCGAAATGCAGCTTTGCTCGCTGCCCGGCAATGACGACTTCCTCCGCGGGTTTTCCGAGGTCTGCATTCCCGGCCATGAGCCGGACGCCGACGGCCACGGCCACGGCAGGGGCATAGCGAACCTTCCTTCACAGAACGGCCAGCCCCAGCCGAGACCGAATCAGCAGCCGTATCCGGCGGTGGTCGCCGGCAGGGAGATACCCGGCGACGGACGACTGGGCGAAAGCTCCGAGACGGCCAGGCGGCGGGCCACCGAGGACGAGATCGAGCGTATGGTTCAGATCATCACGGACCGAATCGTACAGGCCTGCGCATCACAGCACGGGTGAGCCGACATGGAAAAGACGCTGGACAAAAAGCTTGCCGAGATTCACGCCGACACCGGCTCCACCGCGTTCATACTCGCCGACGCCAAGGATGCGGACATGGCCTTCGGCATAGCCGCGCCCGGCAGAAGCCCCGAGCACGCCGATGGCGAGTTCCGCACGCTGGCGGAGTATCGGGAGCACATACGCGCCAACGTTCGCCAGGGGCTGCTGGACATCATGCTCATGTCGGTGTCCACCAACGAGATACTGACGATTCGCGAGCGGATATTCGACGGCTCGCCCATCACCCCGGCGGTACGCGCCAACGACACCACGGACATCCACGTCGCCCGCGGTTCGGTGTTTCCGAATCAGCCGTCGCGGCCGTTCCGAACGGCCCTGCTGGACCATGCGATGTGCGGCCGGCTGGGCGGGGATGAGTTCGAGCGGCACGTCGGCGCGAACCTGGGTCTGTACAGCGTCACGTTCAACAACCACGTCGAAGTGGACGCCCGCACGCTGGAGGCGTATCGCGACTTCCGCATAGAGGCGGAGCGAAAGGGCTTCCGGCACTTCCTGGAGGTCTTCGACCCAAACGCGCCGGTCAACCCCGTGCCGGATGAGAAGATAGGGGCGTTTCTGAACGATCTGATAGTCCGGACGCTGGCGGGTGTGGCGTCGCCGGGTCGGCCGGTCTTCCTGAAGATTCCCTATCACGGCCCGAAGTTCATGGAAGAGCTTGCCGGCTACGACCCGCACCTGGTCCCCGGCATCCTCGGCGGCTCGGCAGGCACGACCTACGACGCGTTCAAGCTGCTGGAAGACGCCCGCGACCACGGCGCCAGGGCGGCGCTGTTCGGGCGGAAGATCAACAACGCCGAGCACCAGTTGAGCTTCATACAGTTCCTGCGCTGGATAGCCGACGGCGAGGCGACGGCCGAGCAGGCCGTGCCGGCCTATCACGGCGTGTTGCAGGGGCTGGGCATCCGTCCGCACCGCCCGCTGGATGAGGACATGCAGCTCACCAACCAGGCGATTGGTTACGGCGGAACTACAATGACGGTTACTGTTCCCGCCCGGGCCGAGCAGCCGGGCGGCGAGTCGGCGGCGGTGGATACGGCGGCCGCGAAGACCGTCGAGAGCGACGACGGGCAGGCCTGGCCGACAAAACCCGACGGAACGCCGGACTTCGCCCGCATGACGCCCCAACAGCGGCTGGCGTATCATCGGGGGCGGCTCAACAACACGCTGGGGTGATTGGCGAATGCCGACTTTTCCTGGCCCTGCGCAGCTCGCAGACCAGGGCTTTCGATTGGCGGTCGGCGCGGGTCTTGAAGCGACGTGCTCATTCCTTGCCGATGATGTTTCAGTGCCTTCCGGCGCTCCGGCGCGAAGAGGCATATAATAAGGGGTTGACCCCGTGGCCTCGGTCGCCGCGAACGGCCGGCGCGAAGACCTTTGCAGAAAAACCTTGAAATCGTGGGTGTTATGTGCATGATACGTGTCTAACACCGTTGGATCTCACCTTTAACCCTCCAGTAACAACGAACCCGTGAACGTAAAAGACATAGCTAAACAGGCCCGTCGCAGCGCGGCGGAGTTGGCCGCTGCGCCAACCGAACGAAAGAATCAGGCCCTGAAGCTGATGGGCGAGAAACTCTCCGAGCGAGCCGGCGAGGTGCTCTCGGCGAACGAGGAGGATCTGTGCCGCGCCGAGGGGGACGGACTGGAGCAGAAGCTCGTCGCCCGGCTGAGATTCGGCGAGGACAAGATATCCTCCCGCGTGCGCTGCCTGGAGAAGATCGCGGCGCTGGAGGACCCGGTGGGGCAGACCTTCGCCGCCGGCCGGCGCCCCAATGGGCTGGAGGTCGCGAGGGTTCGCGTGCCGCTGGGGGTGATCCTGATGATTTACGAGGCCCGGCCGCATGTTACGGTCAATGCCGGGGCATTCTGCCTGAAGTCCGGCAATGCGGCGATTCTGCGCGGCGGCTCGGAGGCGCGGCAATGCAACGAGATGCTGGGCGCACTGTGGCGAGAATCGCTGACGGAGGCGGGGCTTCCGGAAGATGCGGTGCAGGTCGTAAGCGGCTCGCACGAGGAGATAGGCGAGCTTCTGACACTGGATGAGTACGTGGATTTGGTCATTCCGCGAGGCGGTAAGGGGCTTATCCGGTCGATCGCCGAGAAGTCACGCATCCCCGTAATCAAGCACTTTGAGGGCGTCTGCCACGTGTACATAGACGACGGTGCCGATGTGGCCCGTGCAATCGAGATCGCCATCGACTCCAAGTGCCTGATGCCTGAGGTCTGCAACGCGATGGAGACGGTGCTGGTCGCCGAGGGTGCTTCCGGCGCGATGGGCGATATTGTTGAGGCGTTCAGTCGGCACGGCGTTACGGTCCGCGGCTGTGAGCGGACACGCGAGCTTGCCGAGGGCGTCGAGCCGGCGGATGAGGACGACTGGCGGACCGAGTATCTGGACACGGTCGTCTCGATTCGCGTGGTCGGGGATGTGGCCGATGCGATCGAGCATATAAATAAGTATGGCTCGCATCATACCGACTCCATCGTTACCGATAGCGAAAGCCGCGCGAGGCGGTTCCTGGCCGGGGTGGATTCCGGCGTGGTGCTGGTCAACGCATCCACGATGTTCTGCGACGGCGAGTCGCTGGGCATGGGCGCCGAGATAGGAATATCGACCGACAAACTGCACGCCCGCGGACCTATGGGGCTTGAGGAGCTAACAACCTACAAGTTCGCAATCCGAGGCGACGGGCACGTTATGGGGAATTGGAACGGTTAGCGAGAAAGCAGCAGCAGGAGCAGTCGAAACAATCATGGATAGGAAAGCGGAAACCAGCAAGACTGATATGGCGTCCAGTATCGAGGCGATTACGCAGCACTTTTCGGACCAGTTCGACAGGGACACGGCCGAGAGGGATCCTTCCGAGCGACGCATCGGTTCGGAGCTGAAGTTCCCGCTGGTGAACGCCTCCGATGGAACGGCCGCCAGCCGTGAGGCCGTCGATGCGCTGTGGGAATATCTGCAGCAGCGTGGCTGGGAGCCGGTCAAGGACAAGATGGTCGGCAAGGTCGTGGGGGCGAAAAAGCCCGGCGAGCAGAACGACACCCTCGCCAGTTGTGAGACCGGCTACTGCAAGCCGGAATTCTCGCTGGCCCACGTGGCTGACCTTCACCGGCTGGACGAATCGGTCCGGGCACTGCGCGAGGAGCTTCAGCCGTTCTGCGACAGACACAGCGTGCGGTTTCTGGGCTACGGCATCCAGCCGGTCAGCCCACCGTGCGAGGATCTGGTGATGAAGAAGGGCCGCACCAGCGTCTGGGACAAGGTATTCGGAGCCAACCGCGTTCTTCCAGAAGAAGACGGCGACGACATGTGCCTGTTCACCGTCAACGCCGCCAGTCACGTCCATCTGAACGTGGACAAGGCAGAGGCGGTTCGGGCCGTCAACGTGCTCAACGGCTTCAGCGGGGCGCAGCTCGCACTGACGGCCGATTCCAGCGTCTGGAAGGGTCGCGCGGACAGCAGGCACAAGTGCGTCGCGGAGATGCTCTGGGAATGGTGGATGCCCGAGACCGAGCGGATCGGCATGCCGGAAAAACGCTTCAACGACCTCGGGGACTATGTCAAAACGGTGGCCGACTTCCGGCCGGTGTTCGTCAAACGCGACGGTCACCCGATTATCCTGACCGAATACGATTCGTTCGCGGAATACTTCCGACAGGGCGTGGCCGTCGGAGTGACCACCTCCGGCGATGAGGTGGAGATTACGCCCGAAGAGACGGACTTCGACGTCCACAGCACGTGCTACTGGTACAACGCCCGGCTGTCGCGCTACTCGACGGTCGAAAACCGCACGAACGACCAGCAGCCGCCGGATAATCTGCTGTGTATCCCGGCTCTGTCGCTGGGTCTGGTCTCGGCAGTGGACGAGGCCGAAGAGGCGCTTGCGAATTTAGACTGGTCGAAGCTTCAGAAGGCCCGCGAGGTGGCCTGTAGCGATGCGCTATCGGGCGAGGTGGACGGCATGCCGCTTGCTGATTTTGCCCGGCGAATGCTTGAGGTCGCCGAGCTGGGACTGAAGCGACGCGGGCTGGATGAGCAGCAGTACCTGGCGCCCCTGTGGGACCGGGTCAAGAGGCGTGAGTGCCCCGCCGACGAGGCCCTGAACCTCTTCGCCGAGGGCGGGATCGAGGCACTGGTGGAAGCCAGGAGCTTCTGAGCCGTTCAGCGATAGTTGCCGGGCCTGTTGATGTCCGCCGCCGAGGCGGGACAGATGCACCGGCGGGTTCGGGCATGACGGCAAATGTGCCGCCGGCAATCGAGGGGCGAAAAGATACGTGTCTGGACAGAAGGAGACATTGGTGGCTGAAAAACAGCGTGAAGGAATACTGGTCGAGCCGCAGCAACGGCTCAGCGATGAGCAGGTGGATTTGATAGACGGTGTCTCGCGGGAGCTTCTGGAAGACCCGGGACTGCTGTGCTACAACGCCGAGGTGACGGAGCTTTTCAAAAGCGCCGGCGCCAGGGCCGAGGACGCCGACGGCTGCGTGCGGTTGCGCGTGCCGTCAAAGGTGGTGGACAAGGCGCTGGATGCGGCGCCTTCGAAGCTGGTCCTGGGCGCCCGCGACCCGGACAACCGGCTAATTCTCGACGCGGCCGAGCCGCGGGTCCGCTTCGGCAGCGGATCGGAGACCAACGTCTGGCTGGATGTGGAGTTTGACGACGGTCGGCCGACGTTCAAGCGCAATCCGGGCAGCATCGCCCGGCTGCGCGATGCGGCCCATCTGGCCGAGAACCTGACGAACCTGGACTTCTTCATCCGATGCGTGAACATCCAGGACGAGCAGGTCACCGAGCAGAACAAGGACGTCAACAAGTTCCTGACCTCTCTGGACAACATCACCAAGCACGTCCAGGCGGGACTGACGGACCTGGCGGCCCTGGACGATGTGCTCAAGCTGGGTCACATCATCGCCGGCGGCGAGTCGGCGTTCGCCGAAAACCCGGTCCTGTCGTTCATAACCTGCGTGGTGAAAAGCCCGTTCCAGATAGTGGACGATACGGCCGCGAAGCTGATGGCCATCGCCCGCCGCAAGGCGCCGGTGGTGATATCCAGTTCGCCGATGGGCGGGGCGACGGCGCCGTTCGACGAGTTCGGCATGGTCGCCCAGATAAACGCCGAGCTGCTGGCCGGAGTGACGCTGACCCAGCTCGCCTCCCCGGGCGCGCCGGTGCTTTACGGGGCGGTGCCGGTCCGCACGCGGCTGGACAACCTCAACGACATGTACGGGGCGCCTGAGTTCGTCCACTACAACAGCGACTGCGCCCAGATGGCCCGTCACTACGGTCTGCCGTGCTATTCGACCGCCGGTGTGGGCGACGTGGACCGGCCCGGCGTACAGGCCACGGCCGAGAAACTGCTGACGCTGCTGAACGTCCCCCGGGCCGGCGCGCAGTATATCCACTACGCCTTCGGGCTGCTGGAGCGGACCAACGTGTTCTGCCCCGAACAGGCGGTCATGGACGATGCGCACATCGGAATCGTCAAGAACCTGTTGCGGGCCGGGAATGTCGAGCCGGGCAATCGCGACGAGGTGCTCTCGATGATCCGCGAGGTGATGGAATCGGGGCACAAGACGTACGTGTATCACCTGCCGCTGCCGACGCAGCAGCAGGTTTACGTTTCGTATCCGCTGGAGGACGAGCACGACGCCCTCCACGCGGCCCACAGGAAATACCACGAAATCCTTGAAAGCCCCCGGAAACCGCTTCCGGACGACCTTCGGGATAAAATCAAACAGGGTGTTCCCGGCGTGCTTCCGCAGGCGCTGGGCGAATAGCAGGGAGGGAAACACAAAGATGACGCAGGTAAAAAGAGACGAGAAAATCAACACGGACGAACTGGTCAACAACGACGAGCAGATGGAGGCGTACTCGCAGGCCGTTCAAAGCGGGCTGTACGCCAAGAAGTCCGGACTGGTCGGCAAGTACGACAACGTCCGTCTGTACTGGGAGGATGAGCTTACGCGGCTTTTCCTTCGGCCGCACCTTCAGAAGCTCATCGAACACAGCCATTCGGATATGCGCCGACTGCGGATACTGGACCTCGGCTGCGGCAGCGCGGACGGCTACGAGCTGCTCAGCCGTGTGCGCCATCGCGATTCCAGCTTGCGGGACGACGAAGTAGACCTGTTGACGCCCGACGTCCTGGGCCTTTACAAAGGCATAGAGTTGAACGAGGACCTCCTGGAGCAGGCCCGGAGCATTTACGGCGGCAACCCGAAGATGGTCTTCCAGCAGGGCGACTTCGGCGACGGCGTTCCGCTGCCTGAAGATGAGAGGCCGTACGACCTGTACTTCACGTCCTACGGGACGTGCTCCCATCTGAACGACGACGAGCAGGCGGTTAAACTGCTGGCCGACATCGCCCGTCGAGCGGACAAGTACTGCGTAATTGTCTGCGACTGGCTGGGACGGTACTCTTACGAGTGGCAGTCGCTCTGGACCAACGACTTTGACCAGTTGCGGAATATGGACTACGTCGTCAGTTACATTTATGACGCTCAGGAGCGGGAGAAGCGGCGCGACGAACTGCAGCATCTGACGTTGCGTTTGATGAGCCGGCCGGAGGCCGAGGAGATAATCGCCGAGGCCTCGCGCAGGGCCGGCGTCCAGATTCGCCCGGCGATGTTCTTCGACAGGTCGGTGCTGACCGGCAGGCACATCGACACCGGCGACTACAACCCGCACGCCCAACCGATCCGCCAGGCGGTCAACATGCTTCACGAGGCCAACATACGCACCGACCTGGACGAGTTGTTGATTAACTACGTCCCAAAGCAGGGCTTTGATAAACTCAACGATTACTTCGAGCACCTGACCGTCTGCTGGAACACGCTGATACAGTACGTGGACGAGCTGCTCCACCGGTATGACGAGCATGAGCGGCGATTCCCCGACGGCGCTCCGGACCTGCCCGAAGACTGCCCCGAGCCGCTCCGCTCAATGATGGATCGGATGCGGATGGTAATCGAGGGTATCGGCTGGCTAGGAATCGGGCTGCCGCGTGAGCATATCATCGAGCCCCAGCTCGGGTACGCCCTGCGGCACCTGGTTTCGGACATTCAGCAGGGACAGGGTGCCGCTCACGCGCTGGTGGGCATACTGGAGGTGGACAAGCGCTGATGGCGGCTGAGGCCGAAAACGACGTGATGATCCGTCTCGAAGGCGTCTGTAAGACGTTTCCGGGCGGCGTGGACGCGGTCTGCGATCTGTCGCTGGATATCCTGCGCGGCGAGACGCTGGTGCTGCTGGGAACCAGCGGAAGCGGCAAGACCACCACCATGAAGATGATAAACCGCCTGTACGAGCTTACAAGCGGGCAAATCACGGTGGACGGCCGCGACATCATGGACCAGAACCCGATCGATCTGCGACGGAAGATCGGCTACGCCATCCAGCACATCGGACTTTTTCCCCACATGACGGTCGCCGAGAATATCGGCGTGGTGCCGAACCTGCTGGGCTGGCCGCAGGAGCAAATAGACGAGCGGGTGGACGATCTGCTCGGCCGAGTCGGCTTGGAGCCGGAAAGCTTCCGCGATCGCTACCCAAACCAGCTCAGCGGCGGCCAGAGACAGCGTATAGGTGTGGCGCGGTCCCTGGCGGCAGACCCGCCGATTGTTCTGATGGACGAGCCGTTCGGCGCCCTGGACCCCATCACGCGTGAACAGCTCCAGAACGAGTTTCTGGAGCTAGAGAGCGAAATACAGAAGACCATCGTTTTCGTCACGCACGACATCTTTGAGGCGGTGAAGATGGGCGATCGCATCGCGCTGATGGACGATGGTCGTCTGCAGCAGCTCGCCAAACCGGCCGAGCTGGTGGAAAACCCCGCCAACGAATTCGTGGACAGCTTTCTCGGCCAGCACCGCTTCCAGCTTTCGCTGCTGACGCGGACGCTGAAGGCGATGATGCCAGATGTCCCGGCCGGTGAGCAGCCGACAAGCCCGCCGAAGGACCGGTTGATGGCTCATCATTCATTGATCGAGGCGCTGGACGCCTTCAAGAAGACCAATCGTGAGAAGCTCCCGGTTTACAAGGGCAGGCGGTTCATCGGCGAGCTGGAGAAATCCGCCCTTACATCTACCATCGCCGAAGTGCTCGGCCAGACCGGAGGTGACTGATGGGCGAGTGGATGTCAGGACTGTGGACTTGGTTTACGATCGGTATGGGAAGGGAGGTCCTCTACAGGACCTACCAGCACATCTATCTGACGGTAATTGCGCTGGGGATAGCGATATTGATTGCCTTGCCGCTGGGGATTTATCTGGCGCGGACACGTTTTGGGCGGATGTCACAGGGCGTTCTGGCCGCGGCCGGGGTTATCCAGACCATTCCGACGCTCGCCCTTATCGCGTTCGTGGTGGTTATATTCGCCGCCCTGAGGGCGGCGGAATGGATTCATTTGCCGGCGACGGGGCCTTTTCCCGCTGTCGTGGCACTGACACTTTACGCACTGTTGCCAATATTGCGGAACACTTACACCGGCATTCGCCAGGTGGACCCCTCGGTTACCGAAGTCGCCCGGGGAATGGGAATGAAGCCGGCCCAGGTCCTGATCCAGGTGGAACTTCCGCTGGCTCTTCCGGTGATAATGGCCGGCGTCCGAATTTCCACTGTCTGGACTATCGGTATCGCCGCGCTGGCCGGACTCATAGGCGCAGGAGGTACCGGCGCGATTATCATGCGAGGCCTGCAGATGGCGAACATAAGCCTGCTGCTGGCCGGCACTATTCCCGCGGCGGCGCTGGCGGTGTTGTTTGACTGGCTGCTTGGACGTATGGAAAACTGGCTGACACCCTCGGGTATGCGACAGACACAATAGCAACAGGAGAGAATTATGACTATTGTAGGCAAAGCCGGATTGGTATTTGGAATCGTTGTGATAGTGGCCGCGGCCATGCTGACAGCCGTTATTGTCCTGGAACGTGCCGACCTCACCGTCGGCGGAAAGCCGTTTACGGAACAGGATGTACTCGGTGAGATGATGGCCATACTCATCGAGGAGCACACCGACCTGACGGTCAGGCGACGCCTGGGACTGGGAGGCACGCTGGTCTGTTTCGGCGCACTCCAGGGCGGCGACCTGGACTTCTACGCCGAATACACCGGTACCGGCCTGGTAAATATCCTCGAAAGGGAGGTCATCCACGACTCGCAGGAGGCCTACGATGCCGTTCAGGAGGCCTTTCAGCGAGAGTACGGCCTGGTATGGCTCAAACCGTTCGGCTTCAGCAACACCTACACCCTGACCATGCGCAGAGAACACGCCGATGAGCTGGGTTTGGAGACCATCTCGGACCTCGCCGACTATATTCGCGACGGCGGCGAACTGAGGGCCGGCTTCGACGCCGAGTTCATGGAGCGCCCGGACGGGTATAAGGGCGTGAAGGAGGCATACGGCTTCGAGTTTCCCTCCGAGCCGATACAGCTTGATCCCGGTCTGATGTACAGGAGCGCCTATGACGGTGAAGTGGACGTCATTTGCGCGTTCGCCACCGACGGCCGTATTGAGGCCTATGACCTGGTGATTCTTGAAGACGACAAGGGTTCATTCCCGCCCTATGACGCCGCGCCACTGGTTCGCATCCCTTCGCTCGAGGAGCATCCGGAAATCGAGGACGTTCTTAATAAGCTTGAAGGGCAGATAGCCGAGCAGGAGATGCGGGAGCTCAACTACCAGGTGGACGAGGAAAGACGAGACGCCCGAACCGTCGCCAGGGAATTTCTTCTCGAAAAAGGCCTGATTTCGCCGACAGAACCGGCAGAGACGCAATAGCGGCTCGCCTGTGGCGTAAGCCGCCGTCTGATGAATAAGGGTTGATTCGGCGAGGTTCTTTGCTCTTGGACGGTTTTCTGCAACATCTAGCGCCTTTTCTGGCGATACTGAATCCCTTCGCGCTGTGCCTGTACACCTCCAGCGTGATGGAGGACCTGGACTTCCGGTCGGTGCTGAAGGTGGTCGTGGGGGCGTGTGTGATCTCGACGGCGGTCTTCTGGCTGTTCGCGCTGACGGGCGAGGCGTTGCTTTCCGGCGTCTTCCTTGTGGAGCCGGCGGCCCTGCGTGCCTTCGGCGGGCTGATCTTCCTCATCGTCGGGTACAACTATGTCACCAAGGGCTACCGCGGCGCGGAGATACTCCGCGGCTCGCTGGAGGAATTGCCCTCGGCCATCGCTCTGCCGTTCATGGTCGGCGCCGGGACGATAACCCAGGCCATCATCATCGGTCAGCAGGTCGACAAATGGTACGCATCAATGCTGGTTATCCTGCTGGGCGTGGTGGTGGCCCTGGTGGTACTGATGTTGTACAAGGTCCTGCACGATCACCTGGCCGGCGCGAGGGAGCGGCTGTTCATCCGTTACGTCAACATACTCGCCCGTCTCAACGGTCTGCTCATCGGCGCGATATCCGTCTCGATGATCGTCGAGGGAATCAAGGAACTCTGGGTCGCCCTGCCCGCACAGACGACGTGACCGGCTTTGCTGGTGCGGCAGGGGCGCACGCGCAATCGGCCCAAAGAAAGCGTCGGCAAGCCCTGTTTCCAAGGCCCGCCGACGCAATAGCTTCAAAGATTTCAGATGGGGTTGACTCTCTACTTGCTCTCCGCGACCGTCAGCGTTGCGGCCACCGCCCCGGCTGCGGGATCTTCCGGCTGGCCGCCGCCGACGGCGATTCGGAACTCGCCCGGCTCCACGAAGGCCTCGCCGTCGTCGGTATAGGCCGAAAGCTGTTGCGGCGTCAGCGTGAAGCCCACCGTCTTCGTCTCACCCGGCGCAAGCCGTACCCGCCGAAATCCTTCCAGGTGCCGCAGCGGTACGGGCACGGATGCGGACACGTCGCTGACATAGAGCTGAACCACCTCATCTCCTGCGACCTCGCCAGTGTTGGTCACGCTTACCGTGACGCCCACCGACTCATCGGGGCCTATCCGCTCGCCGCTGAGGCGGATGTCCGAATACTCGAAGCTGGTGTAGCTCAGCCCGTATCCGAAGCGGTACAGCGGCTCATCCTCCATGTAGCGGTAGGTGCGGTTGGTCATCCGGTAGTCTTCGAAGTCCGGCAACTGGTCCATGGACTTGACGAAGGTCATCGGCAGCCGGCCGGCGGGGTTGACGTCGCCGAACAGCACGTCGGCTATCGCGTCGCCGGCCTGTCCCGGATACCACGCCATAACGATGGCCGCGCAGTTCTCCGCCGCCCAGCTCAAATCCACCGGGCTGCCGCTTGTAACCACCAGGACCACCGGCTTGCCAGTCTCGACTAGCTTCTTCAACGCCTCCTCCTGCCGGCCGGGCAGGTTGATGCGGGTCCGGTCGCCGCCGCCTTCGCTCTGGGCCTCGGTGTTGACCAGACCCTCCTCGCCCTCAAGCTCGGCGGTAAAGCCCATCGCCGCTATCACCACGTCGGCGTCCTCGGCCGCTTTTTTGATGCCGTGCTCATCTACCGGCTCCTTGCCGGCGAGCGAGCAGACCTGCTCGTACTCCACCTGCGTGCCGGGAGTCGTCCTGGCGAGGATGCCCTCCAGGATGGTCGTCATGTACGCCGAGAAGCCGTAGTAATTGGCGTGCTGCATGCGGAGGTTGTAGGCGGTCGGTCCGACCACGCCGATCTTGGGCAAGTCCTTGCGCAGAGGCAGGAGCTTGTCCTGGTTCTTGAGAAGGACAATGGACTCCCTCGCGGCCTCGGTCGCCAGCCGGCGGTGTTCTTCGCACTCGACGGCCTCCGGCGAAATCCTCGTGTAGGGCACCCGGTCTTCGGGGTCGAACATGCCGAGCCGGAACCGCGCCCGCAGGAGCCGTTTCAGACCCTTGTCGATTTCCTCTTCGGTAATCAGCCCCTTTTTGACGGCCCGGACGAGCATGGGATACACCCGCCCGCAGTTCAGCTCACAGCCGTTCTTGACCGCCATTGCGGCCGACTCGGCCGGCGAGGAGGTCACCTTGTGGTGCTCGTGGATGTCGCGGATCGCGCCGCAGTCGGAAACCACGTATCCCTCGAAGCCCCACTCATCGCGAAGGATATCCTCCAGCAGAGTCTTTGACGCGCAGCACGGCTCGCCATTGGTGCGGTTGTAGGCGCCCATCACCGAGAACGCCTTGGCCTCCTTCACGCAGGCCTTGAACGCCGGAAGGTACGTCTCTTGCAGTTCTCGGCCGTTTACTCGCGCATCGAAGGTGTGCCGCTGCGGCTCCGGGCCGCTGTGGACAGCGTAGTGCTTCGGCGTGGCGACGGTCTTGAGGTACGTCGGGTGGTCGCCCTGCAGGCCCTTGCAGAAGGCCACGCCCATCCGCGCGGTCAGATAGGGGTCTTCGCCGTAGGTCTCCTGTCCTCGGCCCCATCGCGGGTCGCGGAAGATGTTGACGTTCGGCGACCAGCAGGTCAGCCCGAAGTACTGTCCTCGGTTGCCCTGCCTGGCGGCCTGGTGGTGCTTGGCGCGGACCTCGTCGGATATCGCCATCGCCACGCGGTGCATAAGGTCGGTGTTGAAGGTCGCCGCAATCCCCAGCGATTGCGGGAACACCGTCGCCCGCCCGGCCCTTGCGGCGCCGTGGAGGCACTCGCTCCACCAGTTGTACTCGGGTATGCCCAGCCGCTCGACGGCCGGGGCGTTGTGGACCATCTGGGCGGCCTTTTCCTCCAGCGTCAGGCGGGAGATAAGGTCGTCAATCCGCTCATCCTCCGGCAAATCCGGGTTCCAGAACTTCATCTCGCTCTGTTCAGCCATTGATGCGTGCTCCTTCCAGCGGTTGGTTAAGTCGTCTTCAGACGTCTGTCGCAAAAAAACGCCGCGATGAGGAATCCTCTCACGCCTCCGCAAATTGCTTACGATGCTCGGCGCCGTAGGTCAACGCCTCGTCCAGGAACGCCTCGATATTCTCCAGCGGCGTTCCGGGAAGGATGCCGTTTCCGGCGGCGATGCACAAGCCCCCGCCGGGCGAATCGAACGTATCTATCAGCCGGCGGACCTCCGCCCGCACGCCTTCAGGGTCCATCTCCACCAGCGCGTGCTGTACGTCCATACCGGCCAGGAAGGCCAACCGGCCGCCGCATTCGCCGGCGGTCCGCTCCTGGTCCATAGCACCCTTCTGCACCGGATGGAATACGTTCACTCCCGCGGCTATCAGGTCGTCCATGAGGGGTGTGTTGTTTCCGCAACTGTGCAGCCACCAGTGCATATTCGCTGCCCGCACGGCCGAGCCGACCCGGTCGTAATACGGCCGAAGGAACTCGCGGAATATCCGTGGGCTTACCATCGACTGCGTCTGGTGGCCGAGGTCGTCGCTGGTCCAGAACCCGTCGGGCCGAAGCTCGTGGGCGGCCCGTTCGATGTAACCGACGTACACCCCGCAAAGCGCTTCGTGCAGCCGATGGACCTCGTCCGGATGCTCGTAGTAGTCGAGCATCAGGTTCTCCATCCCGCGCAGACCCCAAGGCCTCTCGAAAAACAGCCGCCACCAGCCGAACATCGTGTACAGCCCGTCGGCGCGGGCCTTCTCGGCCCCGGCGACAAGCAAATCCATCTGTGGGTCGGTATCCGGCTCCGGCAGCTTCTCGATGAACTCATCCAGTTTCGCCCAGTCGTCTATCACACAGGCCGAGTCGTGCGCGCCGCCGGTGCGAAGCTCCCAGGACAGTCCCATTGCCTGCGGGCGGACCGGGTCGATGAAAGCAAACGCGGCGTCTTCCGGGTACTTCTCGAAAGCCGACAGCTTGTCGCCGTGCAGTTCTTCCAGTCCTTCTCCCCACCACTTGGCGCGGATAAGCGGCACGCGCACCGGACCGGCGTGCTCGACCGCCTTTATCACCTCATCGCGGGGCAGGGGAGTGATAAGCCGCTGTCTTGAAGTACTCATTGGACACATCCTTACATTACTATGAAAGACCCCGCCGGCGATGTGCCTTCGGCGCCGCGGGGCTGAAATACATCGCGCCCTTTGGATTTCTCGCGGTATTTGGATGCGTCAGAATTATCGGCCATCCTCGGTTGCTGACTATGGATTGCCGATTATCCATGACCTGCAACGGCCTCAGCTTGTGGGTGCTTTTGTCTTGTGCTTTCGTCCGCCGCGTCGGCCACGTCGTTGCTTCCTGGAGGCGGAGGGGGATTCCTCGTTTGATTCCTGCTTGTCCGTGGAATTCTCGCCCGCCGACTGCTGTTCGTCGGGCTGGTTGTCTTCGGCATGTGGGACTGTGCTCTCTTGGTTGTCGTTCTGACTGTCCTGCGCGGGCTGCCTGTCCTGGTCGGCCTGCTTGGACTGCGAAGCGTTCTTCTTCCGTCTTCGGCGCGATGTCTTGCTCTTGCCCGATTCCTGTTCGCTTTTTTGACCTTTGTCGTCCGGCGTCGGAGGTTGCTGTTCGGTTCTGGCGTCTCCGGCGGGTGTGTTCTGGGGCTGGGGTGTGTCTTCCTGCCCGTTGGCCTCCTTTTCCCGGCGCCACTTGTCATAGCTCTCGACCTCGACTGTCAGGACGGCGGAAGCGCTTTTCTGCGTGTCCACCGGCTGGGCCCAGTTGATGACGCTGCCGCGGTTATTGGTGCATTCGATGCGCACCTGCTCGGAACCCATCTCCGCGCTGGTGTGGACGCGGACGGACTTGTCGGTCCCGGATTCGATGTTACAGATTTGCCGGCGGTGAAAGTTGGCCAGCCGGTCTGCAACCGAAGGGGCAACCGTCACGGAAATGTTGGCGACGTCCTCGTTGGCGGCGGCACGCTGTATGTCGCGCATAACCAGAAGCGCCTGCGATTCCGAAGAGCGGACCAGCCCCGTGCCGTGGCAACTCGAGCAACGGCTGTAGATGTCCTCTTTCAGCGAGGGGCGCATACGCTGTCGCGTCATCTCGACGATACAGAACGCGCTCATCCGAAGCACCTTCGTCTTGGCGCGGTCGGTCTTGATCGCATCACGGAGGAGCTTTTCCACCGCGGCGCGGTTCTTCTTGTTCTGCATGTCGATAAAGTCGATCGCGATCACCCCGCCCAGGTCGCGCAGGCGGAGCTGGCGGACGATCTCCTCGGCCGCCTCCTTGTTGATTTTTGTGGCGGTGGTTTCGGCGTCGCTATGGTCGCGATAGCGCCCGGAGTTGACGTCTATCGAGACCAGCGCCTCGGTCTGGTCTATGACGATGGACCCGCCGGAGCGAAGCTCGACCCGTCGGGAGTAGATGCTCTCGATTTCCTGCTCCAGGCCGAACTCGTGGAACAGCCCCTTCTGCCCGACGTACACCTCCACGACGTGTTTGGTCCGCGGCATGGCGACATTCAGGAACTCGCGCACCTTCTCGGCGACGGGCTTGCTGTCGCAGATGATCCGGTCGATGCTGCTGTTGTACACATCGCGGATGGTTCGGGTCACCAGATCGGACTCGCGGAACAGCTCCGCCGGGGCCTTTGAGGTATTGACGTGCTTGCGGATGGATTTCCACATCCGCTGCAGGTAGTTCAGGTCGCGGTTCAGATCGCGCTTTGACCGCCCGACTCCGGCGGTGCGGAGTATGAAGCCCATGTCCGGGGGCAGATTCAGCTCGTTGAGCTGCTTCCTGGCCTGGTTGCGAACGTCGTCGTCCTCGACTTTCCGCGACACGCCGAGCTTCGTCATGCCCGGCATCATCACAAGCAGCCGCCCGGGAATGGAAAGGTATGTGGTGAGGGTCGGCCCCTTTGTGCCGATGCCCTCTTTGGTCATCTGCACGATGACCTCCTGTCCGCGCCGAAGGCACGCCTGTATCGGGGGACGGTCGCGGTGCGGCCGTTTGCGCCCGACCGCTTCGCCGCCTTTGGCGCCGTTGGGGAAATACTGCGGGTGCAGGTCGGAGATGTGCAGGAAGCCGTTTTTCGCCAGTCCGCAGTCAATGAACGCCGCCTGTATCGACGGCTCGACGTTCGTGACCTTTCCCTTGTAGATGTTGCCGACCCTACTGGCCGTGGAGGTCCGCTCGACGTACAGCTCCTCCAGGGCGCCGTCCGCGACGATGCAGATGCGGCACTCCTGGCCCTCTACCGTGTTGATGAGCATCAGTTTTGACATATCGTTCCACCACTGTCTGTCGGACGCTCTCCGTTACCGGTTAGCTCAACCTTTTCCCGGACCACGTCGGCCAGCAGGGGGCACTCCGGCAGACCCAGCAGCCGAAGCACCTCAGCGGGCTTTGGCCAGAGGTCGCCGCTCGGGACCGCCTGCCAGCGGAGTTGCCCGTCGCTGACGTCGATCTTGGCCAGCAGCGGCCGCAGATCGACGGGCCTGGAGGCCTTTGATCCTCGGGCGCGTCCGGCCGAGACTATCCGCTCCACGGTCCACTGTTCGTGGATTCGCAGCCCGGCGAGCCGTTCGGCGACCGCCGCCTCGTCGGCGACGCCGCAAACGAAGTGCATGCGAGCTGGCAGGGGTGTCCGACCGGCGGGGTTTTCCCGCGGGGCGTCGAAGCATAGCCCCCAAGGCGCCCGTTCGTTGAGCGCATCTCGCATGGATTCCGGCTCGACCGACCGCTCGGTCCGCAGCAGCAGGGGATCCTCAATGGCGGCCACGGAAACCGGCCTGGGACACAGCAGCGACAGCCGCGGCCGCGGGTTGAACCCCTGGGAATACTGCAGCGGCAGCCGTGCCCGCCTCGTGGCCCGCTCCATCAGTCGCGCCATGTCGTGATGCGAGAGGAACCGCAGGTCGCCGTGAACCCCAAAGCGTAGGAGCCAACGTTCCGGCAAAGTCTGAATGCGTCCTTTCGAATGTATCGTCGCGCCGCGCCGTTCGCAGCGTTCTGTTTTGTCGCGTCTCGGTTCATTCCACCAGGGCTTCGGGCACTATCCGGCGGGTCTCGGTCCTAAGGAAGTTCACCACCTCCTTGTCGGAGTCGAAGCTCAGGACCCGCTGGGCCACCTTCACCGCCTGCTCCATCGTAACCGACCGGATGATCTTCTTTATCTCCGGTATCGCCGGCGGAGAGCAGGAGAAGCTTCGCAGCCCAAGCCCCAGCAGCAATATAGTGTATATCGGATCGCCGGCCATCTCCCCGCACAAACTTACGGGAACATCGTGCCGCTGGCCGGCCCGGATTATTTCCTGTATCAGCCGCAGCACGGCCGGGTCGGCAACCGTGAACATCGGCGCCACCTGCTCGTTACTGCGGTCAACAGCGAGCGTGTACTGTACCAGATCGTTTGTTCCGATGGAAAAAAAGTCCACTTCCCTGGCGAAGCCATCGCATTGCAGTGCCGCCGAGGGCGTCTCCACCATCATACCCAGCGGGACGTCGTTGCGATGCTCGATTCCCTCCTCTTCCAGGTCCTCGACCACGTCGCGGACGATGGTTTTGGCTTGTCGCATCTCCAGCAGATTGGTAATCAGCGGGAACATTACCGAGATATTTCCGCGAACGGCCGCCCGCATGATAGCCCGAAGCTGCGTTTTGAACATCTGCAGGTGCTGGAAACAGTATCGTATACTGCGAAGGCCCAGAAACGGGTTGCGCTCCGGTATGCGAGCCCGGGCCTGGGTGAATTTGTCGGCGCCCAGATCGATAGTACGGATGGCCACCGGTCGCTCGCCGCATTCCTCCAGCACGTCGCAGTAGGCCTTGTAATGGTCATCCTCGGTCGGCTCCACGTCGGAGCCGAGGAACAGAAACTCCGTCCGGTAAAGCCCGATGCCCTGTCCGCCCTTGTCCAGGACGGTGCGGACCTCGTAGGGAAACTCGATGTTTCCCTGCAGGCGGACTTCGTGGCCGTCGGATGTGATCGCCGGAAGCTCCCGCAGCGCGTCGAGACTGTGCAGGAACTCGCTCTGCCGGACGGCTATCTGCCGGTAACGCTCGACGGTTTCCTCGTCGGGGTCGATTATGACGATGCCCCTGCTGCCGTCGATGATAACCCGGTCGCCGCCGGACACCTCGGCGGTTACGTCGTTAAGCCCGACCACCGCGGGGATGTCCATCGCCTTGGCGACGATGGCGGTGTGGCTGGTCGGGCCTCCGGCGTCAATCGCCAGTCCCACCACGTGCTCGCGGTCAAGACCCGCGGTCTGTGAGGGCGTCATGTCGTGGGCGATGACGGCGGCGTTGCGCGTCAGATGTTTCAGGGACTGCCTGCGCTGGCCAATGAGGTTGCGCAACAGGCGTTTTTCGACGTCGTAAACGTCCTTGACCCGCTCGGCGAGATATTCGGGCATCTGCCGGAAGTCGCCGGCGTATCCTCGAAGCACGTTGGCCACGGCGTACTCGGCCGTCACTTGCCCGTTGAGGATGGTCTCAGAGAACTGCTTGAAAAGCTGCTTGTCGTCAAGCAGCCCGAGATGGAAGTCGAAGATGCCGGCGGTTTCCTTGCCCAGTTTTTCCGCCGTCCTCTTGCGGAGGTCCAGTATTTCCTTCCTGGAGACGCCGATTGCCCGCTTGAGCCGGTCGAGTTCGGCCTTGGTGTTGTCCACGGGCACATGGCGCTCGGGTATTTCGAACTCCTCGGTGTCGAGGACGATCGCCGAGGCGATTGCCGCGCCTCCAGAGACGCCTATGCCCTTTTTGACCTTCATTTCAGAGGCATTCCGTTCACGAACGGCTTCAGCCGGGGGTGATTCATGAGGCCGCGTCCGCCGCGTCGCCTTCCATCTCGCCAAAGCCGCCTTCGACAAGCTCCGCCAGAGCCGAGACCGCATCTTCGGCGTCGTCGCCGTCGGCCACCACTTTCAGCACCGTTCCCTTGGTGGCCGCCAGTCGCATCATCGACATGATGCTCTTGGCGTCCACAGAAAGCGAGCCGTTGGACACCTCCACCTTGCTGGTGTAGCGGTTGGCCAGTTCGACGAACTGCATCGCCGGTCGGGCGTGAAGCCCGAACTTGTTCGGTATTGTCACCTCTCGTTCGGCGGTAGCCACTTGCGTTTCTCGTCTTCCTGAATATCTGTTTACCGATGCATACGCGGCGGCGGTCAGGCCAGTTCGTCCGCTTCCTCAATAAGCTCCACGATGGACTCGGTCGTTTCGCTCTGCCTGAGGAACTTGCGGAAGATATCCCGCTGAACGTGCTTGAATACCGTTTCCATCGCCTGGAGGTGTTCGTCGGGGTTGTCCGGGCTGCTCAGAAGCAGCACCACCGAGTACACCGGCCGGGAGTCCAGCGCGGAAAAGTCGATCCCTCCGCTGGATCGCCCTATCGTGCCAACGGGCTTTTTCAGGCCCTTGAGCTTCGCATGCGGCAGGGCGACTCCCTTGCCTATGCCGGTGGTCGCCTGCTGTTCACGGTCCAGGACCGCTTTTGTGACCTCGTCCACCGATTTCTTGGGAAGGGAGCCCGCCTCGGCCAGTGCCTGCACCAGTTCCCGTATGACCTCGTCCCGATTCTGGCCTTCCAGTTCCGGGACAATCGCGTCGGCGACGATAATGTCGGCTAGCTTCATATGTTACTCCTGTCGTGGGATATTCGCCTTTGGCGGCGGGCGCGGGCCGATACACCGCATCCGCACTCCGCGCACAGGGCGCGGCGAAGAGTTTAGCGGGTCCGGCCGCTTCGTGCCAGCGTTCAGACCAAGGTTTTTGGCCGGACCTTGAGCTCGTCCGCCCGGGGGCTAGGCAGATTCAGGTCCCATGGTCTCTTCGTGGGAAGGTCCCTGGTGGTCACGGACCTTGTCCTTGAAGCGTCGGAGTTGCTGGGTGATCTTATCCAGGCAGCCGTCAATGGCCGCATAGATGTTCTCGTGCTTCGCCGAGGCCACGAAGGTGCGTTTGCGTTTGGCGTGGGCGATAATTTCCGCCACCGAAAGGTCCCCTTCGACGTCCAGCACGACCTCGATTTCCTTTATGTTGTTGTAGTACCGCGGCAGCTTGCTGACTTTCTTGTCCAGATATTCATGGATGGAGTCCGTGGCTTCCATGTGTCGAGCGTTGACGGTAAAGTTCACGTCGGTGTCTCCTTCCTGGGTTTCCTTTTCAGCAGGGGAAACAAGCTCTGCCTGGCCTGCTCGATTTCCGCCTGCCCGCGCTGTTGGCTTGACGGCATTATTACGCCTCCGCTGACCGTAAAACGGAGGGCGTCATCGATACTCATAGGCAGGTCGATGACCTCCTCTCGTCGCACAGTAATTGTATACCCGGTCATCGGCGTCGGGCTTGACGGGATGAATATCGTCAACAACTCACCGCCGACGGCGCTTTGCACCGTTCTCATGCCTGGGGCCGTTACAAGCCCTATCGACCAGATTCCCTTACGAGGATACTCCACGGCCACCACGCGGCTGAACTCAATTTTCTGGTCCGACAGCAGGAAATCCGTCACCTGCTTGACGTAGGGGTAAACCTGTTTGATTACCGGCAGGCGGATAATAGTGCCCTCGATCATCCGCCAGATGCCTCTGCCCAGGTAGCTCGCGACGAAACGCCCGAAGATGTAAATGGCCACTATAGCGAGTATGAACCCCACCCATATCAGCCAGGGATCGTAGAACTCCCATACGCGATGCTTGATCGCCTCTATGCTGTCCCATGGCGGCTCCGGCCCCCTGGTCCTCATTAATATCTGCGACGTTATCCATACGACGCCGACGTTGATATATCTTCCGACGTACTCGTGGACCCTTCGAAACAGCCAGATTATGATGACCAGCGACAGGACAGTCGGCAGAACGGCCGCCAGGCCCCGGAGAAAGAATCTCTTGAAATCCCTGCCAAAGCTTTCCGCCACCGAGTCGCTCCCATGTGGCCGGCACATCCGGCTCTTGGTTTCGCTGCCAAGTTTAGTCGTATATGCACCGCGCCGTCAAGCGAGGCCGCCGGCTCGCCGCGCTTGACAGCCCGGCGGCTTCGGCTTACCCATGACCGTGTCGTCGGACAGAGAAGGGCTTGGTATGAAGATACTCGTAATCAACTGCGGCAGCAGTTCGATCAAGTACGAGCTTTACGACATGCCTCGGGAGTCCTCTCTAGCCGAGGGCGCAGTGTCGAGGGTCGGTGGCGAGGCGGAGCTTGAGCATCGCTGTGGCGACAGCCACCTCAGACGCAGTGTCTCATCGCCCGACCACGCCGCCGGCATGCGACACGTGATGGAGGCCCTTACCGCCGGAGACTCATCTGTTCTGAGGCGGCCGGATGATATCGACGCCGTCGCCCATCGCGTGGTCCACTCCGGATGCGAATCTTCCGCCCCGGCCGTTATAGACGATGAAGTGCTGGCCGCAATCAACCGCGGCTCGGCACTGGCGCCGCTGCACAATCCTCCCAACGTGGCCGGCATAGAGGCGGCCCGCGAGGCGGTGCCGCGGGCGGCGCACGTGGCCGTTTTCGACACCGCGTTCTTCGCGTCTCTGCCCGAACACGCCTTTCGCTACGCGGTCCCGGAGTCATGGTGTTCTGAGCACCACGTCCGCAAGTACGGTTTCCACGGCTCAAGCCACCAGTATGTCGCCCTTCGAGCGGCGGAACTGCTGGGCAGGCCGCCGGAGCAGACCAACCTTATTACCGTTCACCTCGGCGGCGGAAGCTCGGTGACCGCCGTCCGCGACGGTTCTGCCGTGGACCATTCCATGGGAATGACGCCTATGGAAGGGCTGATGATGGGAACCCGCAGCGGCGACCTGGATCCCGGGGTGGTGCTTTACATGCAGCGGCGGGGGCTGACCGTTGAGGAGGTGGACCAGGCACTGAATTTTGAATCCGGCTTGCTGGGCGTCGGCGGCGTCGGCAGCGACATGCGCGACGTGCTCGGCGCGGCCGGGAGGGGCACCAAGCGGGCATCTCTGGCGGTGGAAATGTTCGTCTATCGCGTGGTCAAATACATCGGTGCTTACTACGCGATCCTGCCGCGAGTGGACGCCGTGGTTCTCACTGGTGGCATAGGCGAGAACGCCTGGCCGATCAGGCGGCGAATTATCAAACGTCTCGAGCGTCTCGGTGCGGTCGCCGACGAGGCCCGCGACAAAACCATGGTCGGCGGCGCCGAAGGAGCCATAACCGCCGATGGCGCAAAGCTTCCCGTCTGGGTAGTGCCGACAGATGAGGAGCTGATGATGGCTCGGATAACCTTCCGGACCCTTGCTGACCGGACAAAATAGTTTCCCGTAAAAAAAGTTTTCCTTTACCTTGACCCGGCGAGACCCAATAATATCGGTAAGGAAAGGATTCTTACGTCGTTGGTTCGTTATCAAAGGAGCCAATCAAATGCGCAGGGATGTGAAGATTGGGATCGGCGTGGGGCTTGGTGTTGTCGTTATCGCCTTGATCTATTTCGTGGCTACCTCCGGCCCGAGCGATGAGCCGGTGGAGCCGACGGCCGACCAAGAGCCGGACGACACCAGCAATGTGGTGCATATCGACCCGGAACCTCAGGAGCCGGAACACCAGAGGCGGCAGCGAGATCGAGATACCGAACCGGACCCGCTGGACAGTATCCTGCGGGATCGGTCCGACTCCGATGAGGATCGCACTGCCGACCGGGACACCACTGCCGACGATACCAGGCGCCGAACGGTCAGTACCTTCACTCCGGCCCGTCTCAGCCCGGCGGAGCCGGATACCCCGGAGCCGTCGCTCAGTGCCGACCGGAGCGTTACGGACAGGCCGCGGACCTACACGGTTCAGGAGGGTGACCACGGTTTCTGGGGCATCGCCCAGGAATTGTACGGACACGGCAAGCACTGGGAGTTAATTCGGGACGCCAACCCCGACGTCGACAGCAATGCCCTCCG
>PUND01000031.1 GCA_003551645.1 Phycisphaerae bacterium | reverse complement strand
TGCCGACGGTTGGGGGCGGACAGCGGGCCGTCACCGAAGCCGAGGCCCGGTCCTGACCGGTCAAGGCAAGCCGGGCGATCAGTCCAGTTCGAAAAGCTCCTCCCTGCTGTCGAGGAACTCTTCCCAGGTCCTCACGGCGGCCCGATGGCTTTCGGCGCGTGCCTGATACTCGGCCCTCGGCGACGAGTTCCTCAGCGAGAAGGTGCGCTATTCGGACCGCCAACAACGCCACAATGAATGCCGCCGGATACGCCAGCTCGGCGGTCGCCTAGTGCCGGATGTCGCCGCAGTTGCGGCGGGTTAATCCTCCACAACCAGCGACTCAGGCGAGGCGCCCAGGTCTTCAAGGGCGGCGGTAATGTCGGCCACGAACGGCTTCGGCCCGCATATGTAGAAATGCTGAGAGAAATCATCAATGTGCCGCTCGAGGAAGTTTTTGTCGATCCGTCCGTGCAGGTGTCCGTGGGCCTGCTCCCGCGTCAAAGTCGAGATGAAGTCCTCGCCCAGCATCGCACGGAACTCCTTTTCCAGAATCACATCCGCGGCAGTGCGGTTGGAAAAGAGCAACCGGTTCCCGGCGGCTTTGTCGTCGGCCCACAGGCGGCGGAGTATGGCGATAAACGGGGTTACACCGGCGCCTCCGGCGATGAACACGCCCGGGCCTCTGTAGGTGATTGTGCCCCAGCAGTCCCCGATGAGCACCTTGTCACCGGGCTTGCGTCGGTGCAGCTTGCCGGTCATGCCGTCGTGGTCGAAGTACCCCTTGATAGTGAACTCCAGCACGCGGTCATCCGGCAATGATGTGAACGTGAAAGGGCGCGCATCATCGGGGGCTTCCTGCAGCGACATCTCGGTGGCCTGGCCGGGAGAAAACTCGTAACCGGTCGGCCGCTCCACGATGAAGCGCTTTACGTCGTGTGTGACAAATCCCGTCATGAGAATCTCGGCCGTATGGCGCTGCTCAGTCATGGCGAATCCTTTCGTGCTAAAAACATTCTGTAAGCGTATGCGATATTATAGCGCCTGTGTTGCGTATCGGCCGCGCGGATAGCATATCAGCAGGCCTTACCACTGACCTCAGCAACGGCCGATCCGCTGTAAAGCGCCTGAGCGGCCAGAAACTCCGACTCACAGGCCCGGAACGCGGCGACCACTACCGGGTCAAAGTGCGTCCCGCCGCTTTCGCAGATGTACTGTCTGGCGACTGGGTGCGAGCACGCGGGTTTGTACACTCTCTTGGATATGAGGGCGTCATAAACATCCGCCACCGCGAAGATACGCGCCGCAACCGGAATATCCTGCCCGGCGAGGGAATCGGGGTACCCGGTTCCATCGTATCGCTCATGGTGATGGGCGGCGATGTCCCTGGCCATGATGAGGAAATCTGCTTCCTGGTAATGCTCGATGGCCTGGTTCAGCGTGTCCCGGCCGGAAACCGTGTGGGATTTCATTATCTCCCATTCGTCCGAGTCCAGCTTCCCGGGCTTCAGCAGCACGCAGTCCGGAACGCTGACCTTGCCGATGTCATGCAGGGGACTGGCAACCCGGATCATATCGACGAAGTCCTGATCAATCGGGTCGGCGAAGCTTTCCTGGGCCATCAGCTCCGTCGCCAGAGCCACCACGTACTTGCGGACTCGCTCCAGGTGCCCGCCGGCTTCGGGATCGCGGCTCTCGGCCAGCTTCGCCATTGCGAAGACGGTCACGTCCCGCAGCCCACGGTCGCGTCTTATCTGCCACTGCAGCACCCTCCGGTTGCTGATGACGTCAACCGGCCTCCCCTCGGCTATGACGGGCAGGTGCCGGATGTGCTTATCTTCCATCAGCTTGGCCAGATCGTTCATTTGCATGCCAACCGGCACGGTGGTCACCAACTCGCTCATGCAATCGGCAACGGACACACCGGCCAAGCCGGCATCTCCGGCCATGCATCTGGTAACGACGTCCCGCTCGGAGAGTATCCCCACAACCCTGCCGTCCTGACCAACCACCACCAGGCGCCCGATATCCCGGTCGCGCAGCCGGCGGCACGCCTCCACCAGCGACTCATCAGGCGTGATTGTCACAACCTCCACCTGCATATCCGGCGACCCACTGTCAGTCGTAATCATAATGCGCCCACCCTCTTGATGACTTTGATGTCCCGGTTTTCCGGTCCACCTTCTTAGCATCGGCTTGTGCAAATAGATGCTTGAACGAGTGCGACAAATTAACATGGTAAGCGCACATGCGCCCCCGGCCGTCGGCGCACTCGGCATCCGTTTGGTATGATCGATCAAACTCTAATGGGCCGGGACAAGAAGAAATATATCGTCGGAACCAGTGGATACTCCTTCGCCGACTGGGTTGGTGAGTTTTACCCGCCCGGCACGCGAAGCCGCGAGATGTTCGATATCTACGTACGGCACTTCAACGCGGTGGAGCTGAACTTCAGTTTCTATCGCATGCCTTCGGCCCGGATGCTGGCATCGCTGGTTGGCCGAAGTCCCGACGGCTTCGAGTTCTGGGTCAAGGCCAACCGCAGGACCACCCACGAACATGACAGGTCCGCGGCGGATGAATTCGCCGAGAACCTGGCCCCCCTGCTGGAGGCGGGCAAACTGGCCGGCGTGTTGCTTCAGTTTCCGCAGTCTTTCCACCGCACGGTCGCCAACCGCCGCTACCTGGCCGCGGCGCTGGAAGATTTTTCGTCGCTGCCTCTGGCGGTAGAGTTCCGTCACGAGTCCTGGGATCGCCCGGAAACCGTGGAGGGGCTGTGTGCTCGGGAAGTTACGCTGGTGATACCGGACGTGCCGCCCATACGCGGCTTGTATCGACCGGAGCCGGCGGCCACGTCCAAGGTGGCATATTTTCGGCTGCATTCGCGAAACCCCGACAAGTGGTACGCCGGCGCGGCCGCGCGATACGACTACAGCTACAGCGAGCCGGAGATAAGGCAGATGCTCCAAAGCTGGTCGGCCGTGGCCGCGGACGCCGACAAGGTATATACGCTTTTCAACAACTGCCATCGCGGCCAGGCGGCCGCAAACGCCGCCGCATTCAAAAGAATATTATTGCAAGTGAATTTATGATGCCGACGGCTATAATACTAATAGCGCGATTGCCGCGCTGTATGCTGCATACCGAGAGCCGGGGTGGGTTCCCCTCCTCCCGGCCCGCTCTCGTTTGCAGGTTCGGGGCGGAGCTGAGGTTTCCCTCCACCTAAGCTCCGTCCCTGTTTTCATAATTGTCGGCTTGGTCTTTGGGCATGATGCACGAAGATATGCCGCGACAACCCGAGCCGGAGCTGATGGACGATTCTTCCGAGGCCTACGCGTATGCCGTCGCCGATTTCGCCGAAGTGAACCGTGCATTCGCCCAGCGACTGGTGGAGCTTGCCGGGCGACTCGACGAGGCCCGCGCGGTGGACCTGGGCACCGGACCGGGCGATATCCCGGTCCTTGTGGCCAGAGCGATGCCCGGCTGGAGCATAACCGCCGTTGACGCCTCCGAGCCAATGCTGCGCTACGCCCATGAGGCGGCGTCGGCCGCGGGGCTTGCCGACCGTATCCGGCTGCTGCTTGCCGACGTTAAAGACACAGGCCTGCCCGCCGGCGGATTCGACGTGGTGTTCTCCAACAGCATCCTGCATCACATCACAGACACCGCCTCCTTTTGGTCGGAGGTCAGGCGCATAGCCGCACCCGGCGCCGTTGTCCTGGTTCGCGACCTCGCGAGGCCGGACTCGGCCTCTTCGGCCGAGCAAATCGTCCACACATACGCCGCGGAGGAGACCGAGCTTCTGCGGGAGGAATTCTACCGGTCCCTGCTTTCGGCATACACGCCGCAAGAGGTCTGCGGCCAACTGACGCGGGCGGGGTTGAACAGATTGCGGGTGGAGACGGTTTCCGACCGGCACCTGGACGTTTGCGGAACGCTGCCTTGACACCGGTCGGAGGCAAAAACGGACTCGTCCGGATGTTTGCTTGTGTTCCGGCCGATGCTTTGGTAACATAACCATTATTAAGCCGGTTCAGGGCCGATGTGCCGACGCCATGGAATGTCGGACACGAGCCGGGGCATTTCAAGGACGGTGACATATGTCGAGTCAGTGTGGCCTGTCATAAGAAGGGAAGATCGTGCCTACGGTAGATGTAACCTGTCCATCCTGCGGCACCGTACTCAAAGTCCCCGAAGACTCTATCGGCAAGAAAGGCCGTTGCGGGGTATGCAAGTCGGTATTCAAGATCGCTGATGTGGTCGGCGAGCCGGCCACCCCGGAGATTCTAAGCGAGGAATCAGTCCTCGGCTGGCTCGCGATACCCGACGAGGAGATTGAGCGCGCCGACAGGGAGCAAAAGCGGCGTCGGCCCCGCCCCCCGGACGCTGCCGACCCGCTCAACGAACAGACGCCGGCGACTCGCCCCGACAAGCCGTCGCAGGAAAGGCCACTTAAGCCGGCGGAAAAGCCCGCCTCCGTGCCTGAGGGGTCTATCCAACTGGATCACGTGGACACGATGGGCGCGTTTTTCCTGTTCGATTCCGCCCTGCTATACGATGATGACTTCCGAACGTGTTTCCCCCAGCGATGCATACTCTGTGGAACGCCACGGTCGCTTTCGGTGTACCTGGTTGTCTGGTCCAGCAAGCTTTCCGACAGGGCCAAGACCGACCGCAACCTACACGAGAGATCGCCGGCCGTTAGAAAACTGGACGAGCTCGGCGGGCTTGTCGGCAAAGACCTCCTGAAGGTGCTCAGTCGAGTAGAGCATATGCCCGAACCGTACTGCCTGCCGTTCCCCTATTACCTGTGTCAGTCCTGCTCACCACTGGGAGCGGTGGTGACGGACGTCCATGCAACCGCGGACGGGCAGAAGGAAATCTGCGAGCTGGGCATATCGTCCGTCCCGCAGGCCGAGCAGTTCGCCAGGTGCGTCTGTGGCGCGGACTCCGAGGTCCACCGCCGGCTCCGCGAGGTCCGTCAGAAGGCCCACGGCGACGCCTGGCTGATACTTCCATTGGGAGTTCGCAATCGCATCAAGCAATGGTTCGAGCAGAAAGATGATGAGAAATTCGTGGCGTACATCCCGGATGCCGACTTCGCCAAGGCGGAGGCAGGTAGCGGGGGACTTGTAATGACCGATCAAAGACTCGTCTATCACAAAGCGATGGCCAACGTCGAGTTCCCGCTGACCGACGAGATACACCTGGAGCCGAAGCAGAAGGGATCGCGACAACTGATCGAGATCAGCTCGTCAAACTCGCCCAAGTCCGTCCGGCTGGCCGCGCAGCCGACATACCTGGATCAGTTGCGCAGCTTGATTTCGCGATACAGCCGACGCGCCGGAAAAGCCGCCTCGAATTAAATCGGCCTACAGCGACAAGTCCCGGCCGCTTCAGCATCCCCTGCTATTGATCCCCGCCGAGCCGACAACTAAACCGATCTGAATGAGAACAGCTTCCGCCAGCGAGACCGGTTTTCCTCGTGCTCGAACTGCCGGGCCAGACCTGTCATCTTCTCCTGCATCCGCGGGTTCAGCAAGCTGATGCGCTCTTGCAGGAACTGATCGATTGCCTCAATGACGACGGAATACTGGTAACTGCCCGTGGTGCGGGCATAGGCCTTGAGCCGGGCCGCCAGATGACGGGGCATCTTGACGGATGTTTTCTTATAGCTGGTCCGCAGTTGCTCCGGCGGCAGAGGCGCACCGGAAGTCGGGATTTCTGTCTTAGGCGCCGGCGGCGCCTCCGCCGTGGCCGCAGGAGCAGTGAAGGGAGCATCCTGGCCATGGGTGCTTGCGGGGGGTTCCGGCTGCTCAGGCCGACGCCCCGCCTCATCGCCGAGACCGGGCCGCGGCGCTTCGGGCCGGTCGGGTTCATCCGCTATCAGGCCGAGCCGGGAGATTCCGTAGCTGTGGCTGTCCTTCTTGCGGTACTGCTCGCTGTCCGGTGTACCCTGCTCGGCGGCCGTCTCCAGCCGACCCGTCACAAGTTTCGCCAGGCCAATCATCACGTAACTCCCCTTTCTGGGGTCCGTCTTATGTGCTCCGCCGAGGGCTTCGCTTCCCCGACGACGGTTTAGTCCCGCCCGTCTTCTATGATCTCGGCCACAGAGCCGGAATCCTGCCCATCCGCGTCGCCGTCGAATCCGAGTATGAACCGCTCACCGTCAAGCTCCATTTCAACGGATCTCTCGGATATCCGCAGTACCTTGGCGCCGTCGATGGTCTCGCCCACACCTATCATCTCGTTGTTTATCAGGGCCTGGTAACCGTCCGGGCCTTGCAGCACGCATGTCAGGTGCATCCCCGCAGGGGGCTCGCGGTATTTGACGACCGGCTCACTCGGCGCCTCGTCGTCATGGGCGGAGGGCTTCATCTCCATGTCCTCAGGCGCCGGACTGCGTGGGGCTGACGGCTCCGTGGCCTCGGACACTGTCCGCGGTACTTCCGAAAGCCCCACATCGGTCTCGGCGTCCGAGGAAGTCGATTCCGGCTCGTCCGCAACGACCGTCGCCTCTTGGTATTCGGTCCGGCTGCCTTGATCGCTTTGGGTCTGGCGTCCATCGGTCGTCTCGGCCGGCGCGGCGACATCATTACTATACGACGAGACATCCCGGGCCTCCGCATGTTGTGCGGCCTCGTTGCCGAGTATGCCGCGGGCCAGCAGAAAGACACCCACAAGCATCGCCGCGCCGGCCACGCTGCCGCAGACCTGGAGCGATCGTTTCTTCAGGTCGAGGCGCTTCTGATCCTCGACCATAAGACCGTTTTCCATATCGTCCTGTGCCGGCAGTGGAAAGCCCTCGAAAGGTTCCGGTTTCTCGGCCGACTCCTGATCCAGTTCCGGTTCCGGCTCCGCCTCATCGTCATCCTCGAAGGACTCTGCGGCCGGACCTTCTGAAAAAGCCGCGGGGGACGCGCCTTCATTGTCGCTTCGGGGGGCAGGCGAGTCCCCGAAGTTTCGGCCTGTATCCATCTCGGACTCGATGGCGGTCCCGGAAGACACGTCGGTTCCCCGCGACCAATCCTGTTCAACCACCACATCCGCGACTGGAATCGGTGGTTCTGTCTCCTGTTCGTCCGGTTCGCCGCAAGCGGCGGATTCTTCAGGCGCGGGTGTATCGTCCTGCTCAGCGGGTTCCGGCCAGGCGGAGGCGTCTTCCTGTGCAGCGGCTTGCTCCTGTTCCGAGGGTTCCTGCGGGGCCTGGCCTTCGTCGCCGGCGACGTGTTGAACCTTCTCGGAGGCCTGGTCTTCCTCGGATACCTCATCCGCATCCGACTGGGCCTGCGGCTTCGAGGTGTTCTTACGGCCGGAGCGGCCGCGAGACTGCATCAGCGCCTCCGATGCTCGCCTGCGGAAGTCCACGACGGCGGCCTTGTCGGTCTCGTCCAGATCCTCGACCTGGGTAAGCTCCACCTCCTCGGCGGGAGCGTTCGACTCGACGCTGCCGGCGCCCTCGATAAGCTCGACGGCGAGTGCCCGGTAGTCCCGCGTGCCCTTGCCTCTTGGTGAGTAGCTCAGGATGCTCTCACCGGCGGCCGGGCACTCGCGCAGCTTCACGCATTCGCGGATGACTGTGCTGAAAACCCGGCCGGGAAGCGAACGGCGCAGCTCTCCCAGGACCAGCCGGCTCAGCCGGGTGCGCACGTCATACCGGCAGGCCAGAACCCCTCGTAGGCGGATTTCATGCCCGAATCCGGTGCGGACATCCTCCAGCATCGTCAGAAGAATCCGCAACCCGTCCAGAGCCAGAATCGATGTCTCGACAGGCACCAGCGCCTCGGTCGCCGCGAGCATGGCGTTGCCGATGAGCCGGTTGGCCAAACTCGGCGGACTGTCGATGAGGGCGTAGTCGTACCTGTCCTCGAACTCCGAGAGGACCCGTCGAAGCTGGCCGCCCTGTGTGGGACGAAGCTCGTGGGATACCGAGTCCAGCTTTCCGCAGCCCGGAGCAAGGTCAACGCCCGGAAGGACGCCTTCTATCGGCTCCAGGCCGCCGCCCTGAAGCAGCGCATCGGCCAGCCGGGGGTCGTCCTCGACGCCCACCCATCTCGACGCCGCCGCCTGTCCGTCCAGGTCCACCAGAAGGACCTTCTTGCCCTTTTCGCCCAGGGCGGCCGCAAGGTTCACCGCGGTGGTAGTCTTGGCGGTTCCGCCCTTTTCGTTGATGATAGCTATTGTCAGCATTTTCTCGCTCCGAACCTTCTCTTGAGCAACCTGACACTCAGCGGGGCTGGCGTTGTTTCGTGCCGCGGATGCCTCCTTTGCCGGCCGGCAGCCGGTACTGTCGGCCTCTGCCGGCGGACTGGAGAACTGGCGGCCCCCGAAATCCGCGCGTGCCCCTCAAAAAACGTTTATCTGGTTCGGCCCCGGCCATTGGTCGCTCGCCCCGGACCACAATCGCCCTCAACGGACAAGCAACCGGCCGGACCGGTCCCGGACCCTTCACAAAAGGTCACGACAAGACGCATCGAGCGCCGCACCCGGCAGGGTGAAGCCAACGCCCGTGTTTGAACATACGATTCGCCCCGGATGTCGGCAAATGCGCCCGATATCGGCCGGGCGAGAGAATGCCGGATACGGCAAATACCTGAATCCGGGCCTGGCTGTCGCCTTTCGGCCGCTCTGCGAGGTCCGGAACAAAAAGTCAGCAGTCTGATAACGCGGCGAAGACTGGTGCTAATACGCCCGAAATATCTTCGCCCCTCGATAGTAGAACCTCACTATCTCCTCAGCTTGCCAGCCGTCCTCGGCCTTGCCCTGCGTGCCCCACTGACAAAGCCCGACACCGTGCCCG
>PUND01000112.1 GCA_003551645.1 Phycisphaerae bacterium | reverse complement strand
CGACCTCAGGAGCGATTCCGAACTCTTACGGTCGGCCGATGCGATACCGAACTTCCACTGCAACGACCCCGACGACAAACTGGCGCCCGCTTACAACGCCGCGCTCGCGTTCGCCGAACAGCTTCGTGACAACAACGCCGAGCCGACCGGCGATGCGGCGCGCGCACTCGCCGATGCCGATCTCAGGGGCGGGCGACAGGATGTCTGGGGCGGCAAGGAAACCAAGGCCGAACTCGTGGAGTCGCTCAAGCCCATCCGCGAGGCGGCCCGGCGATGGGCCCCCGTCGCCGACGGACCAAACGAAAGCGACGAATTCGCGGCGCATGCGCTTGTTATGCTGATACACCTCGCTGGCGAGGCCGATGCGATGTACGCCGAACAGAAGCGCCGCCGCGGGCTGCTGGACTTCGACGATCTGCTGCTGGCCGCGCACAAGCTGCTGACAGACAACCCGCAATTGACCGCTCGGCTGCGGGACGGCATAGACCAGCTACTGCTGGATGAGGCCCAGGACACCGGCTCGCTGGAGGTGGAGCTTCTGAAGATGCTGGTAACCGACGGCGACGGGCGGCTGTTCCTCGTCGGCGACGACAAGCAGAGCATATACCGCTTCCGCGGCGCGCAGGTGGAGGTGTTCCGCAACTGGTGCGGCGAGCTTGGGGATAAGCGGCTTGAGGACCTGGACCTGTCGTTCCGGACGCACGCGGCGGGCGTGGCCTTCGTCAACCACCTGTTCAAGCAGCTAATGGGCGACGGATATACACCGATCAAGGCCCACCGCGCCGACAGCCCGCCGCATCCGTCGGTGGAGGTGGTTCTGGCTACCGGCGACGAAGACCATCCGATAGAACATGCCAACGAGGCGTGGGAGGCCCAGACCGAGGCGGTCGCCGAGCGCATCCGTGAAATGCTGGACAATAAAGAGCCGCTGGTCGCGGACGACGCCGGCGAGGGCTGGCGGCCGGTACGCAAGGGCGACATCGCCGTTCTGCTGACGCGTATGACCAACACCGCCCCGCTGGAACGGGCGCTGGCCGAGCGAGGTATCGACTATTACGTGGTCGCCGGCAGCGGCTTCTTCGCCCGTCAGGAGGTCCGGGACCTGCTCAACGTGTTGCGGGCCGTTGACAACCCGCTGGACGACGTCGCCCTGGCGGGTGTGCTGCGGAGCGAGATGGCCGGACTGGACGATGAGGCGCTTCTGCACATAGCCGAGGAATTCAGGCCGCCTTATTTCCCGGCCCTGCTCCGAGAAGGCGCCCCGAGGGACATGGGTGAGCCGGCATCGGCCGCCTGCGACCGGATGGTCGCTATGCTTGCCGACCTTCACCGGCGCAAGGACTCCGCGGGAACCGGCAAGCTTCTGGATGAGATTATTGAGGCGACCGGGCTGGAGGCGACGCTGCTGAGCCGGTTCCAGGGCCGGCGAATGGTCGGCAACGTCCGGCGCGTGGTTGAGATGGCCCGGCAGGCGACGGCGTCGGGGCTTTCGCTGGCGGAATTCATTCGCCAGATGGATGAGCAGACCGCCGAGGAGAGCCGCCATGAACAGGCCCCTGTAAGCGGCGAGCAGGAGGACGTCGTCCGCCTGATGACGGTCCACAAGGCCAAGGGGCTGGAGTTTCCGGTGGTGGTTCTGCCGGACCTGAACCGCGGGCGGCGTGGTCCGAAAGGGCTGATGCTCAACCGTCTGGACTGGGGCCTGACGCTGAATTGCACACCGCCGGACCAGCCCGACGCGGAAGGGCCGCTGTCCCACCGCCTGGCAAAGCAAGCCGAGGAGGAGGACCAAAAGGCCGAGGACATCCGCACTTTCTACGTCGCCGTCACCAGACACCGGGACCACCTGGTATTCGTCGGCGCGGACTGGCGCAAAAAGGAAGGCACCATCCGTGCGAACGACTCCACGCTGGCCCAGCTTGATGAGGTGTTCGGCCTGTCGGCGGCGGCCGACGACGGCCGGGAGCGTATCCCATACGTAGACGGATACGAGCTGGCCCTGCGGCGGCTATCCGGAGGGCCGGACCGTCGCCGCGGCCGGGAGGCAGGCGCCGGCGACCGGATTCTAACCGCCGCCAACGGCCCTGACGACGTGGCCGCCGCTATACGCGCAGCGGCCGGCACAGGCGGCGGCCCGCCCCTGCTCGGCCCACTGCCGGAAGATATCGGCCGGGTCGAGCTTGCTGTAACTGCTCTGAACGATTTCCTGCGATGCCCGATGCTCTACCGGCTGCGATATGAGCTTCGTACGCCCGCGCCCGCCGGAGGCGACGCCGAAACCCCGCGTCGGCTTGATGCGCTCACGCTCGGGTCGCTCTATCACAGGGCGATGGAGCTGGTAAAATTCGCCGACCCCCAGCCGGCCAGGGAGCTGGTTGCCCAAGCCGTGGCGGAAATGGATCTGGAAGGAAGAGCGGATGCCGATGCCCTGGCCCGGGATATGGAGCGTATGCTGGCCAAGCTCCGTAATACCGACCTGTGGCGTATGCTGGCGTCGGCCGAGCAAACTTACCGGGAGCTTGACTTCATCTTGGATGCAGGCCCGGCGGTCCTCAGGGGGCAGATCGACCTGCTGGCCCAATGCAACGGCCGATGGCTGGTAATCGACTACAAGACCGACCGAGTGGAAGGCGAGGACCTGGCCGAACACTCGGCCGTCTATGAGCTGCAGATGCTCAGCTACGCAGTCGCGGTCAGCAGGCAACTTGGGGAGTTGCCAGCAAGCGTCCGGCTTTTGTATCTGCGGACCGGGGAATCTCACGAGTTCGAGCCGCCGGACGAACGGCTCCGCGAAGTCGAGGCCCGCATCACCGCCGCCGCGAGGCGGCTCATATCGGCGCGGCGGAGTGGGCATTTTGAGAAGACCGGGGCGGATCTTTGCCGGCGATGCCCGTATGGGCGGTTGTGCGGGGAGTAGAACCGCCGTGCCGGGCGGGCGGAACTCGGTCGCCGGCGCGGCCGACGGGGGCGAATGGCTAAAGGGAAGAGCCGCCGGCGGTCGATATGGAATATGTGCGCCGGGTTAGGCGTCTGCCAGCCAGGCGCTCTTCCGGCAGGAGCAAGACTCCCATGTGTCCATTCGTTGACAATCGCGACATAAGGTGTGCGGGGCATCTTTCGCTGGAGAATATCTCCAGCGCGTTCGAGCACTGTGCCGACCGGTACAAGGAATGTCCCGTCTATCGCCGGCTTCTTCTGGAGCGACGCACCCGTGAGCGCGCCCACGCAGCCGTCCGCGCCGTCGCCGGCGGATAGCGCCGCCCTGGTCGCCGGATTCCTCGACTATATCCAGGCCGAGTGCGGACTCGCCCTGAACACGCGCCTCGCCTACGAACGCGACCTGCGCCGGCTGATGCTTTACCTGCGCCGCACCTCCTCGGAGAAGCTGCCGCAACTCCGCCCTGCGCACATAGAGGGATTTCTGCTGTCGCTACGGCAGGAGGGGCTGTCTGTGGCGAGCGTCTCGCGGGCGCTGGCGGCGGTCAAGATGTTCTGCCGCTATCTCGTGATGGAGGGGTACATCGAGCATGACCCGGCGGCCAGCGTGGATATCCCCAAAAAGTGGCGACGGTTGCCGACCGTTCTGGACAGCGATGCGGTGCGCATCCTGCTGGAGTCGCCTGATGAGGCCAGGGACCCCCACGCGATCCGCGACCGGACGATACTCATGCTCCTGTACGCCACGGGCATGCGGGCATCGGAACTGACCGGGCTGAGGGTCGATGATGTGAACTTCAATCTGGGAATCGTCCGCGTCCTCGGCAAGGGTGGCAAGGAGCGGATCATTCCGCTGGCCGAGCCGGCGCAGGAGGCGATACGCCTCTACATGCGGAGCGGACGCCCCAGGGTGCTGCGAGAGACCGACGAGCCGGTGCTGCTGCTTTCGCGCACGGGTCGGCCGCTGGGCAGAGAGCAGATATTCCGCCTGGTCCGCAAGTACGTCCGCCGCGCGGGCGGGCGCGGGCGGGTATCGCCGCACACGCTGAGGCACTGTTTCGCGACGCACCTGCTGTCACGCGGAGCCGATCTGCGCAGTGTCCAAGAGATGCTCGGCCACGCCGACATCGCCACCACACAGATTTATACCCACGTCGATGCGAACCGCCTCAAGGCGATCCACAGGAAGTTTCATCCGCGCGGGTGACGGCCCGTCGAACCGGTAAACCGTTGAGCCGTCAACCCGTTGAGCCGTTAAACCGTTGAGCCGTTAAGCCGTTCAACCGTCAAGCAGTTTACCGGCGCTGTGGTGAATAGGCCACGGCTTCAGCCGTGGTTTGACCGGCGCGCCGCAGTTTATCAAGGCAGGGCGTTTTAACGCCCTTCTCCCGGCCGCGTTCGGCGTCGAGGCAAGCCCGTTAAAACGGGCTGGATCGGCGAATATACTCCGACTTGGGACACCATGGCTAAAGCCATGGCCTAATTAACACCCGCTTGGGACACCATGACTAAAGCCATTGCCTGATTACTACTCAGAGCGGGGTTTATTGAACACGGTGTTCAAGCTGCCACGCTTAGAGGGTCTGCCCGCGGGATTGTCGCGGAATTCCGCCTCGGCCAGTGTCCAGCGCACAGCCCGGCAGGGGGCTGCCGGGAGTATGCCCGATTTTCGACAATCTGCGACTCGCAACTCGCGATTCTATCGCCGGAGGCCTTCATCCTTTTCGGTCACCTTGCGGGCCTGTTCGGCCTTGAAGGTCCGGATACGCTCCGCCATCTTGTCGTCGCCGGTGGCGATTATCTGCGCCGCCAGAATCGCGGCGTTTGTGGCGCCGGCCTTTCCGATGGCCACGCAAGCCACCGGCACGCCTGGGGGCATCTGCATGGTGCTCAGGGCCGCATCCATACCGACCAGCGGGCCGGAGTCTATAGGCACGCCGATGACCGGAAGCGTGGTCTGGGCCGCCAGCGAGCCGCCGAGGGCCGCACTCATCCCCGCACCGGCGATAATCACCTTCAGGCCGCGCTCGGCCGCCTTGGAAGCGAACTCGTGAACGCGGTCCGGCGTTCGGTGGGCCGAAAGTATCCGCACCTCGTGCGGTATGCCGAAATCATCGAGCTTATCGGTGCACCGCTTCATGGTCTCAAGGTCACTGTCGCTGCCCATCACCACTGCAACAAGGGGTTTATCATCCGTCATTCCTGCTCTCCTATTCAGCCGCTCCGACCGCCGCGGCCGGGCGTTAGCCGTAAAATCGTGCGTCCTTATATTCGACACAGAGGCCCAGAGGAACAAAAATCAGCAGATTCCCTCTCAGAACGTGTATGAGTAACGTGGCATGGGCGTCTGGCCCATGTGTATCACCGCCGTCATGGCCGCGGCGTTGCTTCTCACGGGCAAGATGCCCGTGCCGCCTGGGGAAATCTTTTCATACACTTTCTCAGAAGCTCTGCGCCTTTGTGTCGAACAGGACTGTCGGCGGCTCCTACCGAAAGTCTATGGCTACCTTAAGCGCCTCGTATCTGCCCTTGTTCGTGGCCACCTTCATTGCGCGGCGGAACTCATCCAGCCGGAATGTGTGCGTCAAAAGCCACTCGACCGGCAGCTTGCCCGCAGACATCAGCTCGTGCACCAGTTGGTAGGTTCCGATGCGGCGTCCGTCGTGCGATTCCATCTGTCGGCCGTAGGCCCCGAGGACCGTAAGCTCGCGGAACCATATCGGCGTCAGGTCCAGCCGCTCCCTGGCGGCGGTGGCGACCATCACCACCTGCCCGCGGGCGCGGGTCCACTTGAGCGATTCCTCAATGGACTGTGGGGCGCCGACGCACTCGAAAACCACGTCGTAGCCGCCGGACATCATGCGATTGCCGAACCGCACCCGCTGAACCGTCGCGTCGGTCAGTTCGGCTATGCGTTCGAATCTGCCTGCGGTGTCCGAAGGCAGTTGGACGAAAGTATCTGCGCCAAGCCGCCGGGCAAGCTCACCGATCCGCTCGGAGCGGTCCAGGGCGTCTATTCGCCCCGCAAAGCCCAGCGCACGCAACGAGGCGATTACCCCCAGACCCAGCACGCCGGCGCCGTAAACAAGCACCTTCTCGGCCGACGAGAGGTCCGACCTCAGAACCGAGTGCAAGCTGCACGCCATCAGATCGGTCAGCACCGCCGATTCGTCCGACATATCCTCCGGAACCGGGACCAGTTGGCTTGCGTGGGCGACGAAACGCTCGCCCAGCGACCCGCCGGTGCGGCTGTTGTAGCCGATGCTGGTCCCGGCCGGGAGTGCGTACCTGCCCTGCCCGGCCGCTCCGAAGTTCTCGCACGCGCCGAACTCGCCCGCCGCGCAGCGGCCACAGGGCGGGTCGATGCCCCGAACCTCGCAGCAAAGCGTCGGCTCCACGCAGACCCGGCGGCCGACCCACGCCTCATCCACGGCCGGCCCGACCGACTCGACTATCGCGACGTTCTCGTGGCCGAGCACGCCGGGAAACGAGCTGAACGCCTGCAGGATGGAGTCCGGCGGCTGCTTCTGCATAACCAGGGCGATATCGGTGCCGCAGATACCGCCGAGCAGCGTCCGAACCGTGACCCAGTCGTCGCCGGGCAGCTCCGGGTCCGGCATCTCGCGCACGGAAAGTCCGCCCAGCCGACCGAGCCGACAGCCCGGCCAGAATACGCTCAGGAGCTTGCACGCCGCCCAGGCGGCTGGATTTACAAGATAAGTCAAACCACGCATGACGATAGAAATACTGGCCGGGGGCTATGATGAAAAGCGATAATTTACCGGATCGCCGGTACCTCGAAGGGAGTGTGAAGCGATGTTTTGGAAACTATGCGTGGTTGCTGTTCTGACGGCCTTGTCGTTTTTCGCCGGCTGCCGTGGGCCGGTTGGCCTTGCGCCGACTTCGCTTACGCCTGGGGCCGACGAGGCGGGCGCCGTTGCGGCCTTTGACAGCAGCCGGGACGGAGCGGCCGACTTTTTCACCTTCGCCGACGCCGAAGGCAGAATCCGTCACATCGGCTACGACACCACAGCCGACGGAGTGCCCAACGTGAAAGTGGACCTCGACGCAATTCCGATTTCCGGCAGCAGGCACCTGGTGATCATCCTCGACGGCGTCAGCTACGACGTCATCCGGGACTTCTACGAATCCGGCGGGCTGCGGATGTTCCACCCTCCCTCGCGCGTGGTCGTTCCATATCCGACGATGACCGACATATGCATGTCCGACCTGCTGGGCGCCGAGCCGGCCGAAGGGTTCGAGGCCAGATACTACGACCGCTCCGCAGGCAAGGTAGTCGGCGGCGCCTGGGATTATCTCACCGGCGGGGGCAAGACGTATAACCGCATGCTCCAGTACCGGATGCGGGTGCTGTGGGACCCTATCGGATACGTGTATCCCAGGCGGATGTTCCGCAAGGAGATGAACGACCTGAAGGAGGTCTTTGACGCTCGCGAGTCGCGGGAGGTCATCTCTTACTTCGCCACATCCGCCGGCATGGGCACCCGGCTGGGCGCCGACGGGCATCGCGAGTGTCTGGAAGCTGTCGAGCGGCTGGTCAACCAAATACTCTGCGAAACGCGCGGGATGACCAAGGTAACCCTGCTGGCCGACCACGGGCACAGCTACACCCCCGCGACGCAGATATCGCTGGACGATTTCCTGACCGACCGGGGCTGGCGCATAACAGACCGGCTCAGGGAGCCGCGCGACGTCGCCTATATCCGGTTCGGACTGGAGACCTACGCCGGCTTCTACACGCAACGGTCGGAAAAGCTCGCTTCCGACCTTATCGAGGCCGACGGCGTAACGCTGGCGAGTTTTCCTGAGGATGATCACGTTGTGGTCCTCGCGCCGGACGGACAGCGGGCAATGGTTCATCGCAGTGACAAGCGATATCGATACGAGCCGGTCAGCGGCGATCCGCTCAAGCTGAACGAGCTGCTCGAACAGATGGAAACGGACGACGGCTTCCACGACGTCGACCTGTTGCTGAAAGAGACGGTTGACCACTACTATCCCGCTGCGCTGGAGCGTCTGTGGAGGGCGCACTTCGGCCTGGTTCAGAACCCGCCGGATGTGATTATCTCGCTGGCGGCGGACAAGTTCTCCGGCTCGGACTTCATGGCCGCGGCCGTGGACATCGCCTCAACACACGGCAGCTTGCGCCGGCTCAACAGCGTCACGTTCATCATGTCCACCGCGGGGACGCTTCCGGAGCTTATGCGGGCGTCCGAAGTGCCCGAACATATGTCCGAACTGATGGGCGAGCCGTGGCCGACGGGAAAGTAATTGCGGATCGTGGATTCGGTATTGCGGATTGAGCCGCGAACACACGATTGTGATCCCGGGCCAATGCCGACGGCATCGCGTCGAGGGTATGCCCGACCCGCACGCGATCGACCAGGGATTTCCGGGTTTGGCCGCGACTCTGTGTCGAACAGCGAGTCGCTCAATCCGCCCGAAAACATCCCGTGCATCCCCTGGGCCCCTGCCAGGGTCCAAACCGACATTTGTCACCGGCTGAGCACGAAGATGGCCATGTCAGCATTCAGGTTCTCGTCCTCCCGCACCTCGGCGCCGGCCTGGGTGTCCAGCGCAATGCGCTGGTGCACCTCTATCTCGCGTTCGGCGCAGAACTCGTCGAAGTCCACAATGCTGAAAAAGCGGATATTCGGGGAGTTGTACCACTTGTAGTGCAACAGCCCGCTCTCGGGCGCCCGGCCGTCGCGACCGAGCATCTCCCGGTGCCTGCGGTATCCGAAGTTTGGGAAGCTGACGATGCAGCGCCTGCCGACCCTCAGCATATCTTCGACGATTCTCTCCACGTCCCGGACCGCCTGCAGCGTGTGCGAGAGCACCACGAAGTCGAACTGACTGTTTGAGAACCTGTCCAGACCGGTGTTCAGGTCGGACCGGAGAACGTCCAGCCCACGACGCGCGCAGGTGATGATGGCGCGTTCGTCCAGCTCCACACCCACCAGCGGACTGTTCCCCCGCCGCTTCAGCAGCGACAGCAGTTCGCCCCCGCCGCAACCGAGATCCAGTACGCTTGTCGCCGGAGGGATAAGCTCCAGGATATGGTCGTAGTCCAGCCGCTGCGTGTGGAATATGCTTGTAGGGCTGGCGTGGGGGCGGCCCACCTCTTCTTGCGGTTCGGCGGTCTTCTTGCCGTTGAGGTTCGCCAGAAACGCCTTCATCAGCTCGCCGTAACGGTCAAGGTCGTCCGGCAGCAGGAACGCATCGTGCCCGCAGGAGCTTTCCACTTCGCTGTAGGTAACCCGCTTGTCCGTCGCCAGCAGGGCATCAACAAGCTGCTCCGACTGCTCCGGAGGGAACAGCCAGTCGCTGCTGAAGCTCATAATCAACCACCGCGCCTGAGACGCCGAGAGCCGCTCGGCCACCGCCTGTCGGGTCGTTCCCAGGTCGAACAAATCCATCGCCTTGGTCAATGTGATGTAGCTATTGGCGTCGAACCGCTCGACGAATTTTTCGCCCTGATAGCCGAGGTACGTGCCGATGGAAAACCGGCTCTCGAAGTCGGTCGAACCACTGCGGGGCTGATAGCGGTCGGCCTCGAAATTTCTGGCCATCGCCTCGCGGGACAGGTAGGTGATGTGCCCTATCATCCTGGCGATCGCCAGGCCGGTCGTCGGGCCTGAAGACGCCGCGTAATACTGCCCGCCGTGGAAGTTGGGGTCTTCGAGGATCGCGTTTCGCCCGACGATATCGAAGGCCAGCGCCTGACTGGTCACCCTCGGCGAGGTCGCCAGTGGGATCGCCCCGACTGCACGGTCCGGATATCGAATGGCCCAGGAAAGTACCTGATGCCCGCCCATGGAGCCGCCGACCACCGCCAGCAGCTTCTCGATACCCAGGTGGTCCATCAGCATCCGGTGGACTTCCACGATATCGTCAATGGTTATAGTCGGAAAATCCGCCCCGTAGGGCCGGCCGGTCTCCGGATTGATGCTGTTTGGTCCCGTCGTACCCCGGCACCCGCCAAGGATGTTTGGGCAGATGACAAAGTACCGGTCGGTGTCGATGGGCTTACCCGGCCCGACGGCCACCTCCCACCAGCCGGGATCGTCATCCGGGTCGTGGGCGGCGCAGTGCGAGTCGCCACTGATGGCGTGGCATATCAGTATCGCGTTGTCTTCCTTCGAGTTAAGCTCGCCGTAGGTCTCGTATGTTACGTCGATCTCAGGAAGCTCACCGCCCTCCCGGAGGCGCACAGGACCCTCGAAGCGCACCTGCCGGGCGTGCTTCAACGGCGCGGATGTGCGAACGCTGTCACTGCTGTTGAAAAACTCGTCGCTCATGCACTTGCCTTCTTCGGTTCGGACTAACGGCTATGCGACACAGGGACGCAGAGGAATGGCATTGTCATCCTCTCGCTTGCTCTGTTTCTGTTTGTCGCACAAAGTCGGGCCGGCCGCGAGTGGATAAGCTTCGTCCAGGTCTCGCCGGGAGGCGGGATGTTTGCCCGATCCGCACTCGAACTAGCGGCCGGGCCGCATCTCTCCGGTCAAGGACTGGATGTGGCACCTTATCCCGCGAACCCGGCGAGGGATCAACAGGACAGGTTGCCGTGCGGTCGCAGGGCCAAGACCCTCGCGCACTCTCGATGCCAAAAAGACCTTACCGCCGCGTAACGGTGGCGTCAAGACAGAAACACAGAAACTCAAGCCCCGCAAACCGCTTGTGCGCCGCCGGGGAAGGTGCAATAGCCAATCGTCCGATATCGCCGCTAGTATTGTGCCTGAACCTCGTAGCAGTATGATGTCTCAGACATGGCCTGCAGGGCGTGTCGCGGACCGGTAACTTCTCCGACCGTCCGGGCCTGCTTATGTGTTACACTACTGTGGTGGATGCGGGCCGTTCAGTTATCCGGCCTGCTGTGATTTCCTTCCTGCTCGAAAAGGGATTATCGAACGATGAAGACAGTACTGGATTTACTCAACACAAGGCCGGGCCTTCGGCGCTCGGTGGTACTGGCTGTGGCTGTGCTTATGCTGTCGGCGGCGGAGGCGCCCGCGCTGATAAACGTGGACTTCACGCCGGTGGACCTGTACCACCGCGCCGAGGCGGCGATATTCGCCAATGTCTCGCCTCCGGGTGAGCAGGGACGGCTGGCACTGGCCGATATATCGGAGTTAAAAGGCGATGCTCCGGACGATCTGCGAATCCGCGTCGATACGGACGATCAGCAGGTGGTTGATTCGATACGCAGTGCCATAGGCGACCAGCCGCCGGCGCGGGCCATAGTGCTCTGGGGCGACTTCTCCGGCGCCGCCATCGGCGGCCAAGCGGCCCAAAGCCCCACCGCCATGCTGCACATCGGAACCACCTGGTTCGCGCTGTATCGCGAGAACCAAGGCCAGTACGAAATCCGTCCCGACGCGCAGGGCATGACCGATCCGCTGGATCTCCAGACCGTTTGGGCCGGCAGCACGGTTATGCTCGAGGAATGCCTGCGATACATCGCCTCCGACCCGCGTGCGGATATACCGGTCCTGGCGGAAGTTACCTGGGAAGACATCGAGATAATCGACGATCTGCCCGGACCGGCCGCGGCGATGCTGGCCGTTGACCTCGCCGGCGACGGGACAAACTCGCTGATTGTCGCCTCACCCGCGGGCGACCGGCTCTATCGACCCGCCGACGGCTCTCTCCGCTGCGCCACGGACGAAACGGGCCTCAGCAGCAAGAGCGACCTGCTGACCACCGGCGACTTCGACGGCAGCGGCCGAATAGACCTTGCCTCCTGGAACACCCAAAGCGGTAAGCTGACCATACTGCTCCAGCAAGCCGACGGCACGTTCGCCGGCGGCGCATCGGCCGAGATCGACGCTCCGGTAACGAGCTTGTCGCCGGCATACGCCGGGCCGGACAGTCCGACGGCCATCATAGCCGGCCGGGAAGGCATTCCGGTAAGGGCCTTGCTGGTTGACGGCCAGTTGGAAGTGACCCCGATAGCCGAACAGTCCCCCGCCGGCGAACGGGCCGGGCCGTGCATAGTCGCCGATTTCGACGGAGACGGCCTGCCGGATGTCTTCCAGCCGACGCCCTCGACCGCCCTGCTGTATCGGGGCAAGGCCGACGGCACCTACGCCGAGCCGGAGAAGGTAGCCGAAGGCCGCTGGGAGGAGCTTACCGCGGCGGTCGCCGGCGACTTCGATCAGAACGGGAAGCTCGACGTGCTGCTTGCCGGCCGGGACGGCGTTGTCCTGCTGACAAACGAGGGCGGAACCTTCCGCAACCGGACCGACGAGACGGGCGAGCTTACTTACATCCCCAGACCCGGAATCTCGTCGGCGGACCTGGCCGACATCAACAATAACGGCCGGCTGGATATGACGCTTCTGTATCCGCGGGCTCGACCCCACGTGTACTTCAACCGCGGGTTCCGGTGTTTTGGATACGCCCTGGACCTCGAAGACTCGCTGGACTACGTTGATTACGATGCACTGGATGAGCTGGAGTACGGTCAGACTTCAGGAACCTTCGGTGACTTCACCGGAAACGGCGGACCTGACATGGCCGTCGCCACGACCGAGAACAAACTGCTGCTGCTTCGCCGCGAAGACGCCGGCGCAACGCTCGGACTAACGGTGACCGCATCGGCCGACGTCCGCGGACCGGCGACAATCAGCGCCGTTGACGGCCGGCGACCGCTGGGCGCCCGACTGCTGCTGCCCGGCCAACCGGTGCTGTTCGGCAAGACCAGCCGCGGCCCGCTGGACCTGACCTGGCGGCTGCCGGGTGGTGACGAGCAGACAGACCGAGAGGTGGTCATCAGCCCGGTTCGACTTGAACTCCCGGCCGGCGAGGTGCGAGAATAAGCGTCCCGCCGGACTATAGCTCTAGTTACAAGCCGATGCCGGCCGTTGGTCTATCCCAGACGCGGCTGGCTGCGAGATGATGTCGATGAACATCCCCCCTGTAAACACAACCGCCGTCGTACCGGTACTTATCGGACCGATACAAGTCCTGCTGACGCTCCTGCCGGCGATCCTGGTGGCGATCGGAGCGACGCTTGTAAGCTTGTTCAAGCCGCGGGTCCTCAAGCAGATATTCCTTCTGGCCTGGCGGCTTAAAATACCCCTGGCCATCATTGTCGCGGCGGTAATGGGCATCGGATGGGCGGCCTCGGCGCTCTGGCCGGCGGGCAGTCCGGCCGCCGAGGCGGAGGAAGCCGGCAGGGACTGGCCGGTTTTTCGCGGCAACCTGCTCCGCACCGGCGTTGTCGGCGACGGGCCGGGCCCGACCACCGGCGAAATCAACTGGGAGTTCCACGGCGACGACGAGGCCTTTTTCGCAAGCCCCGCCGTAGTCGGTAACCGCGTGTATATCTCCAGCGCCAAGCTGGGCATGACCGCACGCGGCGGAAGCGGGCGCATCTACGCCCTGGACGCCGACACCGGGGCGGTCGTCTGGGAATCGAGGCCGTCCGGCTATTCGCCGGCTTTCTCATCACCGGTGGTAACGGACGACTATCTGCTGGTGGGCGAGGGACTTCACTACCATATCAACTCGCGGCTGATATGCCTGGACAGGCGGACCGGCGAGGTGGTCTGGGAATACCGCACCAAATGCCACGTCGAATGCACTCCGGTGGTGATGGACGACAAAGTCTTCGTCGGCGCCGGCTGCGACGGAATATACGCCTTCGCCCTAGAAGGCGACGGCGAGGGCGGGCCGAAGCTCCTCTGGCACGGTCCCGGTGAGGAATACATCGACGCCGAGACGTCGCTCATCGCTTACGACGGGCGGGTGTATCTCGGACTGGGTAACGACGGCGAGGCCCTCGCTGTGCTCGACGCCGAAACCGGAGAAGAAATCGAGCGGCTGGACTTCCCCTATCCGTTGTTCAGCCCTCCGGCGATCGATGATGGAAAGCTTTACGTCGGCATGGGCGTGGGCGATTACGTTGCCACCGCCGAGTCGCTGGGCCAACGCCCGGTCGGTCAAATGGTCCGGGTGGACCTGGAAACCCTGGAGGTTGACTGGGAATATAAGGTCGGCGATACGATCCTCGGCTCTCCGGCGCTGACAGACGATGCCTTGTACTTCGGCAGCCGGGACGGACACATCTACTGCCTCGGACACGACGGCGAGTTGCTGTGGAAGTGGAATACACAGGCCCCGATACTGACCTCCCCCGCCGTTACCGACACCCACGTATATGTCGTTGCCGAGAACGGCACGCTTTACATACTGGACCGCGCCGACGGCAGGCCGGTTACGCAGGTGACGCTGGGTACGCAGCCGCTGTTCATAAGCTCCCCGGCCGTTGCCCGTGGGCAGGTTTATGTGGGAACACAGCATGACGGGCTTTTGAGCATCGGCCAACCCGGAGATGAACACGACGTCCCGCTGTGGTCCGGCCCGCTGGGCGGCGCCGGCAAGGCGGGCAACATAGACGGCTCGCCCCTGCCGGATGTGGGCGACTTCCTGTGGAACTTCCCGCCGGAGCAGATGGGTGGCGACGATGGCACTCGGGTCTCGGCGACACCCGCGGCGATTCAGGGACGACTCCTGCTGCCCCTTGCCGGCGGAACGGACGGGCTGGCCGCCCTGCCGCTGGACGGCGCGCCGGATGAGGCGCCTGAGCCGGAATGGGTTTACGAGACACCGAACGGCCTGCATGTAAGCCCCGCCGCTCGCGGCGACGAGGCGCTGCTGGTGGACGGCCGCGAAGGCGACGATGACCGTCGGCTGCACTGCCTGGACTCCGAAGGGGGCCGGCTGCTGTGGGACCTGCCCGTTGCCGCGGACGCCACAGGACTTTTCTCGTTAACTCGTGACCAGGTCCTGATACAGGATGCGGTAGATGAGCTGGCGATGGTGGACGCCGAGGGCGAGGTCCTCTGGCGTCAGGAGACGGGCACCCTGGCCGCTGCGCCCACCAGCCACCGGGCGATGGTTATCCTGGCCGACACTGACGGACACATGAGCGTACTGGACAGGTCCACCGGAAAGCGGTTGTGGCGAAGCCGGCTCGCCGGCACGCCCGTCGGACAGATACTCGCGGACAGAGACAAGGTGCACGTGCCCACATCCGAGGGGCTTGAGGCGCTGTCACTGGCGGACGGCCGGGCCTTGGACGGCTGGCGACTCGCCGGCGGACCGGCATCGGCGGACTTCGCCGCGACCGCCAACGAGCTGCTCTATGTCAACGAAGACGGGCAACTCATCGTACTGGACCGTGACGACGGCTCAGTGCTGCACCGCATAGACGGCGCAAAGCAGGCCACCACACCTCTGGTCACACGGGGCACGGTGCTCTATCACGGCCCGGAGCAACTGATGGCCTGGGGCCTCGGTGATGAGGGCGAGCCGACCGAATGGATGGACGTGAGCTGGCTGGGTGAACCATCGGCGGCGATGGTGCTGTACGGCTCGCGGGTGTATCTGCCCCGCACCGGCTGGGGCGTCGTGGTCACGGGAGCCGCCAGATGAGCCAGGCACAACGGATATATGCGTTTGACGAGCCACCGCCCGAAGGCACCGACGCCAGGACGCTTCTGGGAGGTAAGGGCGCATCGCTGAAGGACATGACCCTCGCCGGGCTGCACGTGCCGCCGGGGTTCACCATCACCACCGAGGTCTGCGGTGAGTATTACGAAAACGGCCGACGCTGGCCCGAAGGCCTGGACCGGGAGTTGCGCGACCACCTTACGCGGCTGGAGCGGCGGACAGGACGTACCTTCGGCCGGGGCGAAAAGCCCCTGCTGGCCAGCGTCCGCTCCGGCGCCGCCCGCAGCATGCCGGGCATGATGGATACGCTTCTTAACTGCGGTCTGACGCAGGACCTGGCCGAAGAGGTAGGCGATACCGAACAGTTCTGGCTGCTCTACGAGCAGTTCATACGCTCGTTCACCTCGGCTGCGAAGGGGCTGGACGGCTCCGCCTTCGAGCGGGTGGACGACGCTCCCGCCGGCCGGCAACGGGCTATGCGTCTGCTGGAAATATACCGCGAAAAGACCGGGGGGGATTTCCCGACCACGGCCTGGGACGTGCTCGTCGAGTGCGTAAACGCTGTCCTGGACAGTTGGAACAGCCCGCGGGCGGTCGCCTACCGGCGGCGGCACGGCATCACCGACCTGACCGGCACCGCCGTCAACGTCCAGGAGATGTTCCCCAGCCAGATAAGCGGCATCGTCTTTACGGTTGAGCCGACCGGACGGGATGAGCGGCACATGATAATCGAGGCCGGCTATGGGCTTGGCGAGTCGATAGTCTCCGGCGACGTTACACCGGACCGCTACCTGGTCAGCCGCGACGATGCCTCCGATTACACCTGCGAAGCCGGGCACAAGCACGCATTCGTCGCCTCTCTCGGCAGTTCGCCGGTCAAGGCCGATCCCCAGCAGCCGTGCCTCTCGGCCGAGCAGATAGCCGAACTGCACGAGCTTTCGATGCGAATCGAATCGCATTACGGCCGGCCCATGGATATCGAATGGGGCTGGGCGGACGGCCGGTTCGCATTGCTTCAGGCGCGGGCGATCCGCGGACTGGAGGTCGCCCGGGCGGTCGAGCCGGCCAGACAGGCCGAGATACACCGTCTGAGCGAACAGTCCGGCGACGAGCGGAAGGTCTGGGTCCTTCACAACCTCGACGAGACGCTGCGCTATCCCACGCCGATGACATGGAGCATCATGCGGCGGTTCATGAGCGGCAGCGGCGGCTTCGGCCGGATGTACGCCACGCTGGGATACCGATGCAGCGACCGCGTCGCCACGGACGGGTTCCTCGAGCTTATATGCGGGCGGCTCTACTCCGACCCGCAGAGGCAGGCGGAGCTTTTCTTCGAGGCGATGCCGCTGACCTATGACTCCGAGGCGATACATGAAGACCCGTCCCTGCTGGACGGGCCGCCGCAGAAATTCGAGCCGTCACGCGCCGACGCCAATTTCCTGACGAAACTGCCGAAGACGCTGACGAGCATGGCCCGGGTCGCAAAGCGGACCAAAAGCTTCCGACCGCACGCGGCCGAGAGGTTCGACGAACAGGCCGAACGTTTCGCCGAATACGCCCACACCGAGCGCGAGCGACCTCTGGAGAAGCTTTCGGACACCGAACTGCTCGACGAGCTGGACAGCCGCCTGATGGAGGTGATGGAACGCTTCGCGGCCGAGTCGCTGCTGCCGGGCTTTTTCGGCGGCCTGGCGAGGGACGCCCTGGAGGCGCGGCTGGTGCAGCTTATGGGCCAAACCAGGGGCCGCGAGCTTGTCGGGACACTCACCCGGGCGCTTCCGGGCGATACGACCTTCGAGCAGGACTGCATGCTCTATCAGGTCGCCCACGGCCAGGCGGAAATGGACGAGTTCCTTTCGCTGTACGGGCACCGCTGCATCGGCGAGATGGAGCTTGCCCGGCCGCGATGGCGCGAAGACCCCCAGGCGGTCACGGAGCTTTCCCGCCGATTGGCCGCACCCAATATCCGCGACCCGCGACAGGTTCACGAGGAAAACGCCCGGCTCCGCCAACAGGCGGCGGAGGAACTGCCCGGCCTGCTGGCCGAATACGGCGGAAGCTGCTTCCGCGAGGAGGTCATGCGGGACGTCGCCGACGCCCAGCGACTGCTGCCCTATCGTGAGGCGGGCAAACACTACCTGATGATGGGCTACGAGCTTATCCGCCTGGCGCTGCGGGAACTCGGCCGGAGATGGGACATCGGCGACGACGTGTTTTACCTTGACGTCGCCGAGCTTCGCCGACAGGCCGACGGTGAGGATTTCGCCGACACCATCGCCGAGCGCCGGCTGCGGCACGAGGCGTTCCAGCGGCTGGACACGCCGCAGGTGGTGGATTCGACGGAGATGGAGAATCTCGGGCTTGCCGCCCAGCTTGCCGGCGGCGAGGAGCTTTCGGGCACGCCGGTGGCGGCCGGAACCGCCGACGGACCGGCCGCGGTGGTTATGGACCCGGCCTCGGCGGGCGAACTTCCCGACGGATATGTCCTTATCTGCCCCTCTACCGACCCCGGCTGGACTCCGCTTTTCGCCGGCGCCCGGGCGCTGATAGTGGAGCGGGGCGGCGTACTCAGCCACGGGGCCATCGTGGCCAGGGACTTCGGGATACCGGCGGTCGTCTGTCCCGACGCGACCCGCCTGATAGAGCCGGGCCGCACTGTCCAGGTGGACGGCAATACCGGAATGATACGACTGACTGCGGCGGAGGTATGCGGTGTTTGAAACGCTTCACCAGGCGATGCTGTGGTTTTGCGACCTGCTGCTGGGCTGGATGCTGTTTCTGCCGGCCGAGGCGGTGGTGATCGCCATCGGCGTACTAACGGTGGTGGTTATGATGGTTATCCGCCGGCGGATGACCGACCAGGACCTGCTGGCCCGCGCCGATGCGGACCTGGGGCGCATAAAGCAACTCATCCGCCAGGCCCGCCGCGAAAAGGACCGGGACGCGATAAAGCGCTATCGTCGCACAAGGGGCGAGATATCGCTCAAGAAGCTCCGCGCCGAGGGCAAGCCGCTGCTGATCAGCATCATCCCGATAGTCCTGCTTGCGACGTGGGCGATGGCCCGTCTGGACTACCGCCCGCCGGCCCCGGGCGAGGAGGTGACGCTGCTGGCCTACACGCCGCTGGTGGAAGCCGGGGAGGTGATGCACATGCTCCCCGAAGACGGCCTGGAGGCCACCGACGGGTGGGTCCGGCCGATAGAGCCGGTCGCCGAAGGCGGCGAGACCTACGGGCTGGCCCGGTGGACCGTGCGCTCGAACGGCGAGAAACCCGGCAGATGGACGCTCACGCTGCGGCTCGACGATCGCACGCTGGAACATCCGCTCATCGTTGGAGAGAGAACCTACGCCCAACCGCTGGTCTTCCACGACCAGCAGCACGTCACCGAGCTTGAGATGCGCCGGATGAGGATGTTCGGCGTGATCCCGGGCATAGAGGCGATAATGATGCCGCCCTGGCTGGTTGGATACCTGCTGGTGGTCTTCCCCGCGTACTTCCTGTTCAAGCGACTCTTCAAGGTGCACTGAGCAAACCGCCTCACACGTGCGGACTGTGCCGCGGACTTGTCGCCTGCTGCGAAACCGCCTTACGGTCTGATTTGAATGCCCGCGACAGCCGGTTCCACCTGCCACGGCCGGCTGCGGCCGAGCCGATGCAGAGCATGAAAAACGGCCAGTTCTTACGATCCTTCCACCGGCAATAATTGCCGCCGCGATTTTGCACCTTCGCGCCCCGCCGGAAAGCGGGTAAAATAATCACTGGAGCGGCGGGCGGAGCCGTCGCTCATTTCGCGGAGGGAACCGCCGAAAAGCCCCGCACGGAGGCATCCCGTTTTGCGGAATCGGCCCGATGAGGCCGGTCCGGAGGACAATCGGCGGTGAAGCGGTCGCTGCCAATTTCGCCACGCGGCAACTCCGGCGGTGCAGCCGAGCCGGATGTGTGCGGCTTATCACTTCTGGCGGGTGCCCGCCGCAAATTGGCGAACATGGCCTCGCCGCCGGCCTCCATCCGCGTGCATGTCCGATGCCGAAAGGTCCGGCTGGACGGGTATGTGACCTCGGCGCTGAGGCGATATCGCGAAAGCCAAGGCGCATACCTCAGCGATACTCCCAGGCCGTCGATTAACCGTCAGGCATGAAGCGCCCCGACAGCGCGACGCCGGTAGCCCCTGAGCACACGCCGCATACCCACCGGAATCGGAGTCGCTGCCACTGCCGAAAACACCTTACCGGCCCGTGTCTTGCAGTTGGCTTGTCCGGCGGCGTTCAGGGTGCATATCATTTCGTAGTAACCCGGTGCAATCCCAGCACGGGTCGAGACGGTTTGTCCGGAAGACAAGGAAAGGACCATATCATGAAGCTACAGGACTACCTTCAGCAACAGGGTGTGTGGTTCGAGCCGCACGAGCACCCCCCAACGTACACGTCGCAGGAGATGGCCGCCCAGGAGCACATCAGCGGAAACGCGGTCGCAAAGCCCGTAACCGTCCACGCGGACGACCGCTACGTTATGTGCGTTCTGCCGGCAAGCTACAAGCTGGACATGGAAAAGGTAACGAAGGCGCTCAAGGCCAAAAAGGTCCGCCTGGCCGACGAGCAGGAGATGAGCAAGCTCTACGACGACTCGGAGGTGGGCGCCGAGCCGCCATTCGGGAACCTGTACGACCTGCCGACGCTGATGGACAAGCACCTCGAAGGCCAGGACCGGATCGTTTGCCAGGCCGGTTCTCACAAACAGGCGATCAGGATGAAGCTCGAGGACTACAAGAATCTCGTCCAGCCGAAGGTCGCCGACCTGGCGGTTCACCTGTAGTTGCCGGCCGACCAGCTCCGGCGGCAAGACGTCCGTTCAGGGTTATCCGCGCGCCCGCCGGATGGCCTGATTGACGGTTTCTTCGACCTCGTGCGGACGTGGTATGTGCACCCAGGCCGTGTCGGCGGTTTCCTCGCCGGGGACATCAAAGCCAAGTGTACCGATGCCGAGTATGCGCTCGCCCACGCCGGCCGTGCAGCGGGTCCGGGCTATCTTCTGCAGCAGGTGCACCCGGATGTCCGCCTGCAGGATGCCGCGGACACGCATAACGCGAAGGTTGGTCAGCATGTACAACCGGGACATCCACTGCAGCGAAGCAACCATGACCCTGCCGGCGGCAGCGGCCAAGCATAGCAGGTATATCAGCCCCCGCGGAAGCGCCGCCGTGAACCATTCCGACGCGGCGTAGGCGCCCCCTGCCACCACCGCAGCCGTCAGGACCACCGGCCAGGAGGCCAGCACCACAAACCACGGGCTGGGCTTGATCGCCAGGATAATCTCCTCGCCACCCTGGAGTATCTGCCGGGCCGAGGCGACATCGGCACCGGTTGCTGCGGGGTTGGCCGAATCCGCCGGGGGACTCATGGCGACGCCTCCGGTTTTTGCGCCAACGCCCGGACATCGGGGAGGTTGCGGTAGAATCCGTCGTAATCCAACCCGTAGCCGATGAGGAACTCATCCGGCACGTCGAAGCCCACGTATTCGGGTTCGACACGTTCGGACAGGTCGTCGCGGCTTTTGCTCAGCAGCACGCAGGTCCGCACATCCGCGGCGCCGGCTTTCAGCACCGCTTCCCGCAGCATCTTCAGCGTGCCGCCGGAGTCCAGTATGTCGTCCACTATCAGCACATCCCGTCCGTCCATATCTGCCGTCCAGGGGGTGGTTACTCGCGGCCCGCGGCTGGTGGTGGTTCGGCCGGGATAGGAACTGACGCTCACCAGGTCCACCCGCATCATCACCGGCATTTTGCGGATCAGGTCCGCCAGGAAAATCAGCGACCCGGTCAGCACCGCCAGTATGGTCAGTTCGCGGTCGCTGTAGTCGGCGGCTATGGCTTCGGAAAGCTCCCTCACACGACGGGAAATGTCATCCGCGACCACGACGACCCGCCCCGGCGCTTCCGGCAAAGAATGTTCGGAAAATGGCTCACCAAGATGCATATACTTGCTTTCGGACAGCGGCCGACGGAGTTGCATCGTAATCTGACCGCAATTCTATTGCAAACCGCCTCGCTCGCCGATAGTCTGATTAGGATGAAGGAGGTTGGGGCAAATGATTTCGGAGCCGAACGTAACGGCTTACAGGACTAACTCGTCGTTCCAGGAGAATGCCATGCGCGTTGCGAAACTGTCACTGGCGGTGCTTGTACTCGGAAGTTTGTGCGCGGGCGCGGCCGCCCAGGCCGAACCCGTCTCACCCGAGCCGGTAATCCGGCGGATTCCCGCCGAGGCCATGGGCTTCGTCATGGTCCGGGACATCCGGGCGATGACCGATGGCATGGACAAGTTCCTCGATGACATCGGCCTCGGCGAGATGGTCCGGGAACAGATGCCCGATGGCCTGCTGGCGATGATAAAGGAGCAGGTCGATCCGGGCGAGGGTTTCAAGCCCGACGGCGGGTTTGCCATCGCGGTGATGGACTTCCAGCAATTCGGTTTTGAGATACCCGAGCAGATGGACGGCGGTCTGGACGACGCCATGGCCATGCTCGGCGAAATGCCTTTCGCCGTGTGGGTGCCCGCAAGCAGTATCGAGGGGCTGCTGCCCGAGTCGGTAGCTACCGAGCAGGTCGGGGGCTACACGGCCGTGTCGCCTGACGGCCTGCCGGTTCTCGCAATGGAGCACGACGGCTATGTCGTTTTCAGCATGCGGGCCGATGTGCTTGATGCCGTACAGGCGGATGGCCCCACAGCGGAGGACGAACTTAGCGCCGATGAAAAGGCCGTCCTGGGCAAAGCCGACATTGCCGGCTACATAAACATGCAGATTGCCGGCCCTTTTATGGAGAAGCTGCTGGAGTCCGCCGAACAGCAGATGCTCGCCGGCGACGCCATGGGTCAGTCCGGCCCGGCCGCCATGTTCGGTCCGGAGATGTCCCCGGAGAACGCGGCGAAGTTGATGGAATGGAACCGCCGGTATATCTCGCAGATCGAGGGCATGCTGGTAGCCGGACGGTTCGTGGATGAGGGCCTGGTTTTTGAACATTTGATGCGCTTCGTGCCGGACAGCACGCTCGGCAGGATAATGGCCGCCCATCGCCGTGTCCGCCCGGAACTGGTGGATCGCCTGCCGGATATGCCGTATGTCCTGGCGGCGGGCGTGGACGGACGCTCAGAAGCGCCCGAGGCCGAGCAGGAGTACCTCTCGGAATACCTGGACATGATCGGGGACCTCCTTGGCGAAGATGTCCTCAGTGCGGACGCCAAGAGTGAGCTTGAGAGGATACTGCTGGGGTTCAACGAGCAGGTCACGAACGCCCAGTTCGTCGTCGGAGCCGCTCCGGAGGATGCCGGCGTCTTCTCGCTCGGCGTGGTGATGCAGTCCAGGGACGCCGACGCCACGACCGCGCTGGTTATGGATTCACTCGGACACGTCGAGAACCTCATCAAGGGGTTTGCCCCTCCGGGAGAGGCCGAGGACCTGCGTATAAGGCACAACGAGGCCGTGGAGACCATCCGCGACGTCGGCATCGACACCGTGGAGCTTACCCACCCCGACCTGGAGCAGATGCCTGAGTATGAGAAAGAGGAGATGGCCGCGGTGCTCGGCGAGGCGAAGGTGCAGTTCCGCATGGCCAAGCCGGACGATCAGACGCTGGTGGTGTCGTTCGGCGGCGGTGCGGCCTTCATGGAAGAGATGCTGAAAATGACCGCCGGCGAAGGCCCCATCCCCACACACGAGGGCACGCAGACGGCGATGAAGTACATGCCGGACGGTACGTCGGCCCTGGTGCTGTTCAACCTGAAGAACCTCTTTACAGCCATCGAGCGGGGCTCCGAGGCGCTGATGGGGCCGGGCATGATGCCGCCGCTGGAGTTTGAGGCCGACGTCCCGCTTACAGCCGCGATGGCCGTAACCGAAGACGGCTCGTCGCACAGCGTGGCGTTCATACCGTCGGAGATGGTAAGGGACATTGTGACAGCAGCCCTTGAGACGATGGCACCGGCGCAGCCGCATCCCCACGACCCTTACGGACCTATGGAAGGCGCGGAGGACTTCTGAGCCGCCATTGAGCAGCCGGGATAAGGGCCTGACTACCGAGCCGGGCATTGCATGTGTGCGAGCGGCGAAGCGGGCCTTGCGGATTCCCGGACAGCCGTGAAATACACAGCGCCCCGTGGAGCTTTTCGCGGGGCGCTTTTGATAGGCGCGGCGGACTGGCTCCGGTCAGTGAAAGTTGGCGGCTATCCAGCTGGCTATGGCCTTGGCAAGACCGGCGGTCCTGTCTCTGACGCTGGAGGTAAGCGTCTCTTCGTTTCGTCCGATGCACAGCGCCGCGGCCAGCAGTTGGCCGGTCTCGGCGTCCGTCAGCTCCACTCGGGCGACGACCTGTTCGACAGGCCCGAACGCGTGCCCGAAGATATTCGCCTCCTCGTAATGCAGTATGTGCCCGCTGACTATCGCGGTCTTACCGCCCCGCACATCGGGCAGGTCATGTTGACGCACCTGCCTGGCAAACTCGCCTGGAAGCAGCGCGAACAGCGCCGGGGGCGTTCCGCCGGCGGCGTCCTGCCGGAAATGCCCAAGCTCGAACCGCTGGTAGTCCGCCAGCGGCCGAGCATCCGCGGCATCGGGAAGCGGCTCCAGCGGCGAGTACACCCCTCGCGGCCCGACAACCACACCAACGCCCTCGTTAATCAACCGCCCGCAGCCCATTGCAAACGACATTACCGCCGACAGGGCCAGTATTGTAATCGCTGATTTTTTCAAGGTTGCTTTCCGATAGACTTTGGCGGCGTTATGGAAGCCGATACAGCCGATAGCTGCGACCCCATTGCTCGGATACCACCGGCTCCAGAGGTTCCGGCTCCTCGGGCGATACGTTCGCGTCCAGGATGACGTGCCACTGCTCGGCCTCTTCGAACAGTTCAACCTCCGCCAGCCGTCCGGCATAGGATTTGACGGCTTCGGGGTCGGCCTGCCCCGCCGGCGGACCATGCACCACCCGCTGCTGGTCCACCACCCTCTCTGTCCACTCACTGAGTTTATGCGGCGTCAGATAGAATACATGCCCCAGGTCTCCGCGGCTGGCCGTTATCGCCCGACGGCTCCTCATGCGGAACTGAATCAGATCGGTAACGAATACGGAGGATTCGGGCGTGTTATGCCGCGCCCATCCCGCGATGGCCTCAAGCTCCTTCTGCCTCTGTCGCTGCTCCTGATGGCGTCGCACATATCGCGGTTTGTCTTCCTCATCGAGCATGGATGTCGCCACATCCGCCAGCGCCCGCCGCGGGACCCGCAGATTCTCCGCCGGCCCCATCCAGAGCACTATCAGAGCCACGCACGCCCAGCGGACCAGCCATCGCTGCGTCGAGAACAGACGGAAAAGGTTCGTCACCCCCTGGGCGAACAGCAGGTAAAGCGGCAACATCACCAGCGCCGAGGCCTGCACAAAGTCTATTACAGGCGGCACCCGGCCACGTACCGAGCCGACGATCTGGCTGAGGCCATGCAGCACCAACGCCACCGCCAGCGCCACGCCGATGAACCACACCCAGAACCGCCCGTCGCGGGTGTGATAGCGCTCGGCGCGGAACAGCACTATCAATGTCGGCGCTGCCAGCACCGCGGCCATCAGCAGCCAGTAAAGCAGCGGAAGCAGCAGTTGGGGATAGAGCACATCCGGCCGCGCAAGCTCCAGGGCGCGTTGGACGGCCTCGGCCGTCGCCGGTTCGGCGTCGGCGGGGGTCATGGCGCGCTGAAGCGACAGGTAATAGCCGGCGTATGGCGCCGCGGCCACCAGGGCAGCCAGTCCGCACCCGGCCGCCGAAAGCCAGCGCCTGGGGCGAAACCCGCCGTCGGCCAGGTGCGCCACCATCAGAACCAGCGTCAGGTTGATGGCGGTTATCAGGTCAATGTTGCCGCAAAGCCCGATAAAGGCGAATACCAGCAGCGCCCGCCACTGGTCGCGATAGCGCAGATAGGCCAGCATGACCAGCGGAACAAGCGCCTGCACCATGCCGGCCGGCGTGATAGACGACAAAGGCCCCACCCCCCAGAAAGACCCGCCGAGGGCGTCCACAATCGTGCAGCTCAACACGGCCACGAAAGCCGCCACCGACCAGCTCCTGCACTGCCTGTAAAGCAGCGCGTACATGCCGCACAGGTAGATCATCACCGTAACGCCGGTCAGCAGGCGGAACGGCAGCGTCAGGTCCTCGTAGCCGGTGGGGATAAGCGACAGCTCCAGGATGCCCTGCAGAGCTGGGGTGTGTAGCTTCCACAGCCCGCTCGGACCGAAAACGGGATCGGTCGGGTACAGTTCCGGATCGTGGCGCCTGGCCGAGGCGGTGGCGATGTGGACCTGCTCGTCGCTGAGCCGGTCGTCCAGCATCGCGAAATACACGCCGAACAGCGCAACCGCCGCGAATATGAGCAATGCCAGGTAATGTCGGCGGCGCGGCCTCGGCCTCATGGGGTACGTTTCCCTTCCCTAAGCAGCGTGATAGTATAACCTCGTAACGACCGAGGGCAAACCGGCGGGCGCCGTTTGCCTTGGCTCAGGCGGCGGGTGCCCGAAGCGGCTGAGCTGGAAGTGTGCGCGAGTGGCCGGTCCAGCGGCCACGGCCGGGGCGTCCAGCCGGCTCCAGACGGCATGACGAATCACCGGACGTAGCTTCAACAGATGAACGATTCCCTCGAAAACACATTCGTCGCATCCGTAGCGGCTTTACTGGACGCCAGGCGGCTCATCGCGCCGTACGCGGCCGTGGTGGTCGGCGTATCCGGTGGACCGGACAGCGTCGCGCTGCTGGCGGCGCTGCGAGAGCTTGCCGGTGACCGGCGCCGGGCGTACCGGCTCACGGTTGCGCATCTGCACCATGGTCTGCGCCGGGCGGCGGACGAGGACGCCGAGTTCGTCGCCGAACTCGCGCGTCGCTGGGACCTGCCCTGCCTTATGGAGCGGGCCGACGCCGCGGAACTGGCCGGCAGCCAGGGCCAGGGCATCGAACAGGCCGCCCGGATGCTGCGATACGATTTTCTCCGCCGAGCCGCGGAAAACGTCGGGGCGGCCCTTGTGGCCGTCGGGCACCACGCCGACGACAACGTCGAGACCGTCCTGCACCGGGTCGTCCGCGGCACGCATCTGCGCGGTCTTGCCGGCATCCCGGCGACCAGGCCTCTGGGCGGATCGGACATCCGACTCATCCGCCCCCTGCTGTGGGCACGGCGCGAGCTAATCGAACGGTTCATCGCCCGCGCCGGGCTGGACACGCGAGACGATGAGACAAACGTCGATACCGGCTTCGCTCGAAACTTCATCCGCCACGAGTTGCTGCCGCTGTTGCACGAGCGATTGAACCGGCGGGCCGATGAAGCGATTCTTCGGCTGTCCGAGGCCGCGGCCCAGGTCGAGGATTACTTGGACCAGCGGGCCTGTGAACTGCTCGACCGGGCCGTCCGCGGAACCGCACCGGACAGGACCGTATTGTCCGCGGAGGATCTGGCCGCAGAGCACATCGCCGTCAGGACGGCCGCCCTGCGCTCGGCCCTTGAGCGGCTGGGGGCGCCGATGAGGTCGGTCGGCGCGGACCGGCTGGCGGAGCTGGCCCACCTGGCCGAGGATGAATCCTCCGGCGCCGTCTCCCTGCCGGGAGGCGCCGTCGTCCGCCGCGATGGGGACGATCTGGTGCTTACAATACGGGGCGCCGGCGAGCCGCAACCGGCGGAGGCGGCGGAAGTGATACTGAACTGCCCCGGTGAGACTCAACTTGCCGATGGCCGACGGATCATATGCGAGGTCGGTCCGCTGGACGGCGGCGCGTTCGAGGCGCATCGTCGCGCACCGGCAGCCGGGGAGGAAATGCTCGACGCCGACACCGTCCGGGGCCGGCTGCGGGCCGGTCCGAGGCGGGAAGGCGACGCCTTCCTCCCGTTGGGAGCGCCGGGTCGGCAGACCGTCAGCGATTTTTTGACCAATGCGAAGCTCCCCTCCGACCAGCGCGAAAAGGTGGTCACCGTCCGAGATGAGCTGGGCATCGTCTATCTGGCGCCTCTGCGTATTGACGATCGCGTGAAGGTCACGCCCGCCACCCGGCGCATACTTCACATTCGCATGAGCAGTTGAACTCATGAGCCGTCTGCCGCGGACTGCCTAATTGGCGGCCGAAGGCAACCATTCGATCAACCGCGGCTTTTTCTCCGATGAGCTTGCTCTCGCTCACCGGCACCGGCATTTTCATCGCCTGCGCGGCCGGCAATAGCGGGTACGAGCATCAGCCGGACCACGGCGTTGCCCTTCTGAAAGCATCAGTCGCCGTTTACCGTTATGATGACCGTCCTGTGGCGGGGCTTTATGTCACATTCGAGATGGAAGACCTGTTGCCAGGTCCCCAGCACGAGCCGGCCGTCGGCGACGGGAACGGTCAGCGACGGCCCCATCAGCGTCGCCTGGAGATGCGAATGGGCGTTTCCATCGTGCCAGGTCCGCTCATGGCCCCACTGGCGGCTCGGCGGGGCGATCTTGTCCAGCAGGTCGGGCAGGTCTTCTCGAAGGCCCGGCTCCATTTCGATGGTCCCGATGCAGCCGGTGCTGCCGACGTTGAAGACGTTGACCGTTCCTGTCCGGACGCCGGATTCGCTTACCGCGGCCTGAACCTGATCGGTAATGTCGTGGATATCCCGCTGCCCCGATGTCCGCAGCTCGATACGACTCTGATACACCATCACTCAGTCCTCTCTTGAATCAACCACCCGCCTGTCGCGGCCAGCGGATTCTGTCGCGCGGCGACCGGGCTGTCAAACCAGCGACCCGACGTCCAGCCGGTCGCGGCGCTTGACATGATGCGATGATGGTGGAATAACCGCCGTCACAACGCAACGGCGGACGGGCCGCCGTCCGGTAAATGCCACACTCACAAATGAGGACCGACATGTTTCTGGCCACGCAATACTACCGCCCGCCTTTTCCCGAGAAGCGTTTCTGGGCGGATGACATTTCGCGTATGCGCGACGCCGGGCTGGACGCGGTACAGCTCTGGGCTATCTGGGGCTGGATAGAGTCCGAGCCGGGCCTGTTCCGCTACGATGATTACGACGAGCTTGTCTCGCTGGCCGACCAGAAGGGCCTCGGCGTTATTCTGAGCACCATCGCCGAGATTCACCCGTTCTGGATTCACCGGCTGGTGCCGGACGGCCGCCTGGTTGACCACACCGGCCGGGCCGTAGAGTCCATGACGCGCGGCGAGTGCAACGTCGGCCTTACCCCCGGAGGATGCTTCGATCACCCGCGGGTGGCGGAGATGATGCGCCGGTTCCTTACCGACATCGCCTCGCACTACGCCGGCGCCTCCAATCTGCTCGCCTGGGACTGCTGGAACGAGACCCGCTGGTGTGTCCACGCATCGGGGCACGTCTGCTACTGCCCGAGCACTCTGGCGGAGTTCCGCCGCTGGCTGGATATGCGCCACGGCGGACTCGACGGGCTTAACCGCGCCTGGCGAAGGCGATACACAAGCTGGGACGACGTTTACCCCAACCGCATGTTCCACGGCACGTTCGTGGATGTCATCGAGTTTCTGCGGTTTCTCGCCGACCGCGCGGCCGCCCATACGCGGTTCCGCTACGAGGCGATCAGCAGCGCCAATTCGGAGCACTTCATCAGCGCCCACTGCGGACAACCCGCCATACAGAACACCGGCTACGGCTGGGAGCAGACGCTTTGCCGAGGCGTGGACTGGGATCTCGCCGACGAGCTGGACGGGTTCGGGTGCTCGCACTTCCCCCTCTGGGGCAAGGGGATAGACGAGGCGGGCTTCGGCGTGCGAGTCGAGTCGAGCCGTTCGGCCAACCGGGGCAAGGAAACCTGGGTCAGCGAGTTGCAGGGCGGCTCGGCCCGCAGCGGGCTTGAGGCCCAGCCCAGCGTTGACCCGGCCAGCCAGCAGCGCTGGATAGCACAGGCGATGGCACGCGGGGCAAAGGGCGTAATCTTCTGGTGCTGGCGGGATGAGGTATTCGGCCGGGAGTCGAGCGGGTTCGGCCTCAACGGTTGGGACGGACTCGCAGAGCAGCGGCTGGACGCCATGCGAAAGACGGCCGGCTTCATCGACCAACACCGCGAACTCATCGACTCGTATTCGCCCGAACCGGCTCGGGTGGGCGTGCTGTTCGTGCCGGGCGGCTACATGCTCAACTGGGCCGAGCGCGGCAAGGCCGAGGAGGCCGTCGATGCGGTCAACGGCTATGCGACGGCCCTGGAGCGGCTGCGGATACCTTATGACTTCGTCGAAGCACACCACGCCGATGATCTGGAGCGACTGAGTGTGCTGCTGATGCCCTGGCCCCTGGTACTGCCGGAGCGGGCCAGGAAGCGGATCGTCCGGTTCATACGCGGCGGCGGTCGGGTGCTGGTCGAGGCCGAGGCCGACGCCTACGACGAGCAGGGCTGGTACCGCTACCCGGACGAGCGAACGTTCATGCGATCGCTGGGCGTCAGTGACCTCGGGCGAAGGGAATTGCCCGCCGACGGGCGAATCCCGATAAGTCTGGGCCGGCGCGAATTCGATCTGCCGATCTCCGGGTTCATAACGCCGCTGAAGGCGCCGCGGTCGGCGGAGGTGCTTTCAGTCAACGAGCACGACCAGCCGCTGCTGGTGCGCAAGGGTGTCGGCGAGGGCGTCGCGTATGTGGTCGGGTCCTTCCCGGGCCGCGGCTACCGTCGCGAACGGAACGAGGCCCTGGAGGCGCTTATAGAGGCCATCTGCGAGGATGCCGGCGTGCGGCGCGACTTCGACGTGGATGCCGGTGACGGCAATGAGCTGCTCACCTATCGATGGGGTCGGGCCGGCAGGAGCCGACTGCTTTGGATAATCAATGGCGGCGACGACCGCCGAATATCGGTCCACGGCCGACCGTTCGGCAGAGCACACCAGGCGGATGAGCTTATCAGCGGACAGCGGCTGGCAGTTGAGCGGCGCCGGTGCCGGCTTTCTCTTCCGGCGGGCGCATCGGCCGTGCTCAAATGGTCCTGAGCGCCCAGCATGCCGCGTCCAGTCTACTGCACAGGCGCCGGGTGCGGCAGGTTCGACCGCCGGACGATCCGGCCCGCTGACAGGCGGCGCGCGGATTGACCATTGATTCAAATAGGCGATGGGCTGCCAGGCGGGGCTACGAGGGCAGCCGGACCGAAGAGCGTCAACTCGCGGATGGTTCGGTCTTCGCTGTTTGGCGGCGAAGTGGCATCAGGCGGCTCGTTTCAGACCTCGACGACATCGTGCATGAGGTTTTCCGGGACGAAGTCGCTCACCGCGGCGAGATATCCGCGGATGGCCTCATCCAGCCGCTGCTTGGCCTCTTCGCGAGTGCGCCCTCGACAACAGCATCCGGGCAGAGATGGGCACATCGCCGTGTAGTTGCCATCGCCGTCGAACGTGATCCGTATGCACAGCTTCATTTCCATACCTCCCCGTCGTCCTTTACCGACGTCCTTTTCGGAGGCCCCTACCTGCACAACTGACAGGTGGCTCTCTTCCGAACGCGCCGAACCGGCGGCGCTGAGTATTTGATTCGTAAATCCTCGAAACTCATTTGAAGCAGGTGCGGACACAGACTTGCCGACTCTATCGCCGGAGAACGCTCGCGCCTTTCATTATGGATTCTAAGGAGGGCCACAACCCGTTTCAAGGCCCAATGCGGGCGTTTGGCGGCCCGTGCATCTGAAACGGCGCCGGAGCCGGACACATGTGCATGATTGACTGGAGCTTAGACTGCTTGTTGAACAGTGTGAGTTTTTCGGCGATTCGACCGAAAAAACTTCGCGGCCCTGCCGGTCCCTCTGCCGGCGCAGCGCGGGCGGATAAGTTGCTCCAGGGAAAGCAGTAGGGCAAACACCCTACAATGCATCGTGGACACATTGCTACCCGACCCCCGCCCCTGCAGAAGCATGAGCGAAAGGTACTGCGGCGGAGAGCCGGAAGCATGGACACCCCTGGCAGTCCCTCCGGCAAGCCGCATCAGTCCAGATACACGGTCACTTCCAGATGCTGTCTGCCCCACTGGAGGGCCTCGTCGTGGCATAGATAGAACACGTCGAGCCGATTGCCCTTGATCGCCCCGCCGCGATCGAGCACCGGAACCGGTTCACCGTTATTGTAACCCGGGATGGACACCATCGTCCCGAAAGGCAGGATGCTGGTGTCGGCGGCCACGAAGCGGCTTCCGTTTGCGTGGATGTCCTCTCCGCTGGCGGTGATGCCGTCGCTGTACTCCCCACAGCACTTCGGGCAGGGGCAGTAGGCGGTCACCTCCATGCGAATGGTCCTGGTGGCCGGGGCGCTTTGTGGTGTGGGTCGGTCCCGCCGCCCAGGCCGATCCGCCCGCGCCGGACGGTCCACAACCACCGGCCGAGGCGGTGATGCCGGTGCGTATGAGACCCGCGGCGCCGCTGTTGCGTGCCCCGGCCTGTTCTCCAGCGCCGCAAGGGCCGGAAGCGACCTGCCCGGGCCTTCGGTCCGTGCCGAGGCGGACACAGAGTCGTCGTCCGAAGGGCCTCGCTGGATAACAAACGCGGAAAGAAGGACTAACGTAAACAGCAAAAGGAGCGTTTTGACTGGTCGGGACACTTGAGCAGGCCCTGGATTTATGGCGGCCGGCTCCTCCGTCGCGACTGGCCGGCCTCCGCCTGTTTTCGAGCGCCACCCCAGCGTCCCTGCCGGGGCGATCGGGTCTCCGCGACCCGATCACCTCCGAAGCAATCATTATTTTACCCGATTTCCGTGAGGTGACAAGGCACATTCCATCGCAAAATCTCCAAACTCATACAACCAATGGGTAGCGGTAGCGGGTCTAATGGTATATACTCATTGTAGTGAGGATCAGCGGGTGAGGTGACTGTGCGCATCGCATCAGGCACAACCCCGGACTCGAGCAAGGGCATCTGACGCCATGATAAGACGGCTGGCGGCAATGCTGTTGTTGTTAACACTGGCCGCGTCGGTCTGGGCGGACCGTCTGGTCCTGCTCGACGGCCGCAGCTTCACTGGCATAGTCACCGTCCAGGAAGACACCGTCCTGATCGAGATGGGCTATGGAACGCTGGAGTTCTCGCGGGACCAGGTGGCCAATATCGAATTCGCCGACACCCCGGAGTTGATGCTCGCCGGCCGGCTCTCCGAAGTGGATCGCGAAGACCCGGACGAACTTTTCGAGATCGCCCTCTGGGCCGAACAGAATGACCTTGCCCGGCGGGCGCGGGGGCTTTTCAGGCAGGTTATCGAACTCGACGACGACCACGCCGGCGCCAGGTCCGCCCTGGGCTACGTCCATGCCGATGGCCGATGGCGAAACGCCGAACAGACGCTTCAGCTTGCACGGGGCAAACTCGAGGCCGGCCGTCACCACGAACTGCTGGAAGACCTGCTGCCCAAACTGGAGTCGGTGGTCACGGACCCCGAACACGAGCAGGAACTGTTGTATCTGAGCGCTCACGCCCTGCTCAGGAGCGGACAATTCGCCGGCGCCGCGGACGCCTTTCGACGGCTGGCGGAAAAGACCCAGCCGCCCTGCGAGGCCAAGTACGCAGCAATACAGAAATTGCTGGAAACCAACCCCGACGGCATGTACGTGCTGACCGAGTCTTACCCCCCTCAGTCGAGTCTCTTGGACAACGCCGGCTCCGAGATGGCGCCCGGACCGGCCTCCCTGACCGAACCGCGGGTCCTGTCCGCGGCACTCCGCGACCGCGCAATAAAGGAAATCCACCGTGGACGTGACGAGATGGACGAGGCCCGCAAGCTTGCCGAGTCGGACCCGGAGGCCGCCAGGGCCCGATGGTTCCAGGCCACCCGCGCGTTCGACCGGGCCGACGCAATGGTCCCCGAAATAGCCAGGAGCTATCGCGTTGAGATGGCCAGGCAACGAATAGCCCAGTTGCGCAAGGAGGTGGAGGCGGGCGCCCGGAGGTTCGACGAGACTCTCGATACACTGGGGGAGGAGGAGATGACCTCACGGGAATACAACGCCCTCGTTAGGCGAATGATCCGCCACCTAGACACCGTCCGGGAGGACCTGCGGGATATCATTCAGCTGACCGAGCCGTACCCTCAGGAGCTGGTAATGGAGTCCCAGTGGGCGCAGGGCGACCTCGAGAGGATCGAGTCCATGCGCCGGACACTTACCAACGAACTCCATGGCAAGAACTGACTCGCTCATAGTGGCCGTCCTGCCGATAGCCGTCTTCGCAACCCTCGCCGGCGGTTCGATGCGTGCGGTGGATATCGACGGCATGCAGGCGGCGATACAAGCTTACCGGAACGGGCAGTACGACCTGGCCGAGGGTCTTGCGCAGGACCTGACGGAGAACGAAACCGACCCGGTCCCAAGGGCGTGGCTGATTCTGGCCGAGGTCAGGCGCCACAGGGGCCAGTACGACCGGGCCGCCGAGGCCTATCGACAATACCTGGCGTCCTGCGATTCTGCCCGGCTGCGGCGGTCCGTCCGCCGGCGACTGCAGGAATGCGAGGCACCCCCACCAACAACGAATAATCCATCCACTCCCAGTGAGCGGCTTACGCCGAGCGAGCTGGCCGAGCTTGCTGAGGTCCGCGACCGGATTTACACCGAGAGCAGCGAGCACTTCATCGTGCGGGCGCCGAACCCGAAAGTAGCCCGATTGGTCACGGAGCTGGCCGAGGACTCACTGCGACGCATCTGCGGGGTAATCCTGGGCGGGCAGGCCTGGCCGCACACCGTGGAAATATACGTCTGGGCCGACCGTGAGCAATTCCTTAAACACGCCGAGGATGCACCCGAGTACGCCGGCGGAAGCTTCACGCTCCGGTACACACCCGACGGCATCGTCAGGCGTATCGACCTTACGCAGATGGACTCGGACGGCACGTTTGACGCGGCCATGCTCGACCGCAAGCTCCCGCACGAACTGGCCCACCTGGTGATACACGAATTCTTCGGCGAATCGCACTGTCCGCTGTTTCTGGACGAGGGTCTTGCGATGCTCGCCGAGGCGGAGGTGGACCACAAACGGATCCTGTTGGCCGGCAGCGCCCTTGCAGCCGGCGACGGCGGTTCGCTCGACCGGCTCTTTCGAAGTGACCGCGCGGACCTGGACGACCCGGAGGTGTTCTACGCCAAGTCGTTCAGTTTCGTCAGTTTCCTGCACGAAAGGATGACACAGGAGCAGTTCCGGCGGTTCCTGGAGCACGTCAAGGCCGGCTCGACCATCGAGGACGCCATCCAGCGGGCGCTGCGCATTCCGCCAGATGAATCGTTCCTTCCGCAACTCGCGGCCGCATGGGAAGACCACGCCATCGCCGAGGCCCAGTATCTGCGAGCACTCGATGTCGGGGAAGGCATTCTGGAATAAATCAGCCGCCGGCGGCGTCGCTGCCACCTGCGGCGCCGGCTGCTATCCCGGGCCTTCCACAGAGTTGACATACAGCATCCCGGAGCGGGTGTCGAAGTACCACCCGCTGGTGCCATCCCTTGGCGGCGGGCCTTCGCCGAACCTGACGGTCCTTGCGATGGGGTCGGGGACAAAGGGATTCGCAGGCCAGCGACGTATGTACGGGCCGTGGGGGCCGTCATCGTCGATTCTGCCGTCTGTGGCGGTCCTGCCGGTAAGCCGGGCCACCAGCCGAACGGGGTCGAGGTTCCCGTTATGGTCTATATGAGGTCCCCTGCCGTTGTGCTCGGAGGTGTATATCTCTATTTGCCTCCGGAGGGTCTGGAGATCTGTGGCAAGCGCCGACTCACGCGCCTGCTCAGAAGCGTCGGTAAAGCGGGGAATGACTATCATCGCCAGGATGCCCAGCAGCATCACGACAATAAGCACTTCCACCATCGTGAAACCATCCCCCCGGCGAACGTCTGGTGCAGGTAACAACACCTGTCCTCTCCTGATAGTCCTGAAGAGCTTCTCCGGCGGGATAGTGAGCCGGGAAGATTTCCTCACTGCCGACGTATCGGACCGCCGGGCCGTACACTTGAGTAGCGCCCGCCACATTAAGCGAGGAGGCAGCCGCGGTTTTTGTCCACCGGGCGGTTTGCCTTTGGTCGGATTGAGTCCTACTGTTAAGATGGACATGCGAGCCGAGCGGGGTGGTCCCGTTCGACCGCTCTGAGGAGGTCTGGGGACGCATGAAGCGGGCCTTTGTTCTGATACTGCTGACCGGGGCGTTCCTCGGCGGCTATTACCTCGGGCATCTGCCCAACAGCCCCGACATATTCGCCTGGGGCCGGGAGACGTTCGAGCAGGCCGTCGAGATGGGCCACGAGGTCCAGCAACGACTCGGCTGGGAAACCGACCGTGAAGACTCGGACGCGGCGGCGTCCGATCACGTGCCGTTCGGTGCGTATCTGACGTCCGGCGACCCACAGGACTGACTATCCGCCTGTCCGCGGCAGCATTGCCGCCGGCGGGAGGCGCACCCCCTCTACAGCAGCGACTTCGCCGTGGAGCGGACTTCCTTGACGGTTGGCTCCAGCGGCACCGGCAGACAGACCGTTCTGGACAATATGTCCAGCGTTTGCTGGCACATGTCCCGGGAATAGCTTATCTGCCTCTTTGCCCATTTCCACGGGTCCATCGCCCGATGACGCGCGCGCTTCCGGAGTATCGGCTCCCAATTGGTGTACACATGACGGTCGGTGTCGATGGGCCGGAACATCGGCGTGGTATGCCGGTTCGCTTCCACAAACTCCAGCGCATCGTCGGCCGTCTCGAAAAGCAGCGGCAGATGCGTGGAGCAGTCGCCTTCGGCGTCGTTGCATCGCGAAGGCCGGAAACTCCGCGACCGGGCGAACTCCTCTGTCATTGCTGCCTTGCGGCGGCGGAGGCGGTTCAGGATGCCGTCGAGCCGCTTCAACTGCTCGTTCATTATCGCGCTTTGGATTTCCGAGACACGGTAGTTCACGCCGGCGAAGAACTCCGGCCGGCTGGCGGCCTCTTCGTCAAAAAACACACACCCGCCGTCGTGATAGACGAATGCCCGCTGGTACAGGTCGGCATCGTCGGTTACAAGCGCGCCGCCCTCTCCGCATGAGATTATCTTGTAATGGTTGAAGCTGAGTATGCCCGCGCGGCCCAGCGTGCCGAAACGCCTGCCCCGGTACGAGCCGCCGGCGGCCTGGGCGGCATCCTCGAGCACAGGAACATCCTGCTGGCGGGCCGAACGCAGAATCGAATCCATCCGGCAGGGCAGCCCCAGCATGTGGACCGGGACGATGGCCTTGGTGTAGCGGGTGGTCTTGCTCTCGACGTCCGCGGCGTCGAGCGTCAGCGTCTCATCAACCTCGGCGATAATCGGCACGGCCCCTACCGCCAGCGGTGCAAGCGCCGAGGATATGAACGTGTACCCGGGCACAATGACTTCGTCGCCCGGACCGATCTCCATGGCCGCAAGGGCCGTTATAAGAGCGGCCGTGCCGCTGGATACCGCCAGGGCGTGTTTTGTTTCGAGTTTCCTGCTCAGCGCCCCTTCCAGCCGCCGCGTCCACTCGGCCGTACGACCCTTGTGGTAGCGGAATAGCTGTCCGGACTCTACGACCTTGCGGACCGCCTCGATTTCTTTTTCACCGATCCTGTACACACCGACTCCCTGTCTGAAAACTTCCTCGGCACAGCATAACTTATCGCAAAGGGTGAGCGAATGGGCCTTCCGCGTGGCTTATCAGCCCGGCCGGACAGCCAGCTCGAACCCGTGCCCCACCTGAACGTCGCAACTGGAGAAGTCCTCCAGCCGGCGCAGCATCCGCACGAAACCGCCGAGCTGTTCGGGGTGGGTGGAGGTATTGTCCACGGCCACTATGCATCGCGGGGCGAGCTTCGGCTCTATAACCCGCCAGTAGTCTTCGGTCTCATCCTTGGTGGCGTCGAGAAATACGAAATCGACGCCGTCGTCCAACTGCTTCAGCAGTTCAAGGGCGTCGCCGTCATGCTGGTTGACGAACTCCGACAGCCCCGCCTCGGCGAAAAACTCCGCCGATTGGGCGATTTTGTCTGGGTTTCGCTCGAACGTGTCCAGGACGCCGCCGCCGGACCTGGCGGCCGAGGCGAGAAAAAGCCCGCTGTATCCGTAGCTGGTGCCGACCTCGACCAGCCGCCGACAGCCGGCAGCCAGGGCCAACTGGTGCATCAGCAGCCCCTGCCCGCGGGGTATGTTCCAGGAGTCCGACCAGTCCTGCTGGAACCGCTCCATCTTCTCAATAACCCGCATCACTCCATCATCAATCATCCGATCTCCTTTTATGAGATTTCCGCTGTCAGCGAAAGTATCGCAATTGCCCGAGGTTGTCATGGCAAAACCGGCCGGAAGCGACGCGACAACCGCTAAGTTTTGCCAAGTAACTGCTGAATACGCGGTCCTTTCGTGCCGACAAAAAACCAGAACCCGAGCCGATGGACCGGGCGTAGAGGAGATCGTCAGCCATGTCGTGTCTGAAACATTTACCTGCCATGGACATCGTGGAATCGCTGGAAGCGGCCGCCGAGGCCGCGATTCCGGTGGTCGTGAGCGTACAGGACAACAACAGCGGACACTGGGTGCCCTGCTCCAGCCGACTGCTGGGCCTCGGCGACGATGCGTTGCTGCTCGAGCTGCCCCGGCCGTACGGGTCGGATACCCCACGGGAGTTTGTTCCAGGTGAGGAGCTGTGCGTAACATTCCGCCTCAATTCCGACAAACTCATCTGCAGGTCCATCGTCATCCGTTGCGGCACAGAGACGCTTGCCGACGGGATAGAGGCGCCGGCAATCCGTGCGTCCAGACCAGAGGCGGCGCACCTTATCCAGCGCAGGGCGTTTTCGCGAGTGTCCGTGCCCGAGGGTGAAATGCTCCGGGTGGGGTTCGCGGTCGGCTCTTCGGACGTTGCCGCCGCCCCTGCCACACCGGTCTGGACCGGCCGGGTCATGGACATCAGCGCCGGCGGTTTGCGGGCCGCCGTCAATCCCGGCGCCGCGGCCGACCTGGATGAAGGAACCCCGGTCTATGCCTGCCTGGCTTTCGGCCGGGCGGGACGAACGATCTATACCGACGCCGTCGTGCGGCACGTCGAGTCCAGGCGTCGGACGACAATCATAGGGCTGGAGTTCCAATCGTTGACCGACAGCCCGGAAGGCCGGAAGACCCTCCGTTTCATATGCGAGAAAACCCAGAGCTATCAGCAGGAGCGGAAACCCTCGCAGCCGAACAACCCCCCGGCGGACTGACCGGCATGTCAATATGACCGCCGCTGCCCCGACGCCGGACCGGATGCCCCCTCCGCCGGTCCTTTCCGGTCAGGGCCTCGGTCGGAAGCGCCCGAGGCCTCAGCGCAGCGTCTCGGCCAGTCGGACCAGCTCCTCGACCAGTTTTTCGCCGTCACCCGGCGAGCGGGCACCGCCGACTTCGTATCCGCCCTCTTCGAACGCTTGCTCGGTCGGCCAGTAGCCCTCCCAGCCGTTCGCCAGCGTCGCCATCAGCACCGGACCGTCCAGCCGTTCACGAAGCATCACACCGAGTTCGCCGAAAAGCTCAACCGGCGCCGCGACTATGTATGCATCGCCCAACCGCCAGACCGCCAGTGGAAGGTTGCTGCGCCCGATTTGCACCGTCTCCGAGGCGATGTGAAGCTCCGAACCTGCCGGGCGAAGCGCCTGGGCCAGCAGCACCACGAACGAGGCGGCCGCCTCGGCGACTATGTCCACAGCGTCCGGGTCTTCCTGGGTGGCTATCCAGGGCTGGCTGTCGCCGGAAGCCCCGAGCAGGAACATGCTGCGGGCGCCGTCCAGCCGCTTGTCTATCATGGTGCACGCGACACCGGCAAAGTCGGCGCTTATCAGCCGGGAAGTCTTGCCCAGCACCACCGGATGGGCGCCGAACGACCAGAGGATGGTCTTTCTCGGTCCGTTGGTCTGGCGGAGCATAAGGACGGTCAGCGTCAGGTCGTGCGCCAAGTCCGGGACTCGGTCGGGCCATTCCTGCGGGCCCCAGCAGTGCTCGACGCCCTCGTCGGTAACGACGCGTCGGTCGTAGGCCAGGCCCAGCGGCGCCTCGCGGACCCACGGCTCCACGGGGAAAGTAAGCCCGGCCGCCCGGGCCGCGGCGTCGCACAGCTTCTCGCGAAGCACATCAATATAGCTCGGCTCGTCAGACTGCCGTCCGCCGCCCAGCGGCCCGGATGACAACCTCGGGCCGGAGTGCGTGTGCGTGGTGGCGAGGATGACTCGTTCGGGGACGGTCTCGATGCGTTCGGCTATCGCCTCCCGCAGAGACGTCGCCATGCTCGTCGGGATCACGCAAAGGTCGGTGCTGACTATCGCGGCGACCTGCTCGCCGCCGTCGTCCAGTACCGTAACCCTTCCGTAAAGCGGGTCCCTGACGCCGCTGAAGCCCGGCGAGAGCTTCTGTTGCCGGTAGGCGTAACCCATCAGCGGCATCGGCTCCTCCGGGGTTATGTCCACACTGGCGAAGCCCGCTCGAAGTGTCACCGGGTGGGTCTCCTTGTCGTTTTCGGCGCTGGCGTCGGAAGCCGTCACCGATGCCAACAGAATCGACGTTAAAACCATGGTCACTATCAGTCGCATGAGAACCTCCTTTGGTCTTGTGCCATCGGGTTTGATTCTACCATACCGCATCGCGTCCCGGAAACAACCGGTGAGCTTGACGACCCCCGCCGAGATGCTTACAAACATGCTTTCCCCGGCGGAAAGACGCCGCTGGTGCGCCCCTTATGTCCACATGACATAATTCGGCCGCCGGCGGCCGACCGGTCCAGACCAGGCAGGAGACACCATGGCAGGTTACGATTTCGCATCCATCGAAAAGAAGTGGCAGCGGTACTGGGACGAAAACAACACGTTCCGCCAGCCCAATCCCGGTGAGGAGAATTTTGCGGATAACCCGCGTTATTATATCCTGCCATTCTTCCCCTACCCGTCCGGGGCGGGCCTGCACGTCGGGCACGCGGCCAACTACACACCAACCGATGTGCTCGCCCGCTACTGGCGCATGCGCGGCCGAAACGTCCTTTATCCCACCGGTTTCGACGCCTTCGGCCTGCCTGCCGAGCAATACGCCGTCGAACAGGGCGTGCACCCGCGCGAAACCACACGCGCCAACATCGACAACATGATCCGGCAGATGAAGGCAGCCGGCTACTCTTACGACTGGGACAGGGCGTTTTCCACCACCGACCCCGACTATTACGGCTGGACGCAGTGGATATTCCTGTGGCTCTACAACAGTTGGTATGACCCCCAGCAGGACCGGGCCAGACCCATTGGCGATCTGATTCACGACTTAGAGTCCGGGGAGCTGGTTGTGGATCTTGGCGGCAACGTCGTGCCGCCGCCGATTTCCGAATCCGTCGAGGCCGTCGGCGGCACGCCCGGCGGGTTCTACAAGTTCCAGGAGCTTCAGCCCGACCAGCAGCGCCGCCTGATAGACGAATACCGGCTGGCCTACCAGGCCGAGGTGCCGGTCAACTGGTGCCCGATGCTGGGGACGGTCCTCGCCAACGAGGAAGTAACGGCCGAGGGGCGCTCCGAGCGAGGAGACCATCCGGTTTATCGCCGGGCGATGCGGCAGTGGATGCTGCGGATCACCAGCTATGCCGAACGGCTTCTGGCCGATCTGGAACTGGTGGACTGGCCGGACCATATCAAGGCGATGCAGCGGAACTGGATCGGCCGCAGCGCCGGCGCGGAGGTGGACTTCCCGCTGGCCTCGGCCGCCGGCGACGAATGGTTCGAAGCCCGTGGCGAGAGCGTCTTCCCGGCGGCTCCCGAAGACGACGTCATCCGCGTCTATACAACCCGTCCCGACACACTCTTCGGGGCGACATATATGGTCCTGGCGCCGGAGCACCCGCTTGTCGAGCGCATAACCACCGACCGGCAGCGCGAGCAGGTCGAGCAGTACGTCGCCCAGGCCGTCAACAAGAGCGAGCTTGAGCGAACCGCCGAGAGCAAGATCAAGACCGGCGTCTTCACCGGCGCGTACGCCGTGAACCCCGTAAACCGAGAGCAGATCCCCATATGGGTCGCCGACTATGTCATGCTGAGTTACGGCACGGGGGCCATCATGGCCGTACCCGCGCACGACACGCGCGACTTGGAATTCGCCGAGCAATTCGACCTCCCGGTGATACAGGTTGTACAGCCGCCGGAAGGCGAGGACTGGCGCGGCTTCGAGGGCGAAGGCACGGCTGTCAACAGCGGCGACTACGACGGGCTGCCCACGCCGGAGTTCAAGCGCACAATCACCGAAGACCTCGAACGCGCCGGCGTCGGCCGCGGGGCCGTCAATTACAAGCTCCGCGACTGGCTTTTCAGCCGCCAGCGATACTGGGGAGAGCCGTTCCCCATCGTCCACTGCCGGGAATGCGGCACGGTCGATCTGAGCGAAGACGACCTGCCCCTGCTGCTTCCGGAGATGGACGACTTCACGCCGGAGTCGTCTTCGGACCCGACCGCCCTGCCGCATCCGCCGCTGGCCCGCGCGGCCGAGTGGGTCAAGACTACCTGCCCCAACTGCTCCGGCCCGGCTGAGCGCGAGACCAACACCATGCCGCAGTGGGCCGGGAGTTGCTGGTACTACCTGCGGTTCTGCGACCCCCACAACGACCGGAGACCCTGCTCCCCAAAGCTTGAAAAATACTGGCTCGGTCCGGCCGGCAACAACCGCAGCGGCGGTGTGGACCTGTACGTCGGCGGCGCCGAACACGCCGTGTTGCACCTGCTGTACGCGCGGTTCTGGCACAAGCTGCTCTACGACCTCGGCCACGTCTCGACACCGGAGCCGTTCGCCCGTCTGCGGAACCAGGGCATGGTCCTGAGCTTCGCCCACCGCGACAAACGCGGCATGCCGGTACCGCCTGAGCTGGTGGATAACTCCGGCGAGACGCCCGTCCACCGCGAAACCGGCGAGGAGCTGACCGAGACGGTCGAAAAGATGTCCAAGAGCTTGAAGAACGTTATCAACCCCGATGACGTAATATCAAAGTACGGCGCGGATACCTTCCGCATGTACACGCTGTTCATGGGCCCGCTGGAGAGCGAAAAGCCCTGGAACCCGCGCGATGTGCCGGGCGTTCACCGCTTCTGCCAGCGCGTATGGCGGATGATCGCCGGCGATGAGAACGGCTCGGCTGTGGTGACGGACGACCCGGCCGACGATGAGCTTGAACGCGCGTTGCACAAGCTCATCCGAAAGGTCGGCGACGACCTGGAGGCAATGAAGTTCAACACCGCCATCGCCGCCATGATGGAATTCGCAAACGCCGTGCAGAAGGCCGGAAAAATCGAACGCTCCCAGGCCCAGCGGTTCATGCTGCTGCTGGCGCCGTTCGCGCCGCACCTGGCCGAGGAGCTATGGCGCAAGCTGGGCCGTCGGGAGTCCTTGGCCCGGCACCTCTGGCCGGAGTATGATGAAGACATGCTGACCGAGGCGGACGTGGAGCTTCCCGTACAGGTCAACGGGAAGGTCCGCGGGCGCATCCGCGTGGCCGCCGACGCCGATGAGGACAAGGTGCTCTCGGTGGCGATGGAGGACGCCGGCGTCGCCCGGGCAGTCGGCGAAAAAAACGTTGTCAAGACCATCGTGGTGCCCGGCCGACTGGTGAACCTGGTAGCAAAGTAACACACGAGTTTTAGGACCATGCTGCGAAAGCTGACAATCTGCCTGCTGGCGACGGCGATCGTCGCCACCGTCGTAGGGTGCAGGAAAGGCCCCAGACCGGATCGAGACCTGGCCTCGGACGAGCCAGGCCCGCCGTCGCCCATGCGCGATGTGCTTATCGAGATGCATGAGGCGATGCTGGAGGGGCGCAGGGAGGACCACCTCGCGACCATCACCGGCGATGAAGACGAGATGCGGGTCGTAGAGGCGCTTTACGACTTCTACCATGCCGGGAAGGAGTTCCGGCGGCATTTCATCGACGCCTACGGCCGCGGGCAGTGGGAGGAAGTTCACTACGACAAGCGTGCCCGGCTATACCTGCCCCCTGAGGACACGAAGCACTATGAGCACGCGGTCATTGAAGAGACCTCCGACGACACCGCCGAGGCCATCGTCATACGCAACAAACTGCCTCTGGAGCTTACGCTTACCGACGACGGCTGGCGCATCGAGGCATCCAGCATCATTCCGCCGGGCACAAACCTGAAGAAAGCGGCCGAACTCACCCGGCTGTGGACCAAGATAGTCCGCAGCCAGCAGGAACGCATAGGCCGGGAAGGGATTCGGGCGGCCGAGATCAGAACAGAACTGGGCGACCAGTTCAGCGATGTCACACGTGAGCTTATGGACTGGTAACCCCTCAGCGCGCCCGCCGACGAAGCCCTCTCCTCGTGCCCAGCCGGCCGCAAGTAACCGGCCCGGTCATAACCGCCTGTCTCACGCCAGGTGCTCCCATCCGCTCACCGTCGGTTGCTACTCCGTACCCCCTCGTGGCTCGTCCCTTTCATCTGTTTCGCCGGGGTGAATAAGCGGTTGATTGTCAGCCAGTGGATCGTACACCTCGCCGGGACGGTCGCCGTCGAGGAAGAAGACCAGATCGAACTCCATCCAGCAGTCCACATACTCGTCCGGTTGATACGAATACTTCCCGCCCTGATCTTTGCCGTTGACACTGACGCTGTAGAGCAGTCGCCGCCCGCCCCACTCGCCCAGTCTTATCGCCGAGCCGTCGGCGGCGAATGGATCGGCCGGGACCTCGTCGAGATAGTCCGGCACGAGGTCCTCCAGCTTCTCAGGCCGATGCCCGTGATCCAGCTCATACAGCCGCATCGCCAAAGCCGTCGCAGCCAAACGACTGTTGGCAATGTTGCGGAAATGCATTTGGAACAGCATCGTATAGTCCCCGACTACGCTATCGGAAACAGGGAAACGTAATTGTCCTAACCAGTCTTTGGATCTCTCCGCAAGATCCGGAAACAGCGCGAGTGCACCGGGGTAGGTGTCGCGGCGGGCCGCTTCCGCGTAAGCGCCCAACCTATACAGTACACGAGCAGCGTCATATTTGCCGAAAGGCAGCCGGAGCCCAGTCCGCTGCCACCTTGTCAGATTCGAGTATATGAATTCTACGCCTGCACGATCCCCCATAAGCCGCCTCAGGTTAGCAAATACCGACGCACGCTCCCCAAGCAGACATTGTCGCAGCTTCTTCTGCGGCAGTTCATCCAGCAGTTCACCGATAAGCGCTTCAACTACCTCCCGTGACACCGCTCCCTCCTGCCCGCCGACAATCAATCCGGGGGCGATTTCCTCAACCACTGCATTGATCAAGTCGAGAATTGAGGCGCTGACAAGATACGGCAGAAGGGCAGGCATCTCTGCCAGCGTCCGCCCTTGAGCCAGCACATCTTGTATTCTCTCGACGGCCAGGTCGTCGCTCCGGGTAAAATGCCCGTGGTAAGCCGCTACGGCCACAAACCTGCCCACACGCCTGTGCCCGGCAAAATTGGGCATCTCCTCCGACCAGGGACGATCAAGCCACTGGATATCCCAAGCAACCTCGTTCCGCCGCCGGGCCTCTCCTACCAGCGAGAATACCTGTTCGTTGTTATCCAGCGCTAATCCAACCTCATCCATGTACTTCTTCACCAGTTCCGGCATCCCTGCGCCGTGGCCCACCAGCTCCCGTTCATGGCTGGTAAGCTGAATCACGTTGACTGCTTCCTTTAGTGGCGTCACCGCATTGAGATCGGGAGGTACTTCGGACATGACAATATCATCGAGCGTCAACGGCTCGCCGGCTCGTCGGATACTGTCAATCTCGCGGTTCAGCGCCCGTCGTGCGGACAGGTCCCACGCCAGGTAGCTCGCGCCGAGGGCCAGCAGCACCACAACCGGCACGATGAACCACAGATTCCGCCGCCACCACGGCCGCTTCCGGCCTTCGCCGACCGGTGCTTTCTGATCTTTCCCGGACATATCGTCCCCTTTCCGGCGCCTAGCCGTGCGCCGATGAGCCGGAGTTTCGCAGCAGCAGGTTTATCGCCTCTGTCCGCGTGGCGAGGTTGCTGCGGAAGGTTCCCCGCATCGCGGAAGTCACCATCACCGCGCCGGGCTTTTTCACCCCGCGTATGGTCATGCACGTGTGCGTCGCCTCGATCACGCACGCCGCCCCCTTGGCATCCAGGGCGCTCATCAGCAGATCGGCCACCTGGCAGGTCAGCCGCTCCTGCAACTGTGGCCGGCGGGCGAAGCTCTCGACCACCCGCGCCAGCTTGCTCAGCCCCACCACCTTGCCCCGCGGCAGATACGCCACGTGCGCCTTGCCCATGAACGGCAGCAGGTGGTGTTCGCACATCGAGTAGAACGAGATGTCCCGCAGGATGACCATCTCGTCGTAGCGCTGCGTAAAGCCCACGCGCACGTATTCCTCGGGCTTTTCGTGCAGACCGGCGAACAGCTCCGCATACATCCGCGCGACGCGGGCCGGGGTGTCGGCAAGGCCCTCGCGGTCGGGGGCCTCCCCGACGGCCGAGAGTATGTCCCGGACGGCCTTCTCTATCGCCGGAATGTCCATCCAGTCCGGCGGCGAAACGTCGTTGTTATCTTCGCAGGCCATTCGCCTCTCTCCAAGGGATGCCGTATCCTATTGCCGCGCGATTCGGCGGTCAAACATCCGAAAACCAACTCACCCGCCAGTCGGCCGATCCTGCAGTCGCTCCATCGCCCATCGGGCGGCGTCGGCCGCCGGGCCTGCCCCGGACGCCAAGCGCAGCAGGTCCGGTCTCGCCGAGCTATCGCCGGAGTTGCCGCGGGCAATCGCGGCGTTGCGAAGCCACATCGTCCATCCGGCCCGGCGGGTGGTCGAGCCGCGTGTCATCACGTCCCAGTCCGGCTCGGTCCATTCGAGCACATCGGCTGCATTTACCCGTGCGACCGGCCGTTCCAATGTAAGCTCCGGGTCGCCGGCGGGCACATCGGCGTTGTGCGGGCAGGCCTGCTGGCAGGCATCGCAGCCGAACAGCCGCTCGCCCATCCCGGCCGCCACCCGCCGGTCAATCGGCCCGCGGTGCTCGACGGTCAGGTAGCTCAGGCACAACCGCGCATCGACGGTTCCGTCTTCGTCGATAGCCCCGGTCGGGCAGGCCCGGACGCAAAGGTCGCAGTCGCCGCAGCCGCCGGCTATGGGCTTATCCGCAATAAGAGGAAGGTTGCAGACAATCTCACCGAGGACCACATAACTGCCCGCACCGGGCACGATCAGGCATCCGTTGCGGCCGATCCAGCCAAGACCCGCCAGCACCGCCAGCGAACGCTCGGCAAGAGGCGCCGAATCGACGAACGCCCTGCCGGCGAATTCCGGCTCAAGCTCGCGCAAGCGGTCCATGAGTCGGCGGAGCCGCTGTCTGACCACTCGGTGATAGTCGCGCCCGCGGGCGTAGCGGGCTATCTGTAGCGGCGGCGCATCATCCGGCGGGGCATACGACAGTACAACGCATATCACGCCTTGGGCGCCCTCCACCAGCAGGCGCGGGTCGAACCGCTTTGCCACGTTGCGGGCGAGGTAGCCCATCTCGCCATGTCCGCCCGAGGACAGCCATCGCCGGAAGCGCTCCCGGCCCGGTATCTGCCCGGCTGGTGCTACGCCTACGCGGGTAAAACCCGCCTCCATGGCGAGTCGCTTTGCCACATTCGTCAGTTCGCTGTCGGCGCCCATGCGTTAAGTGTAAACCACCGGCGGCGCAGAATCCCGCCGGCATCCGGGCTGTCGGATGAGTGGGACGTCTGCGAGGACGTTAAGCCGGCCTCGCCCGGCGGCCGGACGACCGCGAGCCAGGCACTTCCGGCAGCGGTCGCACATTGGCAGCAGTGACAGGTTTGCCGCTCCCGCTCGAATCTCTCAAATGCCGGGACTCCGAGCTTCCTGCATAAGCCGTGTTCATGAGAGCGTCGTCTATGACCTCTCAGATGGCCCCGACAACCCGATTGCAGGCAACATGCAACCTGGGCACCCCGGCGTTTCCGCGCCCGTCGAACACCCCTCGCCGGGGCGGCGTATAAATGCTGGCAAAGCGCTCACAAAGCCGTCGCCGGGTAGGAATTCGCCTTGTCGATTTCGGTACCTGTGCGGTATGATTGGAAGGTGGCGGAAGAGCTCATCCGCCGCCAAACAGGGCATTCATCCATACTTATCATCATCGGCGCGACGGCGTAGAGGCGGAAACTGAGCGCGTTGAGCGACCGATGCCTGACGAACCGCAAAACCCGACCGATGAGCACGCCCCGCCCGCCGGGACCGACTTGAAGTACGACGGCGTCAGCGGCCACAACGGACTCGGCGATGCCCTGCGAGAGCTTCAGGAGGCGGTGCGCACACGTCGTCCCGACCCCATCTGCTCGGCCTACCGGCACCTTCGCAAGGCCGCTCGCGGGATGAAACTCGATGAGCTGTTCGCCAGGGCCGACGAGGCGTTGGACGAGCCGTTGCAGCCGCTGGTGATTTCCGCCTTCTCGCACTGGCACTGTTTCATGTGTGACGACGGCGCCTCGGTCTGCGACCAGTGCGAGGGCGGAGGAAAAGACGAGGACGGCGAGACCTGCTCGGGATGCGACGGGCTGGGCTTCACGCCGTGCGACTTTTGTCGCGGGACCGGCTGGGTGGACCGCGACCTTATACCCCCTGAACTGAAGCGGGTGGTGATGAAGAATCAGGTATCAGCGGTAAAGAAGGAGCTGAACCGACTCAGACAGACACTGCCCACGATCAGCGACAAGCAACTCCGCTCGCTCCCACATGCCGAACGGCTGAAGCTCGCGCGACGGCTGATGCGGCTTCAGGCAAGGATGTACGAGCTCGTCGACAGCGGCGCCGTGGACGCTGAACACGCGGACCTGTACCGCCGCGCCGCGGCCGGTCTGGACAAGGCCATCAACCCCCTTCGCGAGTCCGCGCCGTAGCGAGTTGCTCCGAAGCGGCTCGCATCCCCGGCCGTCACGGCGGCATGTTCAGACGGCTCCGCTCAGGGCCGCTCGCCGGCAAGCTCGCCCAGTGTGTCGAGCAGTTCATCGTGTCCCCTGCCCCGCAGGCGGATGCCGCCGGGGGCTATCAGCCGCACAGGCCCGGCTCGGCCGTCGGCTTCGCTCAGGTCATGGACAGAAACCAACGTCAGCCCCTGTCGCCTCGGCGGTTCGGCGGCACCCGGCGGACCAACTATAAGCGCATCCAGTCCGCCGTCGGTTGCGGCTACGGCGACCCAGCCGTCGCCGACTACACCGGCGAAACCATGCACCACGCGCAGAAGCACCCGGGCGTCGGACGAACGCACGCGCACCGCCACCACGCCGCCGGGGTGCACCAGACGGACCGAACGGGAAAGCGTCTCGACGCTGTAGCATCGCCATGCGCCGCCGTGGTCCGCGGGCATGGGCGACAGAACAAGCCCGTCATACTGCGGCGGATGTCCGCGCATTGCCTGGAACCATCCCCCCTCGGCGCCGGACGAGAGCCGCTGCCGCAATTCCGCCCCTGCGGCAGAGACATCCGGGGCCGAGACAGACATCGAAACACCCCACGGCTGGTCCGGCACATCGGCTGCCGAGCCGGCCACCACCCACCATCGTCCTCGGCTCTGCCGGAGCAATGCATCCAGTTCGGCCGTGACGGCGGGGCTGCGCGCAACCCCGGCGACGCCCCGAGGACCGTCGCCTTCATCCATCAGCCACGCGCCGATGGTGCCACGGCCCAGCTCCGTGCGAAGCTCGTGAACCGCCGCCACAACCGCCGTGGTCAACCCAAGAAGCAATACGCCCCCCCAGACCGCCCAGCGGACCTGCTCGACCGGACGGCGCGTGTTGCCGATCAACGCCACCACGGCGCCGGCGCACAACAGCAGCGCCGTCGCCGCCGCGAGCATGCCGCCGGGACTCGGCGCGAACAGCAGATAACCGACCGCACCGGCGCCCGCGCCGCCGGCCACCGTGGAGATATACTGCCTTCCCTGCCTGCCCGCCGAGGCGAACCGCCTGCGATGGGCGGAGATAATCATGCCCGCTCCCGCCGCCAGCGGCGCCTGGGCCGCCAGCGCCGTCAGCCCGGCGACAACCGCAAGCGACACGGAGCCGCCTACTCGCGCCGCAACGGCCGCCATAAGCAATGAGAACTGCATAAGAAGCCCAGCCCCCAGCACGATGCACGCCGCCAGCAACTGCCGGACAGAGGGGGCGTGGGAACGCGCGTCGGATCTGCCGATCGCCGCGGCCAGCATCGCCATCGATACCGCCAGCCAGGCGGACTTGCCGCCTACGCAGGCGCCGGTCAGCGCCTCCAGGAGCCGGATCTGGCTCAGCAGCACGACCGCAACCGCCGCCCAGCAGGCCGCCACCGCCAGACGCCTCAGCGGAGAAGGCGCCGCGACCGGACTCAACGGCCGGCGCAGACGCACGGCGGTGCGCTTCCGCTGAGTCAGAGCTGCCCCCGCGCCCGCCAGTGAGACCACCGACCCGAATCCCACGTAAAGCAGATTCGCCCCGCTCCACCACAGAACCGCCAGAACGGCGAATCCGGCGGCCGCCGACCAAACCCACTCGCGAAACACGCCGGCGTACACATCGCGTCCGGACCCGCGCCGCAGGACCGCGTGACTGAGCAGAGCCACACTGACACCCAGGCCCATTGGCAGCATCGCCGTCAGGGCCAGCGCGAAGGTAATAAGCCCCCACACCCATCCGGGGTATATGAAGCCGTGCTCCAGCAATCGCATGACGGCCGAGGCACCCTGAAGCGCCAGAGCGCCCAGAAGTCCGAACCCCGCGGCCACGAACGCCAGCGTCGCGGCCAGGTGCGACATGGCGCGGGCCTCTTCCGGACCGACGCGGGTGGCCGCCGCCGCTGCAAGGCCCGGCACCACGATACGACGAAGCCCCAGCCGAAGCGCCACCCACTGTGCCGCGCGAACCATGCGCCCCGGCAGGCCCACGGCCAGGGCGACTGCCAGCAGCATCGCGGAGACCCCGATCAGGGTGGTGGTCGCTGAGGCGTCGAAAGCGCGTGAACACAGCATGACCATGGCCGCGGCGTGCACCATCAAAGTCGCGGCTACCCAGAACACAAATATCCTGTCGATTCGCGCCGGGCTCATGGGATGCGCCGACAGTCTGATACGCCCGCGATAGGGCGCATTATCTCCAGTTGAGGATTGTTGACCCGGCCGCCGGAAGATGCAACCGGCGCCCGTCGTCGCACAGAAGGACCAGCCCTTCAAACGGGCTTACGTCGATTGCTCGTCCGACGTGTTCCCGACCGCCGTGGCGGACCGTCACACGGCGATTCAGGGTGTCGCAACGAGCGGCGAAGGCCTCCGCGAGACCTTCGAGCCGGTCGGCGTCCACATGTTCGACCCAGGCATCCAGCCGGCGAAGAAGCTCTCGGACCAGCTCTATCCGCTCGACCGGATGCCCCAGCGAATCGGCAAGGCACGTCGCCGGGAAATCCACCTCCGACGGCGGCGGAGCGGCATTGACGTTGACCCCGAAGCCCACGACCGCGGCACGGCCTCTTATCTCGACCATGACGCCGGCGGCCTTGGCGCCGTCGAGCAGTACGTCATTGGGCCACTTCAGCCGGCTTTCGGCGCCGAAGGCATCGAGCGCCTCGGACGCGGCGAGTCCGGCGGCTATGGTCAGCGGCTCCGGAGCGGGCGGTGATGCGCGGCCGATGAGAAGAACGCTAATCAGCACATTCGCACCGGAGCTGCTCAGCCAGGTCCGTCCCAGCCGCCCCCTGCCGCGGCGCTGCGACTCGGCCAGTACCGCCAGCCCGTCGGCGCCGGACCTTGCCGAGTCGAAGGCAACGTCGTTGGTTGATTCCACCTCATCAAAGCAGATTACGCTCCCGCCCACGCGCCGCGTGCCAAGCCCTTTTTCGATAAGCAGCGGATGCGGCCGCACCGGTCCCGACAGGCGAAGACCATGTGCGGGGCTTTGCTCCACCTGCTGTCCGCGGCGACGAAGCTCGGCGAGGGCCTCTTCCAGTTGCCCCCGGCGAAGGCCCGCCGCGGCGACAAGCTCGTCTCGGCTTATGAACGCATCGCCCCGGTCGTACAGCACCGAAAGCACGCTTCCTGCCGGGTCGTGAGTTCGGGCCTGGCTGTTGATGGGGCCGCCTTCGTTCATTCGATCTCGATATCCAGGGCGATGTCCACCGCCCCAGCCGAGTGCGTCAGGGCACCGATGGCGATTCGCTCAACGCCAGTCTCGGCCACCTCGCGGACGTTATTTAGCGTTATCCCGCCGGATGCCTCCAGTTCGACCCGGCCGGCAAGCCCGGCGCGGTCTCTTCTGCCAACGGCCTCACGCAGGTCCTCGGTGGACATGTTGTCCAGCAAAATGATATCTACCGGCAACGTGATCGCGACCTCGAACTGCTCCAGCGAATCCACCTCAAGCTCGACGAACGCCCGCTCTCCAAGATAGGGCCTGACCCTCTCAAGCTCCCTGGCGGCGGCCTCTATGGGGTCGCGTCCCTCGGCGCGGGCCAGCACCGCCAGGTGGTTGTCCTTGACCATCACGGCATCCCACAGCCCCTGCCGGTGGTTCCTGCCGCCGCCGACGCGGACGGCGTACTTCTCCAGGTCGCGCCAGCCGGGGGTGGTCTTGCGAGTATCGTAGATTTGCGATGCCGTTCCGGCGACGGCGTTAACGTACTCCCGCGTGGCGGTGGCTACTCCGCTGAGCCGCTGGAAGAAGTTAAGCGCGACTCTCTCGGCGGCCATCATCGCCCGTGCCGGCCCGTGCCACTTGGCCAGCGGCCGGCCCGGCTCCACGTACTCGCCCTCGTTGGTAACCGTCTCGGTCCTCAGCGAGCCGTCGTAGCAGACGGCGATCGCCTCCAGCAAGGCCCCGCCGCAGAAGACCATCGGCTGGCGGGCACGGAAAAGGCCGTGCGCCCTCGTGTCCCGCGGCAGTATTGCGCTGGTTACGTCGCCTGAGCCGAGGTCTTCGGTCCGGGCCATCTCCAGCAGCTTCCAGAGGTTCTCTCGTTCGCGTTTTGTCGGTCCGGGCGGCATTGGCATCTCCGATGCCGGAACGATACCGCCATAACGGCCGCGACGCAATCGGCCGCCTCATGAGCCGCGGCTCGGCCCGGACGCACGGTTGCCCGGCGGGGGCAAGCTGTTACAATGCCCGCCCGAACAAGCGGGCGAGTCGGCCCGCGGGCACTTTGCCGTCAAGAACAACAAGAGGAAATACCCGATGGACCTGGAACGCTCACAGCGTTTGCGAAAGCTGCCGCCGTATCTTTTCGCCGACCTCCGCCGCAAGATCGCCGCCCGCCGCCAGCGCGGGGAGAAGATTATCTCACTGGGCATCGGCGATCCGGACATGCCCACGCCCGATCCGGTCGTGGAGCGAATGTGCTCAGCGGTCGCGGACGCCTCCGATGCTGACCGCCACCGTTACGGCAACGACAACCCGGTCGCCGAGCTTTCGGAGGCCTTCGCCGACTTCTACAGCCGCAGGTGGTCGGTCAAGCTCAGCGACAACCAGATACTCCCGACCATGGGCAGCAAGGACGCCATCGTGAAGCTCGGTCTGGCCGTGCTTAACGCCGGAGACATCGGCATAGCGCCGGTCCCGGGCTATCCCACGTACAACATCAGCCATGTCTTCGCCGGCGCTGTTACCCACCAGCTTCCGCTTCGGCCGGAAAACGACTGGTTGCCGGACTTCGACGAGATACCCCACGAGGTCCGCCGGCTGGCGAAGGTCCTCTGGCTGAATTACCCGAACAACCCCACCACAGCCGTGGCGCCTTTGGAGTTCTTTGAACGGGCGGTCGATTTCGCGCGCGAAAACGACATCCTCATCGTTCACGACGCCGCCTACACCGAGAATACCTTCGACGGCTACGAGGCGCCGAGCATACTCCAGGTCAGCGGCGCCGACGAGACGGCGGTCGAGATGTTCTCGTTGAGCAAGGCGTTCAACATGACCGGCTGGCGGGTAGGCGCGATGGTGGGCAACGCAGAGGCCGTGGACGCCCTGAGTGCGGTCAAGGATAACGTCGATAACGGCACGCTGCGGGCGGTGCAGTTCGCGGCCGTGGAGGCACTGAACCGCGCCGAGGAGCTGCGCGACCGCATCAACGAGGTCTATCAGAAGCGGCGAGACCTGGTGGTCGAGCGGCTCAGCGCCGCCGGCTGGGACGTCACATCGCCGAAGGCCACGATATACGTCTGGGCCCCGGTGCCTGAGCGGTTCGCCGGCGACAGCGGCAGGTTCGCCGAGGAACTGCTTGACAAGGCCGGCGTGGTCGTCACCCCCGGCCGCGGCTACGGACAGTGGGGCGAGGGCTACTTCCGCATCTCGCTGACCTATCCGGAAGGCGTCTTGTCCGAGGCGATGGACCGGATAGTCCAGACCGGAATATAGCGCCGGCGGGTTGGTCTGCGCATGCGTGCGGAACCCTCAAAGCGTCCCAAACGGATGGACCTTCCGACACGACACATGCAACAACACTCGTGCGGAGCATGCCCCCGACAGCCCGCATCGGCGGATTAGGCCCCGCAAATCGTGATGACCAACGGGCCGGGTGTAGATGAGCGGTTCCGGCGCGGTTGCCAAATGCCATACAGCCGCGCTTGCGGCCGGCGGACGGGGGCGGTAACTTCGCCCGCATGGGCAAGCACACCGCATACATCTCGCTGGGCAGCAACCTCGGCGACCGGGCCGACAACCTGCTGTCGGCTCTGAAGCTGTTGAACGCCGCCGACGGAATAGAGGTCGGTAAAATATCCCAGTTCTTCCAGACCGACCCGGAAGGCGGGCCGACCGGCCAGGATAAGTACTACAACGCCGCGGCCATGATAGAGACCACGCTGGCTCCGCACGAGCTACTGAGTGAGCTTCATCGCATCGAGCGTGAGCTTGGGCGCCGTCGTGAAAACGAGCCGCGCCACGGCTCGCGGACGTGCGATCTGGACATATTGCTTTTCGGACAAGAGGTTATAGAAACAGACGAGCTGACCATCCCGCACCCCCGTATGCATGAACGTCTGTTTGTCCTTCGGCCGCTGGCGAGCATCGCGCCTCAAGCCGTTCACCCGACACTCCGGCGGACGGTCGCGGAACTGCTCGCCGACGCGGAGGTAAGCCGATGAAAGCCGCTCTTGTTAGCATCATCGGCCCGCCCGCGGTCGGCAAGACTACGCTGGCCGAACGGCTCGCCGAGGCCCTGCCGGCCGGACTGATACGCGAGGACTATCGCGGAAATCCCTTTCTGGTGGAGGCCTATGCCGGTTCCGCTGAGGCCCGCCTGCCGGCGCAGCTTTATTTTCTTGTTTCACGGGCCGGCCAGCTCTCGTCTGCCGCGTGCCAAGACGAGCCGAAGGTCAGCGACTACGGGTTCTGCCAGGACCGCATCTACGCCGGGGCGCTTCTAGGCGAGCATGAATTCCGGCTTTACGACAAGCTGGCCCGGCGCGTCGAACGAATGGTCCATCCGCCGGATCTGCTGGTGCATCTGGACTGCTCGGAGCCAGAGCTTCTGAGGCGAATCGAGCGACGCGGGCGGGACTTCGAACGGTCTATGACGCGGGATTTCCTGGCCCGCATGCGCACGGCGTACAATGAGTTCGTATCCGGCTCCAGCCGCCCCGTGATAAACATCGGAGCCGAGAGCGCCGACGTGCGCGACGCAGCGATGGCGGCCGAGCTGGCCGGGCGTATCCGTAAGATGCTCGGGAGTTGAGAACGGCACATGGACGTTGAAAACACAATCGAAGGAATCCGCAATCGCATCGGCAAAGCCCGCCGAGCCGGCGGGACCATCGGTCTTGTTCCCACGATGGGCGCCCTGCACGCCGGCCACCGCACGCTGATGGCCGCCGGCCGGGCCGGGTGCGATTACCTGGTGGTCAGCATATTCGTCAACCCCACGCAGTTCGGGCCAGGCGAGGACTATCAGGCATATCCACGAACGCCCGCAGAAGATCTGGCCGCGTGCGAGGATGCCGGAGCGGATGTGGTTTTCGCTCCGGGAGTCGGACAGATGTATCCGACCGAACCGCTGACGACTGTGAGCGTATCGAAACTGACCGAAACCCTTTGCGGCCGCCGACGGCCGGGACACTTAGACGGTGTCTGCACAGTGGTCGCGAAGCTGTTCAACATCGTCGAGCCGGACAGGGCGTGGTTCGGCGCCAAGGACTACCAGCAGTCGGTGGTGGTCCGGCGGATGGTGCGAGACCTGAACTTCCCGGTGGAAATAGTCGTTGAGCCGACGGTTCGAGAGCCGGACGGGCTGGCGGTCTCCAGCAGGAACGCCTACCTGACGCCCGAGCAGCGACGACAGGCGCCGGAGCTTTACGCCGCCCTGCGAGCGGCCGAGAATATGATAACCGAGCGGCAACCGCCGGCCGAGGAGATCGTCGCGGCGGTTCGCGGACATATCTCGGGGAAGGTGGTCGAAGGAGAAATCGAATATATACAGGTGGTCGATCCGGAGACGCTGGAGGACGTGGAAACAACCGACCGGCCGGTTGTCGTCGCCCTCGCCGTCCGGCTGGGAAAGGCCCGGCTGATAGACAACGTGAGGGTGGGTTGATCAGTTGAGCAGTCAAGCCGTTGAGTCGATAGCCCCGGGCGGTGATAACACCGTTCGGAAGCCGCTGAGACGCCCACATGCCACCGAGCACGGAACGTTTATGTATGAGACAACTGCTCAACAAGCGGCGGCGTGGACGCCGCGGCGGCGAAACACTACAATGTAACGTGCTGATGACACAGAAGAAGACTCACCCCAAGGAAGGTTTGTTTGCATGTTAGTGAAAGTTCTGAAATCAAAGATACACCGAGCGAAGATAACCGACGCCGACGTCGAATATGTCGGCTCCATCACCATTGACGCGAACCTGATAGAGGCGTCGGGCCTGCTCGTCGGAGAGTGCGTCCTGGTGGCTGACCTCGAAAACGGCAAGCGGTTTGAGACTTACGTCATGGAAGGCGAGCGAGGCAGCGGCACCATCTGCATCAACGGCGCCGCCGCTCACAAAGTCAACGTCGGCGACCTGGTTATCGTGATGGGTTTCGTCTATGCCACGCGGGACCAGGCGCGCGGGCTGAAACCGACAGTCGTGCTCGTGGATGAGAACAACAAGCCGGCGAAGAAACTCTAATCGGCGCCGTCGGAAAGGCCCATGCGGCGGATTATTCTTGATTTCGGCACTGCGGATATCCTGGGGCGGACCATCCAACTGCGCCTGCCCGGCTACGGCCTGATGGTCGCGGCCGGGTTTCTGCTGGCTATACTGCTGGCCAGGTGGCGAGCGCGGCGATGCGGCGAGAGCCGCGACGTCCTGACCAACTGCGGCATACTGGCCCTTATAGGCGGCGTCGGCGGCGCCCGGCTGGCTTACGTCGTCCAGCACTGGGAGGATTTCGCCCACAGGCCCGGAGGCATCCTCAACTTCACCGGTGGCGGACTCATCTACTACGGCGGGGTCGGTCTGGCGACGATCCTGGTGCTCATCTACCTCCGCGTCGGCAAGTTGCCCATCCGCCGCTACCTGGATATCCTCGCCGTGAGCTTGATGGTCGGGCTGGCCTTCGGACGTGCCGGCTGTCTGCTCAACGGCTGCTGCCCCGGCGGGCCGGCACGCGAAGACTCCGCCCTGGCGATGAGATTCCCGATGTACTCCAGCCCGCTGGTAAAGCTCGGCGGCGATGAAAACCCCTTCTGGGAAGGCGCCACCGGGCCAGGCCCGGTATATTCCGAGCAGTTCGACCGTGAGCAGGTCACCCCGCATCCCCGGCTGCTGAACAGCTTCACGCCCAGAATTCTGCCCCCGCGAGACCTCCATGGGCCGCTGGAGTCAGATCAGCTCGAGGTGATGTACGCCGAACCGTCCGAAGCCAGAGGGCTGTTCGCGCGCGATGCCGGCGGCGAGCTGCTCATAGGCCGCGAAGATTGGCACCGACTGCGGCGCTCCGGCGACGGGTTCCTCAGGGGCAGCGAGCACTGGGAAGAAGCCATTGTCTTCGATGTCAACGGCGACGGAAAGCTGAGCTTTCAGGAGGCGTGGGAATACCTCCAACAGCGCCGCGAGCTTCTCGAGGATCGCTTCGGCGACGACCGTGAGGCCGCCAACGACTGGCTAAGCAAAGACCTGTACTCACTGGCGGCGGCCGAGCGTTCGGCCCCGGTCAAGCCCGCCCAGCCGCTGGGGCTTGTCAACGCCCTGCTGCTGGCGGCACTGCTGGCGGTCTTTTTCCGGCTGCGGCGGTGGGAGGGACAGGTCTTCGCCCTGCTGGTCATAGCGTATCCAATTACGCGTTTCGTTCTGGAGTCGATCCGCTCTGACAACCCGCACGCCCTGTGGCGCGGCGTGCTGACTCACAACCAGTACACCTCGATTGCGATGGCGGCAGTGGGCATCGTGCTGTATCTGTGCTGGCGACGCCTGCCGGCGTCGGCCGGCCCCGTCCTCGCCGAACGAACCAGAGCGGCGCCCAGGACCGCCCCCGGCGACAAGCGACAGAAACGCTGATATAGCCGTCGGCGGTTCCGGCCCGTCTATTAGAGATGTGCGGCAGTGTTGGCCGAATACCATTAGGCGGCCCAATACTTCGTGGGAGATGAACTGATGAACAAGCGTGCCCTGTGTTCGTGCATCGTCGCTATGGTGCTGCCTTCGGTGGCGGCCGGCTCGCACACCGAAGCCGAAAAACCCGCGGCCACCGGCTTGCTGCACTCGGCCGTCGGCATGGTCCATGCGCCGCCGGAGACCCCGGCCCGTGCCGGCCGGTTGGTGGTCCTGACCCGCTACGCCGCCCGCCTGGACCCCGAGGATGCTGAAACCTGTCGCCTGCTGGCCGCCGTGTATGAGAGCCAAGGGCGGCTCGCCGAAGCCGCCGACGCGATTGAAAGCTGTATCGCAGCCCACCAGGACCGATGCCATCACACCAACTGCCGCTGGCTGGAATTGCTGCTGCGGCAGCGGGAGAGAGCCGAGCAGCGTGTTTCACTTCTGGAAGATATGCTCGCCGACGAGGATCTGCCCGCCGGAGTGCGCGCGGTAGCTGCCGCCCGGCTGGGGCGTCTGCACAGAGGGCGCGGCGAGGTCGAACAGGCCCGGCTCGCCTACCTCACGTCGCTGGAACTGGACCCGACCAATCCAGACGCCGCCGAGGGCCTGCTCGCGGTAATCGACAACCCGACAGCCGTCGATGAGGCGGAGTCGCTGCTGCGGCTGCTGCTGGGCAACCCAAAGGCCGTCGCGATCGCCTGGGACCTGGCGGCGCTGCTTGACTCACTGGGTCTGCACGAACGGGCGCTGGTCTTCTTTGAGCATGCGTGGGACACCGCGATAGCCGCCGGCGGACGGGAAGCCCTGTCGGCTTCTTTCGTAACCGAGTATTTCAACACCATGCTCAACGCCGGCATGCATGCCGAAGCCATACGGAGATTCGAGCCGGCGCTGGAGCAGTTTTCCGAGCACCTTGACCTGCTGGCACTGATGGTCGAGGCCCATCGCCAGACCGGCGACCAGGACCGGGCCGAGCGGACCGCCGAACGGATGTTAGAGCTTTACATGCCCGAAGAGGCGGATGAAGAGCTGTCTCCGCAAGAACAGGCCGAGCTGGCATGGTTCCATCTGATGATGCTGGATGACCCCCCGACCGCGATGGAACATGCCCAAAGAGCCGCCGAGGACGACCCGCACGACACTTTCATCCGGCGGGTTGTCGCCGCGTCAGTTTATCGAGCCGGCGATCCGGAAACGGCCAGACAGCCGCTGGAGCAGTTGAGCGACAGGGACGTTTACGCTTCGGTGTTCCTGGCCGAGCTTCTGTTTGAGGCGGGCGAGTCGGAGGCGGCGGCCGAGACGCTGCGGTCGGCGGTTCGCCGCAACCGTAGTGGGCCTGCTTACCGTAAGGCACGCGAACTCGCCGGACGAGAGGACATCGCGCTGCCGCCCGCGGAGCAAGCGGACGAGACGGCGGCGGTGATAGACCGGTCCGACCTGGGCGTGCTGGCGATGGGGCGTTCGCCAGAAGAGTTCGTGTCGGCGGAACTTAGCCCGACCACCGAGAGCGTGCAGGTCGGCGAGCCGATAGTAGTAGAGGCGACACTGGCGAATATAGGCGACGTGGACGTCACTGTCGGCGACTGGGGGCTGCTGGCACCGCGGATGAGCTTGGAGGTCGAACTGGGCGAGCACCGAATGACCAATATGCCTCTGCTACGCTGGCCGGCTCCGCGGCGACTGGCGCCCGGAGAGAGTGTTTCGGCGAGCACGAGACTGGATGTCGCCGAACTGGAAGAAATGCTCGCCCGCCGTCCTCTGGAGCGACTGACACTCACGGTCCGCGCCGTTCTCGACCCCGTCCAGACCTCCGACGGCATCGCCAGCGCCCTTCCGCAATTGCGGGTCGAGCCGATATCAATCGTGCGAGAAGCGCTGGTCGGCAACCATCTTGACGCTCAGGAGGCCCCGGTTCAAATTACTGAGGACCTGCGGGAACGGCTTTCCGAGGGTTCCGTCGAGCAGCGCATGCTCGCGGCCCGGCAAATCGGCTCTTTGCTGGCCGCGGCGCGGCGACCGAGAGAGGAATCGCCCGCGCCTGAATGGCTCGAATCTAACGAGACCGCTGAAGCATTGCTGGAGTTGCTTGAGCGGGCCTTGTCCGATGAATCGCCCGCTGTCCGGGCCGAGATGATAGCCGTCCTGCACGCCTGCCCGCCGGATGAGCCGATAATAGCCCGTCTCGGGTCGGCAGTCACGGATGCATCGCCGCTGGTCCGCATGCGGACCGCGGAGTTGCTGGGTGTCTGGGACAAGGCCGGAAACCGTCCGGTCCTGGAGTTCCTCGCAGAAGACGACGACGATCTTGTCCGCGACATGGCCGGGCTGTTCGTCGCAAGGGAGGATCAGTAACACACACCGGGACTGTATTGCCGCCCCACCGCTATCTGCGCCCTTGGGCCGGGCAGACTGACAGGAAAGCAGGGGCAATTTTCGGTTTGACCCCGGCCATGAGTCGGTCATACTTTCGCGACGAATCCCGAAGCGACTACGGATCGGGCGTCCACGACGAGATGGGCACCCGAGAGATGACAGGTTTAATGACCTTGTGTGTGAAATCGGAGCGAGTCGATGTCGAACCGTGAAATTCTGTGCCGTCGGATGTGCGATAAAGGGGTGGTGGCCGTGGTGAGGGCGTCGAGCAGTGAGCAACTGCTTGGTGTCTGCCGCGCACTGCTCGCCGGGGGCGTTGACTGCATCGAAATCACCATGACAACGCCCAACGCGCTGGAGGTCATCTCGCGATGCCGGCCGGAACTCGGCGACGAGGCGCTGATAGGCGTCGGCAGCGTGCTCTCGGCGGAAACAGCTCGCTCGGCTATCGAGGCCGGCGCTCAGTTCGTCGTATCGCCCATCTTCAAGCCGGAGCTGATCGAAGCGGCGCACGCGGCCGATCTGCCATGCGTGCCGGGCGCCTTCACGCCCACCGAGGCCCAGCTCGCCCACGAGGCGGGCGCGGATATCGTCAAGGTCTTCCCCGGCGGCGCGGTAGGCCCGAAGTATCTGAAAGACCTGCTCGGGCCTCTGCCCCACCTGAAGCTGACCCCCACCGGCGGCGTGGATCTGGACACCGCCGCCGACTGGATAGCAAACGGCGCCTGCACACTGGGCATCGGCTCGGCACTGGTAACCAAGAAGGCCCTTGCCTCCGGAGACATGTCAGAGATAAAGCATCTGGCGAGCCAATACGTGGATATCGTCGCCGAGGCCCGTTCGCGCAAGGCCGGTTGAGCCGGCCCGGAAAACCATGCCTGGCATATTGGGCAGGACATATCGCCGGCTCGCCGCCCGACCCGGCTACATGCTGCTGGTAGCGGGCGCCGGCCGCGTTGCCTCCAAGCCGCCGCGACGGTTCCGCTGGGGCTGGCTCGACCTGATGTTCATCTCGGCGGCCTGGGGCGCGGCTTCCGCGTTGCTGTGGGAGGGATGTGCCCAGGTTTTCGACGAGTATTCCGCCGGCCTGCCTTTTGTCCCGGCCGCGGCGGTGCTGTCAGTGATGGTGCTGTGGCTCTACCGACAGAGCGTGTTGTCGCTTGCGGAGATACTGGGCGGCGCCGAGCCGGCCGGCCGCGCCGTTGCCGCGGCACTGCTGGTGGTCGTGCTGGCGATGATACTTCTTGGGCTTCGCAGTTGGCAGCCGGATTGGTCGCACCACCTGCCGACCTGGCTGCAATGGATCAGGCCCCGGACCATGTATCGGGCGCTGTTTCTGGCTCCGCTCTGGGGGGGCTGGTCGATGCTGATTACGCCGCAGTTCCGCCGGGGAGGCGGCAATACCGAGCCGCAGGTGGCCGAGTTCGCCCGCGGGTGCGGGCCTTTCCTGGCAGCGGTATGCATGGCGGCCCCGCTGGCCGGCTCCATAGTATATTTCAACCACATGCCGTGGACGCAACTGGGCATCTCGGCCGTTGCGCTGCTGACGGCGATAGTCGGCGGACAGATTGTCTGCGCCGTCGGGGGCGGGCTGAATCGGCGCAACCTGCTGGCTAATAACCTGTTGACACAAATAGCGTTCCTTCTGGCTTACCTGGCAAACCGTTGATTTTAGGAAAGGACCGTCTTGACGCCCCCCGGCGTCGGGCGGATACTGAGACGACCATGAAAAGTACAGCCCTAATGACGACATCGCTGACCGGCTATCCGAAACGCACCGGGAAGGTGCGGGACATCTATGACCTTCCGCAAGGCCTGTTGATAATCGCCACCGACCGTATCAGTGCGTTCGACGTGGTGATGCCCAACGGCGTGCCCGACAAGGGACGAGTGCTTACCCAGATAAGCGCGTTCTGGTTCGAGATGCTCGCCGATACCATGCCACACCACCTTATATCAACGTCGCTCGACGACCTGCCCGAAGACGCCCGCAGCGAGGAAATCGAAGGGCGCTTCATGCTCTGCAAGAAGACGGATGTCGTACCCATCGAGTGCGTGGTGCGGGGATATCTCGCCGGTTCCGGCTGGCAGGAATATAAAAGGAGCGGGACAGTATGCGGGATCAAGCTGCCTAAGGGACTGAAGGAGTCCGACAAGCTGCCCGAACCGATATTCACCCCCGCTACCAAGGCCGAGACAGGCCATGACGAGAACATCAGCTTTGAGCAGGCCTGCGAAATCGCCGGCCAGGACGTCATGACCGTGCTGCGGGACAAGTCGCTGGAGATCTACGAGAAAGGCCGCCAGTACGCCCAGCAGCGCGGGATTCTCCTGGCCGACACCAAGTTCGAGTTCGGCCGCGGCGAGGACGGCTCGCTGATACTCATCGACGAGGTGCTGACGCCGGATTCGTCTCGATTCTGGCCGGCGGACCAGTACAAGCCCGGAAAGGGTCAGCCCAGCTTCGATAAGCAGTTCGTCCGCGATTACCTGGACAGGGTCAAGTTCGACCGCACGCCGCCGGCCCCGCCCCTGCCGGCCGATGTAGTCCAGAAGACGCGCGAGAAATACATCGAGGCCTATACCCGGCTGACCGGCAAACGGTTCGAGTGGGAATAGCCAACCGGCGCCTCCGTTACAGGAACAGGAAGATGTACAGGTTGTAGATGATGTGCGCGCCGACGGCGATGCCGAAGCCGCGCAGTATATACACACCGCTGAGATACACCCCCGCCACGGTGCGGAAGACGAAAAGCCCCCACGGGAAGACCTCGTACGTCTGACCGGTCAGATGGTAGGCGCTGAAGACCACCGAGGACAGTAGTACAGCCGCCACGGCCACGATGTCCCGGTTCAGTTCAAAGACATCCACGAAGATCATCATCACCAGCGATATCATCATCAGGCGGAACAGGAATTCCTCATAGATGCCCGCACCGACGGCAATGAGCATATACTGAAAAGCACCGTCCTCGTTGCCGCCGGCCGCCAGAAGCCCCCTGCCTGTGCCGGCGAGCAAGCTCATCGCCATCAGCGGAAGCATCAGCACTGCACTCTCGGCCAACATGCCCAGCAGGACCTTTCCGTGAACCGTCCAGGGGTGGCGAAGCAGTGCGTGCTGGGCGATCAGCACTGCCACCACCAGAAGCGCCGGCAGATACGGCGCCGTGGCCCCGAAGAAACCCAGCAGTCGATCAATATCCCGCACCGCGAGCAGCCCGGTCCCGTAGGTCAGCGAGCCGACGTGGAAAAACACCAGCAGCGGCGAGATGAACACCAGCGATTCCAGCGGGCGCAGCGTCAGCCGGCTGTAACGCTCGCCTGCCTGCTTGTTTTGCCCAGACCGTGGCGGCATGGCGGTATTATGCCGCCCGGCGCACATTGTGCAATGCCCACCGAGCGGCAACTTCCCTTCGATACTCTATCGGCGGCCATCCGAGCAAAGACACATCCCCCGCGACCGCGTTGCGTATCGAACCGCCCGCAGCCCCGCCGTCCGCCGGCTCTAGCCGTCGCCTCCCTCGGGCAGCGCGACATACCGCCGTATGTCCCGGACGATTCCCGGTCCGATGCCATGGACGGCCGTGAGGTCTTCGATGGTGTGGAACGGCCGTCCGCCGGCAGCGTCGCGGTGTTCCACGATCGCGCGGGCCTTCACCGGTCCGATGCCCGGCAGACGGCGCAGCGACCCGACACATGCGGTGTTGGGATCTATCAACTCGGCCCCGGCCGAGACGCGGGCGGAGACCACAGGGGCGGCCCGCTCGAATTCGACCGTTCGGGAGCCGGCTCGGGCGGCCAGCGCAACCGCGGCGACTAACATGACCGTCAGCATCGCCGGCAGGTGCTCCGGTCGCCAGGCGAGGTCGAATTTTCTCTCGGTCATTGCGAGTCGGCTTCCTCGTCGTCGGTGCCGTTGGCGGCGGCCGATTCGACCGCCGGAGCCGTCTCGGAGTGCAGCATCACCCGAAAGTTTCTCAGCTCCCGAAACGCCAGCTTCGGCTCCAGGTCGTTCCTGCAAAGCCCGCCGTACGGTATGAAATGACCCTCGTAGTCGGCCAGGTCGCGCCAGCAGATGCTCTGGACGAACGGTTTGGACACGCACACGCGGCTGAAGGCCTGAAGCCATTCGGCCTGGAGCCGCTGAGACCACGGCGCGTGCCACTGTCCCGCCTTGGTGGTCGAGTGTTCTCCGCCCCAGGCATCCCACGGGTCGCTCTTAGTGCTCGACGGGGCCTGGCAGGCGGTGACGCGGACGGGCTTTCCGAAGCCGACGAACTCATCCAGCAGAGCGCTGATCTGCATCATGTCGCGGACGAAGTAGCCGTCAACCGGCACGCCGGTATGGATCTGCAGACCTACGGAGTCGAACTTCACGCCGCTCTGGACGGCCATGTCCGCATACAGCAGCGGCGGAATCGTGCGCTGATTGCGAGCGTAGTACTCGCCCCAGGGCATTACCAGGTCAAGCAGCACCTCCGACTGCGGCGCCAGTCGCTTGACCAGGGCGCAGGTCAGACGGGTCAGCTCCATTATCTGCTCGAAGTTCAAGTCGAAGCTGTTGTGCGCGTGGATGCCGCTGACGACGTTCCATACGTGCACGTTCTGCCTGTAACGCCGGACCACGCGATCCACGTGCTCGTAGATGACGTCCCTCAGGGCGTCGTAGTCGCCCTCCCAGAGGTAGAGCCATTCCGGCAGATCCGCCGGCTCGAAGCTTATCAACGGACCGAAGTGGACGGGCTTTCTCAGCCGTGCCGCCCAGTTGACCCACGTGTCTATCTGTGAGTACTGGAAATGGTGCTCCTTCGGCTCGGTCTGCTTCCACGGGATGGGCACGGCGATGAAGTCGAACGCCCCCTGCATTCGCGAGGCGTAGTTCCCGCCGGTTGAGAAAAGATCCACCCTGCAACCGAAGCCGGACATCCAGCCGGCCCCGGCGCTCCTGCGCCGTTGAACCAGCACGTCCGCGTGGAACAGGGCCAGCTTCTCGCCCAGCGTGACGCCGCGGGCCACGGCCTCGTCGGCATGGGACGCGGTTTCGCCTTCGTCAGTCGCCTTCAGCGCCTCGACAAACAGCCCCCGCACCTCGGTCAGCTCTTCGTTCAGTTCGGCGGCGGCCGCGTAATCGAACAGACCCCATTCCTCGTATTTGCGACAGAGCATACTGAGCACCGCCCGCGCGATTTCAAGGTTGAGGTTGTACGGCTCCGGTCGATCCGGCAGTCGGGTCGTGGACAGCAGGAACCGGCCGGACTCGCCGGCATCCCACAGCAGCACCAGGCCGCACGCGCCGGCCGCCCGCTTGATGCACGTCACCTCGCCCTTTGCGACCGCCAGGTCCGCGCGCACCGGCACGCGATCCTGCCCGAACAGGTAAGCCCCGGACATGTCCAGCCGGTTGGCTTTGCGCCCGTCTTTGTATGCTATGAACTTAAGCATGACCCTCCAGGTGGGTCTGTCGTAACCGAAGGTTTTCTCCGCCGCCAGCCGACCCCGCCGGCCCGCTGATACGGAATATGCCCGTTACACCGGTCCGGCGTGCGCCCGCCCGGCGAATAAGGCATTATACAGACCGGACGGCGAGCTTCAATCGTGCCCAACGCCCAAAAGGGCACAAAGGTTGGCGGCCGCGGACGGGTGAATCTTATGTTTCACGCAGAGAGCGGGTTAGCCGACCGTCGGCCCTGCCCGCCGCAGCCGCTAAGAGGCCGCCGATGATTACTCCACGCGCCAACGAAAACCCCGTCGTACTCGCTTATCCCTCCGAGTTGGCGGCAAAGCTCGCCGACGCCGGGGCGGGAATCGACGGCTGGAAGCTCCTGGCGGCCGAGGATCTCGTGCAGGCGCTGTCGAGGGTGCAGGCCCGCGATCTGGACGCGGTGGTGATCGGCGCGGACGCGGACGAGGTGGCGAGCACCGACCTGCCGACTGTGGTCCGCAAGATCGGCCGGAGCCGCTACATACCCGTGGTGGTAGTCGGCGGCGGACTGAATGAATCGCAACGGTGTGAACTGTTCGACGGCGGCACGGACGACGTGGTCGCGGCGAATGTTTCGGCTTGTGAGCTGGCCTCGCGGCTGAAAGCCCTGCTGCGGGTCAAGCGGCTCCACGATGAGCTTATCGCCTCCCGCGCGGCCCTGCAGGAGTCGCTGCACCGCGAGCAACGCCTCCGGCGGCACCTCCGCCAGGAGGCCGCCTATCTGAAGGAGCTTTGCGCGACGGACCCGCTGACCCACGTTCAGAACGTCCGCGCGTTCACCGAGCTTCTCGGCCACGAGTTCCGCGTCGCCAGGCGGTACGAGCAGAAGGTCAGCATGCTGATGCTGGACCTGGACCACTTCAAGGTAGTCAATGACAACCACGGCCACCCCGCCGGCGACTATGTCCTCAAAGAGCTTGCTGTGATACTGAAGACCTCCGTCCGCGAATCCGACGCCGTCGGACGGACCGGTGGCGAGGAGTTCAGCATACTGCTGCCCAAGGCGGACCGGCGGCAGGCCCGGCAGTTCGCCGAGCGCATCAGAAAGAAGGTTCGCGACCGCAAGTTCATTGTTTACGGCCAGACCATACACGTGACCATATCCATCGGCTCGGCCACCTTTCCAGAGGACGCCGAGATAACCGAGGAGGGCATGCTGTGTTTCTGCGCCGACCAGGCGCTACTTGCCGCCAAGGAAACCGGCCGGGACCGGGTGGTTGGCTTCAACGACCTCGACCGTGCCGAAAGGTATCGCATACGCAGAAAGTTCATCGCCGCCCAGCCGGATGAGCACATGCCCGCACAGCCGCCGCCGGATCAGCCGGAACAGACAGCCCCGGACAATATGAGGACGTAGGATCGGGGCAAATGCGAACTGCCGCTCGCCGCGCGGCCGACAGGCGGTGCCGGATTAGGCCTTCGTCGCCGGCTGGGCCCGCACGCGCTACCAGCAATCCTCCTCGTCGCCAGTGTCGTGGTCGAACGGCTCCAGCGGGCAGCCGTCACACTTCGGCTTAGGCCGGCAGTAGTGCTTGCCGACAGCGACGAACTGGGCGTGGAAGTCGTTCCACAGCTCCGGGTCTTCGGGCAGTGACGACTCGAACAACTCCTTGACCTGCTCGTAGCCGTCTTCAGGTCCGACCAGCCCGTGACGCATCATCACACGGCAGGTGTAGGTATCCACAACGAAGGTGCACTTGCCCGCGGCGTAGAGGATTATGCTGTCGGCGGTCTCCGGGCCGATGCCGCTTACGGACAGCAGTTCCTCTCGCAGCGTCGAGACCGGCCGGTCAAGGAAACCGTCAATATCATCGCCGAAGCTGTCAAGAACGTGCGCGATAAAGTTCTTCAGCCGCTTCGCCTTCACGCGGAAGTAGCCGGCCGGGCAGATAAGCTTTGCCAGTCGCTCCGGTTCCGCGGCGTGCAGGGCCGACACGCTCATCAGCCCCCCGTCCCTGAGGTTGGCGATGGCCCGCTCGACGTTGCGCCAGTTGGTATTCTGCGTCAGAATCGCACCGACGCATACCTCCAGCTTCCCATCGCCAGGCCACCAGCCCTGGTGGCCGAACCGCTCCCGCATCGCCTCGTACATCTCCATCAGTGTCCGCGAAGTCAAAGACATACGTTCCTCATGCTCTTGCGGTCAAGACCCTCGATGTGCATCGCCAGCGCCTCGGCCTGTTCGGGCGATCATCGCCGGGCCAAAGCATCCAACAGCCGGCAGTGAACTTCAAGCTCATTACCCACGGCGTGGCGGCTGAGAGCATCCGCACGCGTTTCATTACGTCCAGCATCGGGCCAGAAAACTCCAGCACCTCCCCGGCCGCTTGGCCCGGATCGACAGGGTCAGGCAAGTGCGATATCCCGCCGAACCCGATAGCCATCCGCGCATCCAGCGTCCGAGAGGAATCGCCCACCGGCCGGGTCGATATGATCGTTGTAATTATTCCACAGCGGTCCTGCCCGCTGCCACATGCCGTTTGCCCCACGCCGGCGCCCTGCCGGCAGGCGGCGGGGAAAGCTTGGCCGTAGGGGCTGAAGCGGCGGGGGCGATTCCTGTATAATGACCGATTCGCCGTGAACGGATAACTCAGCAGGCAATAGAGATGCCCGACTTGCAGGTCTTATCGGAGATGGAGCCGAAGGGCGATCAGCCCGAGGCAATCGAAAAGCTCACCCGGAACATCCGCGCCGATAAGGGACGGAACGTGCTGCTGGGCGTGACCGGCAGCGGCAAGACATTCACGATGGCCCACGTCATCGAGCGCCTGCAAAGGCCCGCGCTGGTCATCAGCCACAACAAGACTCTCGCCGCCCAGCTCTACGAGGAGTTCAAGGACCTCTTCCCGAATAACGCGGTGGAGTATTTCGTCAGCTATTACGACTACTACCAGCCGGAGGCCTACATCCCTCAGCGGGACATATACATCGAGAAGGACGCCTCGCGGAACGACGAGCTGGACCGGCTGCGGCTCTCAGCCACCACCAGCTTGACCAGCCGACGGGATGTGATAATCGTCGCCAGCGTCTCGTGCATCTTCGGACTGGGCAGTCCGGAGGAGTACAAGAAGGTCGTGGTGCCGATCCGCGTGGGCGACTTTGTCGAGCGGGATGAGCTATTGCGTTCGCTGGTCAACCTCCAGTACGAGCGCAACGACGTCAACTTCAAGCGCGGGACATTCCGCGTCCGCGGCGACACCATCGATCTGTACCCGGCATACGAGGAGTTCGGCTATCAGATCGAGATGTTCGGCGACGAGATAGAGGCCGTCCGGCTCATCCACCCCACCAGCGGCGAGGTGCTCAGCGACACCGACCAGGCGTTCATCTTCCCGGCCGTGCATTACATCGCCGAGCAGAGCACCATCGAATCCGCCGTCGAGGCCATCAAGGCGGAACTTCAGCAGCGGCTGATAGAGCTGCGCAACCAGGGCAAGCTGCTGGAGGCCCAGCGGCTGGAGGCGCGCACGCGATACGACATCGAGATGCTCGTGGAGGTCGGCTACTGCCCCGGCATCGAGAACTACTCCCGACATCTCGACGGCCGGCGGCCGGGAGATCGGCCGTACACGCTCATAGACTACTTCGACGACGACTACCTGCTTATTATCGATGAATCGCACGTGACGCTGCCGCAGTTGCGGGCTATGTACCACGGCGACCGCAACCGAAAGGAAGTGCTGGTCGAGCACGGCTTCCGCCTGCCAAGCGCTATGGACAACCGACCGCTGACCTTCGATGAGTTCGAGAAGCTCTGGTCGGACGTTATCTTCGTATCGGCGACGCCGGGAACATGGGAGATGGAACAGGCCGGCGGCGAGGTGGTCGAACAGGTCATCCGCCCGACCGGTCTGGTGGACCCGGCAATAGAGGTCAGACCGGCCCGGGGGCAGGTGAAGGACCTCATCGAGCAGGTCCGCAGTCGGGTATCCAACGGCGAGAGGACTCTGATTACCACGCTTACCAAGCGGCTGGCCGAGGATCTCGCGGAGTACATGCGTCAGGAGGGCTTCCGCTGCAAGTACCTGCACAGCGAGATAGACACGCTGGAGCGGGTCGATATCCTCCGCGAGCTGAGGGAGGGCAAGTTCGACGTGCTGGTGGGCGTGAACCTGCTGCGGGAGGGGCTGGACCTGCCGGAGGTCTCACTGGTGGCGATACTCGACGCCGACAAGGAGGGCTTCCTGCGGTCGGCGACGAGCTTGATACAGACCATCGGCCGATGCGCCCGCAACGTGCACGGGCAGGTATACCTCTACGCCGACCGGGTTACCGACTCCATGCGGAAGGCCATCGACGAAACCGAGCGCCGTCGGCGGAAGCAACTGGCGTTCAACGAGGAACACGGGATCACCCCCCAGACCATCCGCAAGGCGATTCGCACCGCCCTGGCCGACCAGTTACGGGCGCACCGGACAGCCCGGCAGGCGGTGCAGATGGCCGAGGACGAGTCCGACCGTACGGAGGTCGTGGCCGAGCTGGAAAAGGAGATGTACGCCGCGGCGGAGAACCTGGAGTTCGAGAAGGCCGCCCGTCTGCGCGACCGCATCGCGCAGATAACCGGCGACGAATCGGCCGAGAAGCCGCCGGAAAAACGCGCCGGTGCGAAACGGTAATAGGGCTGGTTGGCTGGTGGATTGCTTGACTGGTTAATCAGGAAAACCGTTGAGCCGTTAATCGGAGCGCCCGAGTCGATTGGCCGTGTTCCCGGTTCCGTGTTCCCGGCTCAGGGCAAGCCGGCTACCGGCCGCTGGCGACTGTCTGCTGCTCGGCCTCGGCCGGCTGGTCTGTGTAGTTCTGGGCTTCCTCGAACCGCACGCTGATCCGCTGGGAGACGCCCGGTTCCTGCATGGTCACACCGTAGAGCACGCCCGCCATCGTCATCGTCCGCTTGGCGTGTGTGATCACGATGAACTGGCTGTCGGAGACGAACTCCTCGACCAGGCGGTTGAACCGTTCGTTGTTGGATTCATCCAGGGCCGCGTCCACCTCGTCCAGCAGGCAGAACGGGCTTGGCCGCGCGCGGAAGAACGCGAACATCAGCGCGATGGCCGTCATTGTCTTCTCGCCGCCGGAGAGCAAGCTCAAGCTCCGCAGGTCCTTGCCCGGCGGGCGGGCGAGTATCTCGATGTCGCTTTCCAGCACATCCTCCTCATCCAGCAACATTAAGTCGGCCCGGCCGCCGCCGAACATCTTGCGGAAAAGCTCCTGGAAGTTCTCCCGAACCTGCCCGAACGTCTCCAGGAACATCTCGCGGCTCTGGCGGTTTATCCTGCGGATGAGATCGGTGAGCTGCCTCTGGGAGCTGCTGATGTCCTCGAGCTGGCCGGCCAGGAACTCGCGCCGCTTCTCAAGCTCTTCCTGCTCGGTTATGGCGTCGAGGTTGACGTTGCCGAGTCGGTCTATCTTCCCGCGCAGGTCCTGTATCTCCTCGGCCACCGCGTCCCAGTCGCGATGCTCGTCGTGCTCGTACTGCTCGTAGCAGGCAGTCAGATCCATGCCCATTTCCTCGGAGGCCCGCGATATCAGGTCGTCCACGCGGGCATCCACCTCGCCCAGTTCCACGCGGGCGGCGTTGACCTTCTCGGCGGCTCCCTCCTGGGCCTTTCGCTGCTCTGACAGGTCGGCGCGTATCCGGTCGGCCTTTTCCTGCAGGCCGCGACGCGACTCTTCGGCTTCCTCGGCCTGGGCGTTCAGTTGCTGCTGTTCAGCGTAGAGACGGTCGATTTCCTCCCGCGCGGTCTGAATGGCCGATTCGGTGTCCGCGCGGCGCTTGCGGTTCAGCTCTATCTGCCCTCTGGCGGCCTGTAGCTGCTCGACCATCTGCTCGCGCTGACGCACAAGACCCTCCAGTGCCTCCCGCGCCGAAAGGGTTCTCTGCTCGGCCTGTGCGGTGGCGACTTTCAGCTCGGTGAGCTTCTCGGCAAGTTCCTTCTGCCTTTCTCGCCCGGCTTCGAGTTCGGCGTTGAGCCGATCAACCTCCCGCTGCCGCTCCTGCTTGCGCTGTTCAAGCTCTTCGGCCTTCTGCTCGGTCTGGCGGGTCTCGCGGACGGCGGCTTCTATCTCAGCGGCCACGGCTTCCAGGTCGTCTTCGATGGTGGGCTTCTCGCGCCGGAGTTTATCAATCTCCTCATCGAACTGCGAAAGCCGGCTCTCGCACTGAACGCGCTCGGTGTTGGCCTCATACACGGCCGTGCGCAGTTGCTGCTGGACCTGCTCCAGATGATCGCGCTCGTTATGTGCGGCCGAGGCCGACTCGCTGAGATCGGCGATCCGTGACTCGATTTTCCCCAGTTGCTCGGCAAGCTCGCTAAGCTCGCTGCGACGCGCGATTACGCCCGTCCCGCGGTTGGCCGCGCCCAGCCGGACACGCCCGTCCGGTTCGAGCACCTCTCCGGTAAGCGTGACGAATCGCGTGCCGGCGGGCGTGCTGCAGGCGGCTGCGCGGGCGTCGTCCAGTGTGCCGACTACAAGCGTCCGACCCAGCAGCCGCCACATCAGAGGAGCCAACTCCGGCTCGTACCGCACCCAGTCTATCGCCCTGGCTCGCACCCACGGGCACCCGGACAGGTCCAGGTCGCTGCAAAACCCTTCCAGCCGGTCCAAGCAGACCACCTCAACCGCCCCGGAGTCGCCAAGGACCTCGGTAAGCTCATCGCGCACGTCCCGGACCGAGGCGAACTTCTCGGCGATGAGCATCTGGTCGGCCCCCGAAAGCGCCGCCTCCACCAGAGGCGCGTGCTCGACGTCCGATGCGATGGCGTCGCCCAGCATGCCGCGGATCAGCTCCAGACGGCCCTGCCGTTTGGCCTCCAGCACCCGCCGCACGCCGGCGGCGACGCCCTCCAGGCGTTGCTGCATCTCCTCGAGCGCCTGGATGCGGCTCTGAAGGCCGCTCCTTTGCTCGCGAGCTTCGGATAGCTCCCCGCGAAGTTCCTGCTCCCGGCCGGAGACCTGTTCGGTACGGTCCCTGGCGTCTCGGAGCTTCTTCTGGGATTCCTCGATTACGCTGTTAACGTCGTCGAGCTTGGCCGCGACCTCGGCCCGTCTCGTGAGCAACTGTTGCAGGTCCTGTTCTATCCGCTCGGCGCGGTCGCTGAGCCGGTGGCGCTGCGATTGCAGGTTTTCACGCCGGACTCCCAGGGCCTGGATATCGTTGTGGAGTTGGGCGGTGCGGCGCAGAAGGTCTATGGTGCCGGCCTTTTCATCCTCGAGCTTGGCCGCCATATGTGTAATCGCCAGCTCAGCCGAGTCGTGCTCCTCACGGGCGGCCTCGTACTGTTGGGCGAGGTCCCCGGCTTCCCGCTCGACGGTCTCGACCTCCCGCTGCCGCCGGGAGATTTCACCGCCGCAATCGTCGATCTTCGCCTGGGCCTGCTCGCAGCGGTGCATCTCGGCGGCCAGTTGCTCGCCCAGCTCCTTGACCCGCGCGGTGAGCATGTCCACCCGCTGCTCGCTGCTGGTGATGCGCCCGCCGATGGACGCGATGCGGCTCTGCAGATCGCGCGCGGTGCGCTCGAGGTCCACCGATTCGACCTCGGTGCCGCTGCGGGCGCTTTCGAGCTGGTCGATTCGCGTGTTGATGCCGGCGAGCCGGTCGTGTTCGGCGTCGAGCGACTTCTGGAGCTTGCCTCGACGCTCGCGAAGCTGATGGTACCTGGCCAAAAAATGCAGCGACCGCAACTCGTTCAGCCGCTGCGTATAGCTCTGGTAGTTTCGCGCCTTTCCCGCCTGGTACTTGATGCTCCGCAGGCGCTTGTCCACCTCGCCGAGTATGTCGGTCAGCCGGAGCAGGTTCTGCTCGACGCGTTCGAGCTTCCGCAGCGCCTCGGCCTTTCGCGCCTTGTACTTGCTGATACCGGCGGCCTCGTCGAACACGGTCCGACGCTCTTCCTGTGAGGCCTGCAGGAACGCCTCCACCCTGCCCTGCTCTATGAGACTGTAGGCCCTGCGGCCAACGCCGGTGTCCATGAACATCTCGCGGATATCGCGGAGTCGGCAGGGAGTCTTGTTGATCAGATACTCGCTGGCCCCCGAGCGATACAGGCGGCGGGTCACTGAGACGATGTTGTCGGTGTCGGGCTTGCCGTCGCCGTTGCCGCCCTGGTCCACCGCCGGCTGGAGCAGCCCGGAGGCGTTGTCGAACACCATGGTCACCTCGGCCATCCCTGCCGGCTTGCGTGCGGATGAGCCGTTGAAGATCACATCCTGCATTTCCGAGCCGCGCAGGGACTTGGCCGACTGTTCGCCGAGGACCCACTTGAAGGCGTCAACGATGTTGCTCTTGCCGCAACCGTTCGGTCCGACGACACAGCTAATCCCGTCGTCAAACTCAAAGGCGGTGCGGTCGGCGAAACTCTTGAATCCCGACAGAATCAGCTTGGTTAACTTCATATTCTCGCGTCTTCCTTAACGCCGGCGCGCAACCTTCCGTGATTGGACCGGTTAAGACCCGGTAGGCGCATCCGGCCGACCGGCCGTCGGCGCCTCATGGTACATTCTCTGCAGATCAGGCAGCGGCTGCAAGACGAATCTCGCCGGTATATCGTCGTTCTCACACATCTTGTACAATATGCTTACGATCTGTCCGTAGGTCAGCCCCAGCCCCTTGATTTCTCCGCTACGGCCCCGTTCGGGCCGCTCGCCCAATGTGCGGGCCAGGTCGCGAACAAACATGTTTACCTGGAACGGATCGCTGTAGCTATCGGTCCAGGGTATTCTGCGATAGACCAGCAGTTTGTCCTCATCCCGCCGCGCGCTGATGGTTACCAGGTCGTCCTCGGAGTTGTAGAACACCGGCTTGCGGATGGGCATGTCACGCCCGAACAGTATGATTCTCGGACGGTTGGTCTGTGAGGCGTAGATGAGGTATTGTCTGTCCGATCTGACGGTGTGTATTTCAAAGTCTCCGCCGACGCTTATTCGCTGGATGGCCGAGCTGTCGCCACGACGAAGAAGGGCCTGGTAAGCCACAAATCGCACATATTCGTCCCGGTCGCTGAGCAACCTCTCTAGCACCCGTCTGCCTTCAAGGACGCTTCTGTGACGGCCCAGTTCGCGTATGGCCGCCGTCTGCAACTCCGAATCCGATTCCTCGGCGAACCGCAGCACCACATCGGCCGCGGATTCATCTCCCAGACGAAGCCCGGTCCGCGCCGCATAAAACGCGGCCGCCGGCGTACTAGAAGTGTACTGCTCCTTGATAATCGGCAGTATCTGCCTGCCCATCGCCTCCCAGATCAGAGCCAACTGCTCGTGGTCCGCGTCCGGACTTTCGATCTTCCTGGCAATTTCCCACGCTCTGGACTCCTCGGCCTGGCCGCCCCACTCCAGCGGCAGGTGCATCACCAGGTCCAGGAAATGCTCGTAATCGTTCCTGTACTGGCGGGGTACTTCCAACTCTACGATTGAGGAGTCGCGCGCGTTGGCGGGCGTATGATCCCTTGTACTGAAACGGGCGTTGATGCGGCGTCCGATCAAATCCGCGCGGGCGTGATTTGGCTCCAGTAGCTGCAGCCGAAGGCCTCGCGACCAGTTGGTCCGGCCTCCGCCGACAATTCGTCCCTGACGCAGAGCGGCTATCTGGGACCGGCGGTCTTCATCATCCACGAACGGGTTGACCAGAACCGACCCGGCCCCATCCGCCACTACCCGCGACGGCCCGCCGGGCGGGGCCATTCCGCCTATCGCAAGCCGCAGCTCCGCCGGCATAAGGATCCCACCTTCCAAACTGGTGGTCTGTGTCTGCGGCAGAGCGGTCACCTGCAAATCAAAGCGCGCACCCTTCGGAGCGCCCGGCGGGATAGAGCCGCCAATAAGCACAATCGCCGTATCCGGATCTCTGAGGAAACGCTGGGGCGTCAGTTCTTCTGTGCCCCGGCTCCAGCGGCCCAGGTCGCGCATTCGCAGATACTGGGAGAGATAATTGGCCAGGTGGGAGGGTATTTCCGATGAGCCGTCCTCGCCCAGCCCGATAACCACGCCGTAGCCCTGGACGGTAGTGGGCCCGCCGTGAACAAGACGGGCCTGTTCCGCAATCGTCCCCTCCATATAAGACGGCAGCGACGGCAACTCCGCTTCGGGGGAGGGGTTCATCTCCTGCTCGCCGCAGCCGACCGCAATCAGCATCGCCACAGCCACGATACCCTGGCTATACAGTTTCGCGCGCATGGTTCACCTCACGCTTTAGTTGTTATCGGACCTTTACACGCCGGGGAGTTTAGCGCTTTTCACTCCGCCATCAGCACGAGGATGATACCAGAACAGGCGGACGTCAATAAACCCCTTGTCGCGGCGAAAATTGGCCGCCCTCCCCACCGGCCCGGACGCATGTCCCTTCAAACTTCCCCCATGGTGGTGCCGCCGGAGAGCGGCTCAGTCAAATCTCGGTCTGCCGGATGCGCTCTGCCGGCTGCCGCCGTCATCGTCTGCGTCGGCCCGGGAGGATTCACGCTGGGGCTTCGGTGGTATGACAAGGGTTTCTCCGACACGCAACGAACCGCTATCGACGTCGGGATTGGCCTCCTGGATCACCGTCCAAAGCGTACCGTCGCCGTAAACACTCTCGGCAACGCCCCAGAAGCCACGGTCACCCTGCTGGACCGTATATGTCCGCTGGTCGCCGGTATCGTCATCCGCAGTCGAGGAGGCCTGCCTCCGGCTTTCGCTCGCCTGGCGGCCTTCTGGCTCCGGCGGTATCACAAGCGTCTGACCCGGCCGAAGCGAGCCGCTGTCAATATGCGGATTCGCCTCGGCGATAAGATCCGCGTGAACGCCGGTCCCGTAAACCTTCTGGGAGATGCCCCAGAAGCCACGGTCGCCCTGCTCGACCGTGTAGGTCCGCCTTCCATCAGCGGTCGATCCTATGCTGCCGCGGGTCGTATCATCACTACGTGTTTGTGCGCGGTCCTCTGCCGGTATCGCCGGTATCCGGAGATTCTGACCGGCT
>PUND01000107.1 GCA_003551645.1 Phycisphaerae bacterium | reverse complement strand
CTGCAGGTGGTGCGAAACTCGCCTGTCGGGCGGATAGTGCTGTCCGAACCGGTCGCCTTCCGCCGCGACAAGGCCGCCCGGCTTGGAGCCGATGTTACGGTGGACCCGACGGAACAGGACCTAACCGAGCTTGTCGGCGAGGAGCTGGGCGAAGGAGCGGATGCGGTAATCGACGCCACTGGCGACCCCTCGGCGGTCGAACAGACGATACCGCTTCTAGCCGCGGGAGGGACCTTTCTGATCTTCGGCGTCTGCCCCGCCGGCAGCAGCGTGAGCTTCGACCCGGCGATGCTTTACGAGAAGCAGGCGCGAATCGTCGCCAGCAAGATGCCCCCCGCCACCCTCGACGCGGCCGCACGTGTCATCGAATCCGGCCTGATCGACTGCGACGAGCTGGTTACCGACACCCGCGGGCTTGAGGAACTGGCCGATTCGGTCGCCGGCTTCGACGACCACCGCGACACGCAAATCAAGGTCGCAATCGACCCCCGGCGGTGACGGCGGATCACAAACCCCCAACGACCGCAAAGCTCACGAGAAGCAGTCGCCGCAAGGCCTGCTGCCCCTGGCGGACGTTGTGGCCGCCGTGATTGAGTACTTTTCAAGGGCTACATAAAAGCGGCGGGTGACTCAGAATACTCTCGCCAGGGTTTGCGCGTATTTCCGCCGAAGCAATACCCCATGCCGGGGGCTGCCTTTGTGGATGCGGAAATATTGACACGGCCCCAGGGGCCGCCTACGATGTCTGGTGCGTCGGGGGAGGAAACCCCCAATATTGCAGGAGAACCAGACCGTGGCAGGCGAACTAGAAGGCAAGACGGTGCTGATCGTTGATGACGATCGCGACATCCTCACCTCCATGGAGGATGCCATCTCCGAACTGGGCGTGAACACCCTGGCGGCGACAGACGGCAACCAGGCCGTCTCGCTGGCCGAGGGGCAGTCGCCGGATCTGGTGGTGCTGGACCAGATGCTCCCAAAGCGCAGCGGGTTCCTGGTCATGGAGCGGCTCCGCCGGCAGGACCCCCGCCCGAAGGTCATCATGATTACGGGCAACCAGGGACAGCGCCACAAGGTTTACGCCCAGTCGCTGGGCGTGGATGCTTACCTGAACAAGCCGTTCCGGATGGACAAGCTGGTTGAGTCGGTCAAATCGCTGCTGAGTTAACGTGGCGAAAGCTCTTGCCGCCGGACGCTTCGCAGGGTAGAGTATTCGGTCGGTATTTGGTAAGAATTGTTTTTTCGGGCCGGCGCCCGGCCGCGTGGCTGGCGTGTGACAGGTCCGGGCAGCCCACGGCGGCTGAGGAGCTTTTGAGTAGCCCATGACGGTAACGACGGAACAGAAGCAGAAGCTGGTGAGCGACCATCGGCGACACGAGGAAGACACCGGTTCGGCCGAGGTCCAGATCGCCCTGCTGACGGCGCGGATCAACCACCTTACGCAACACCTGATGACGCACAAGAAGGACCACGCCTCGCGCCGGGGGTTGCTGAAGATGGTGAGCAAACGAAGCCGATTGCTCAAGTACCTGTCCAACATTGATCCGGACCGGTATCGCAAGACGATCGAGAAGCTTGGGCTGCGCAAGTAGCACGTCGTGCCGGTCGGGGCCTTGGTCGCGTAAGCGGCCGAACAAGACCTTTCGGCGTTCAGCCCGGACACCTCGGCGATGCTGTGCTGCGCCCGGCAGGACATCGCTTCGCACGCACGAACTGTCGGAGCGCAAACCCACGAAAACAACCGACGGAACACACGTAAAAGGATACGGAACGGTAAGTCGAAGACAGAGGATTGCAGGCAAAGGAAAGAGATGACAGTGGAACGTAACGTGGTGAAGGTGGAGAAGGAAATTGCCGGTCGGACACTCTCGCTGGAGACCGGCCGAATGGCCAACCAGGCCGACGGCGCCGTGCTGGTTCGCTATGGAGACACGGTGGTGCTGGCGACGGTGCTTACGGCGCCGTCCAAGAGGGATCTGGATTTTTTCCCGCTGTTCGTGGAATACCGCGAGATGCAGTACGCAGCCGGGAAAGTCCCGGGGGGCTTTTTCAAGCGTGAGGGTCGGCCCTCTGCACAGGAAGTGCTTACCTGCCGGATGATAGACCGTCCGGTCAGGCCGCTGTTCCCCGACGGCTTCAAGCACGAGGTCCAGATACACTGTTTGGTGCTCAGCACCGACCAGGAGAACGCCCCTGACATGCTGGCGATGATCGGCGCCTCGGCCGCCTTGCAGCTCAGCCCGGCGCCGTTCAACGGCCCGATCGGCGCGGCCCGCGTCGGCTACATCGAGGGCGAGTATGTAATCAACCCGCTTTACAGCGAGCAGGTCCTCAGCGACATGGACCTGGTGGTGGTCGGCCACGCCGACGGCGTGAACATGCTGGAGCTTGGCGGCAAGGAGGTTTCCGAGGATGTGGCCGCCGGCGGCGTGGAAAAGGGCTTCGAGGTCGTCCGACAGGTTATCGACCTGATCAACGAGCTTGCCGAATCCGTCGGGATGCCTCCCAAGGACAACTGGCAGGACGAGGCCCCTTCGGAAGACCTTATCCAGAAGGTGTACGAAAAGATCGGCGACCAGATGCTCCAGGTAAAGCAGATCGCCGCAAAGGTCGAGAGGAATGAGTCGCTGGACGCCCTTCGCGACGAGATGGTCGCCGAGATGTGCCCGGCCGACGCCGTCGAGCCGGAATACGCGCCGGCCGATGTGGTTGAGGCGTTCTACAAGGTGGAAAAGAAGGTCCAGCGGAAGATGATCCTCGACGGCAACCGCCCGGACGGACGGCCTTACGACCAGGTCCGCCCCCTGCAGATCGAGGTCGGCGTGCTGCCCCGCGTGCACGGTTCGGGCCTGTTTGCCCGTGGCGAGACCCAGGCGCTGACCGCCGCGACGCTGGGTACGCCCCGCGATCAGCAGGTCGTGGACGGGCTTCAGGAGGAATACCACAAGAGCTTCATGCTCCATTACAACATGCCGCCGTTCAGCGTCGGTGAGATTCGCCCGATACGCGGGCCGGGCCGGCGCGAGATCGGACACGGCGCCCTTGCCGAGAAGAGTCTCGAATACGTGATGCCGTCGGATGAGCAATTCCCCTACACCGTGCGTCTGGTCAGCGACATTCTGGAGTCTAACGGCTCGACCTCGATGGCAACGGTCTGCGGCGGGACGCTGGCGCTTATGGACGCCGGCGTACCAATCAGCGCGCCGGTCGCGGGAATAAGCATCGGCATGGTCTGCGAGGACGACCGATGCGAGCTGCTCACCGACATCATCGGCGAGGAAGACTTCCACGGCGACATGGACTTCAAGGTCGCCGGCACAGAAAACGGAATCACCGGCATCCAGCTCGACATGAAGGCGCCCTGCATCGCCCAGGACCAGATCGTCAAGTCCCTGGAGCAGGCCCGCAAGGCCCGGCTGGACATCCTGTCGCAGATGAAGCAGGTCCTGCCCGAGCCGCGTTCGGAGCTGAACCGCTACGCCCCCAGAATGCTGATGGTGAAGATCGACCCGGAGAAAATCGGCAAGGTCATCGGCCCGGGCGGCAAGACCATCAACCGCATCCAGACCGACACGGGCGCCAGCGTTGACATCGAGGACGACGGAACGGTGTTCATCTCCTCGGTGGACGCCGAAAAGGCCGAAGCGGCCCGCGACGCGGTAAACGCCTTGACCGAAGAGGTGGAACTGGGCAAACTCTACACTGGCAAGGTGGTTTCGGTCAGGGACTTCGGCGCGTTCGTGGAGGTCCTGCCCGGACAGGACGGTCTTTGTCACGTCAGCGAACTGTCGGAAGGATACGTCAAGGATGTCTCCGAGGTCTGCAAGGTCGGCGATGAACTGACCGTGAAGGTCATCAACATCGACGACCAGGGTCGCGTCAAGGTCTCCCGCAAGGCGGCCATCCTCCAGCAGGAAGGCAGGACCGAGGAATCCGGCGGCGGCAAAGGCGGACGAGGCGGCGGCGGTGGCGGTCGCCACAAGGGCGGCCGAGGCGACGCCGGAAAAAGATAAACGACAACACCGTCTCTCGGGTATGCGGCGTTTCGGCCGGCTCAGCCGGCCGAGGCGCCCGCCCGCGGGGCGGAGATGCACATATCATCTCGGTCAGGTAAGTGACGGCGACGGAGCACCACGTCCCCAGGCCCTCCGGAAAGCCCGATGGGGCCTGCCGCACACCGTCGTTGTCAACCGGACGGCCGTCGGAAAGCCGACCGTTCGGGTCGTGGTCCGTCGGGCTTTGGGCGAGCCGGACGGCAACGGCGAAGGGAGGTTGTGGGATGCCTGTTGGTACGGTCAAGTGGTTTGATCCTAAGAAGGGCTACGGCTTCATCATCGGTGACGAAGGCCAGGACGTGTTCGTCCACTACACCTCGATTCAGGGCAACGGCTTTCGGGCACTCAAGGATGGAGAAGCTGTCGCCTACGAGCTGGTCAAGGGCGAGAAGGGATTCCAGGCCCGCAACGTCAGCCGGGAAGAAACCGAGCAGTCGCGGCAACCGCCGCCGCAACAGGCCGGACCGCCGGATGACGTCGACTAGCCCGGCCGGGGCCGCGAAGCGGCGACCGCCGGGCCGGATTGCTGTATAAGGTTCCTATGTCCGAGTTTTTGTGCCTGCTTATCGGGTTCGTGCTCGGCGGGGCTGTTGGTGTGGCCGCGTCGTACCTGACGGCGCGCAGGGTCTGGCGAAGCGTGCGCCGGATGAGCGCTCGCAAAAGGGGCGACGAGCATTTCCGCGAGCTTGGCCACCTGGTTGCCGGGCTGGCGCACGAGATAAGAAACCCCCTTTCGACGATGAACGTCAACCTCCAGTTGCTCCGCGAGGACATCGCCCGCGGCGGACAGCCCGACCGCACACGCTGCCTCCGCCGACTGGACAACCTTCGCGGTGAGTCCGACCGGCTGCGCGAGATACTCGACGATTTCATGCGGTTCGCCGGGAAATGGGAGATGCAGCCGGAGAAGGTGGACCTGCGGAAGGTCGTGGAGGAACTGACCGATTTCTTCTCGGCACAGGCCGAGGCCTCGCACGTCGTGCTGCGAACCACCCTGCCCGACGATCCGGTGCCGTGCGAGGTGGATGTGGGGCTTTTCAAGCAGGCACTGCTGAACCTCATGATCAACGCCTGCCAGGCGATGGACGAGGGCGGCGAACTGCTGGTGCGCGTCTCGACGGCCCGCGGCCGGGCCTGCGTGGAGGTAACCGACACCGGCTGCGGAATGGACGCCGAGACACTGAACAAGGTCTTCGACGCCTACTACTCCACAAGGAAAGGCGGCAGCGGACTCGGCCTGCCCACCACCCGCCGAATCGTGCACGAACACGGCGGCGGCATCCGAGTCGATTCCGAGCCGGGCAAGGGGACGCGATTCATCATCGAACTACCGCTGTCGCGCGAGTGGCCCCCGGCCGGCTACGCCGGAAGCCATATCTTCTTCGCCTCGACGACCTGACAATTGGCCGGCAGCTCAAGCAGGCCGTCCGCCTTCGCGAAGAACGCAAGCCCGCGGTAGCTGGTCAGGTATTGATGGTGTTTGGTGAACACGCCACCCATGGCGTGGACGACCAGCGGCTCGTCGTTCATCTCCAAAACCCGCGAGAAATCCTCAGAACTGACGCGGACGATCACGCCCGACGCCTTCGTCGCCTCGGCGATTACCTGCGCCGCCGCTGCGCCCGACGTTCCCGCGGCCGCTCCTGCTCCCGCACTCATGTCTGCTCCCTCTCGGCTCCAAAAGGAATCCCGCCGGCCCTTGGCAGTGCCGCGCAGGTTCGGGCCGCGCGGTGGTGCGCCGACCCCGGCGCCCGACTTATCCGACGGGTGGAATTATCCGCCCGGCCGCGCCGCCGGTCAACGCTTCCGCCCGCTTGTCCGAAAGCCCGTTCCTCAAAATTTCCGTCCCTTACGGCACCCTTGGCCGAGTCTTGCGTCTACGGTCCGCGGCGGCTGGAGCCGGGGGCTAAGGAATCGCGTATGAGCATACCCACGGAAGGGCTCATCCCCAGCCGCGCGTAGAACGGTTGCAGTTCCAGATCGCAGCAAAGATCGATGCACGGATAGTGCCGCAGGATGTGGAGCATCCGCTTCACAAGCTCCGTGCCGATGCCCCGGCCGCGGTATTCAGGCAGCACCTCAAGCAGCGGGATGAAGGCCGAGTGGACCCCGTCCGAGACGGCCGTTATGAAACCCACCACTTTGTGCTTGTCCGCATCGACGGCCAGGACCACGTGGGCGCTGCCTTGCAGGATGCGGAGATGTTCCGGGGCGGACGGCTTCTTGGCCCAGCCCTCAAAGAAGCCCGAGAGCATGCCGGCGTCAACCCCCTCCAACGATGCAGCGTAGTTGATGCTGTTCATCAATCCTCTCGCCCACCCGCAACATTTGAACCCGGCCCGCGTTGCCGGCGCCTGGTTTGCATTCCCGCGGAGCCGTACCCTCCGGTGGGCAGCAGGATCGTAAGGAAGCCCGTGCGGCGGTCGCAAGGAGAAAGGAAAATCAGTAATGCGACGGGTATCACAACCTGAGGAACCGCCACCTATGTGGTGACCCTTACGTGCTGACCCCGCGACTGCGCCTGTGTTTCTCCTGCTCTACTGACCTACTGCTGCTCTATTTTTCGGCCGAAAGGCCGAAAAATCGGGGCGACTGGATTCGAACCAGCGGCCTCTTCGTCCCGAACGAAGCGCTCTAAACCAAGCTGAGCTACGCCCCGCATAGCGTTGTGCAACATCAGGCCGGTCGGGTTTTCGGCCCGGTCGGTAGTGTAACACGCGGCCGCGACGGGTCAAGCCGTCACAGCCGCGGTTTTGTTTCGGCCCGGCCGGATGCGCTGTAAGCCGAGTTCTGTGCCGCCGCCGCAACGGGCCGCGAAGCGGCGACGGTGAAGGCCATTTATCTCGACCCGTCGTTGCCGACGGGCTCTCCCGAACAAGTCGGGAAGCGGCCTACCCGCGGCTGTGGTCCCGGACCGGACCGTAGCCGCTGCTTGGCCTTGCACCCGGTGGGGTTTACCGTGCCGACGACCTCACGGCCGCCGCGGTGCGCTCTTACCGCACCTTTTCACCCTTACCCCTCGACAAGCTCGGGGCGGTCTGTTTTCTGTGGCACTTGCCCGCGCCCGGCGCCCGAAGGCGACCGGGACGGTGGGCGTTACCCACCACCGGGGTCCGGGTGTGCTCGGACTTTCCTCCCGTCCGTTTGGACGAGCGGCCTTCCGCGCATCCGGCCCGAATGCATTATACCGACAGCCCACTACCCTGCGCAACATATTCGCCGGCCGGCGCACTTGGCTACGCCGAGCTGGGCGGAGGTGTTCGCAGACGGGCCTGGAGCCGCCCGCGGGCATCGGCAGCTTTCGGCGGGAATGCGGGAATACCGCATTATCACAAGTCCTTGACCCGGCCGGCGGAGTTATATATCGGTAGTGTCCCGTCATCGCCGGTTACGAGGAGATGTGGATATGGCAGAGCCGAATCGCAGCCCCGCCGAGGCAAGGATCATCGAGAACCTCGGCATGGCCAAGGCCCGCATGCTGGCCGAGCTTCGCAAGGTCATCATCGGACAGGACGCCGTTATAGAGCTGCTCTTTCAGTCGCTGCTGAGCCGAGGACACTGCCTGCTGGTGGGCGTACCGGGACTGGCCAAGACGCTGTTGATCTCCACGCTCGCGAAGGTCCTGAAGCTGTCGTTCAACCGCATCCAGTTCACGCCCGACCTGATGCCCTCGGACATCACCGGCACCGATGTTATCGAGGAGGACCTGACCACCGGCCGGCGGGCGTTCCGATTCGTCAAGGGGCCGGTCTTCGCCAACATCATACTCGCCGATGAGATCAACCGAACGCCGCCGAAGACCCAGGCCGCACTGCTCCAGGCGATGCAGGAATACCAGGTAACCGCCGGCGGAAACACCTACCCGCTGGATTTGCCGTTTTTCGTGCTGGCGACGCAGAACCCCATCGAGCAGGAAGGGACCTACCCCCTGCCGGAGGCGCAACTGGACAGGTTCATGTACATGGTGCTGGTGGAATATCCGAGCCGCGACGAGGAGCGGCTGATAGCCAAGACAACCACCGGCGCCGCGGAGAACGAGCCGCAGCCGGTCCTCGGCGGCGAGGATGTGCTGGCACTGCAGAGGATTATCCGCAAGATGCCGGTCAGCCAGCACGTGGTGGACTATGCGGTGAACCTGGCACGGGCGTCTCGACCCGGCGACAACACCGCGCCCGATTTCGTCAGGAATTACCTCACCTGGGGCGTCGGACCGCGGGCGGCGCAATACCTCATACTCTCGGCCAAGAGCAGGGCGCTGCTTAACGGCAGGTTCAACGTCTCCGCCGACGATGTCCGCGCCTCGGCCAAGCCGGTAATGCGGCATCGGATGTTCACCAACTTCAACGCCGACGCCGAGGGCGTAAGCACCGACGACATCATCGGAATGCTCCTGGCGTCCGTACACGAGCCAAGAGCCGAGGACTACAGAAAGCCCGCGCCGGCGGCCAATCCCGACAGCGCCTAGCCCACGGAGCCGGCCATACCCGTCGTGAATGCGCCGGGCGGCGAGAACCCATGACAGCATCCCGCACAGTCCTTATCGTCGGAGACTCCATCTCGATGGGCTACTTTCCGCACGTCCTGGCCGCCCGGGGAGACCTGTCGTTCGTAAGGCACGACGGAAACGGCCGTGATTCCGCGAACGTACTCGCCAACCTGGATGCGTGGCTCCAGCGGTTCCCGGACGCCGAAACCGTGCACATGAACTGCGGACTACACGACCTCAAACGCGACCGTGTACTGGTTCAGCCTGAATTGGGCGCGAGCCCAGTTCGGCTAAGCAACTGATCCGTCCGACCGTCGGACGGTTTTTCGTGTTCCAAGGGTGGATTTTCTGAGGCATAGGGGAGCTTCT
>PUND01000090.1 GCA_003551645.1 Phycisphaerae bacterium | reverse complement strand
GGCCTGTCACAGAGCATCCCAGCTTCCACCGATCGGCCACGACAAGTCACCGAAAGGCCGAATGCTTTTAACATCGACCCGTCTCAATCCCCTCCTTCCACGGAAAAGCCCCGCAAACCGCAGGCGGCGCTCTCAAGAGTGCGAGCGGCGCTTTGACGTCCGCAGGCAGATGCGGTTACTATGCGGCTCACAGATCACCAAGGACGGGGCCGCCATTTGCGCCCGACCAAAAGGATTTCTGTTGGCCCGGAGGCGACAGCGCGAGCTAAGGAAGGACAGGGAATCATGCCCGTTGAGAACAGCAAGGATAACAGGCCTTACGTGTGGCAGATGGTGCGCGAAGCCGTGGAAGCGCTTGGCGGTCAGACCACGAACGTGGCTGTTCGGGACTGGATCCTCCAGCGATACCCGAACACTAACCCCGCCACCATCCAGTGCCAGGTCATCCTCTGCACGGTGAACCACAGGTCCAGGATCCACTACGCCGAGAACAACAAGCCGCGTCGGGCCGAGACTCAGTACGACTTTCTGTTTCGTCCGGCAAGGGGGCAGGTGGAGCTCTATGACCCTCAGCGGCATGGGTTGTGGGAGATTTTTGAGCGCCAGGACGGCCGCCTTGATGTGCGAATGACCGATACGGACGTAACCTCCGGTCCACCAACCGATGAAGACGCCGAGGGCAGCTACGGCTCAGCATTCGCCGCTGAGGGGCACCTGCGGGACTATCTCGCCCAGCACCTTGAGCAGGTCGAGCCGGGACTGCAACTCTACGTGGATGACGAGGAAAAGACCGGTGTGGAGTATGCCACGCCCATCGGCCGGATAGACATTCTGGCGGTTGATGAGGAAGATGGCTTCGTCGTAATCGAGCTGAAGGTCTCCCGGGGACCGGATTCGGTCGCCGGGCAGGTGCTGCGTTACAAGAACTGGGTCCAGAGCCACTTGGCCGACAACGAGCGTGTACGTGGGGTCATCATCGCCCGGAACATCTCCGAGAAGGTTCAGTACGCGATACTAAGCGACCCTGACATTACCACCATGGAATATGAACTGAGTCTGGAACTGCGACCCGTTAAAGGTCCGCCGCAATAGGTTGTGCCATCGATAGCAGTATCAAAGGGTCTATGGATTGGCCGGCGTCTGGATAGGCCGGCCGTGCAAGATGGATGGCCTGATGGCGAGAGATCGAACCTGAACGGCTTATCTGAGGGTATTATGGCTTCTGTATTTGCATGGCTGGACTTCTCAGACAAGGAACGGCGAGATGCGTTGGAAGTGATCGACCTTTTCAGGGAGGAAGACACTCGCGACGAACTGGGTCTGGGCGTTGTCCGCGACACGTTCTCGGATTTGCTTTTTCCCGGCACCAGTACGATCCAGACACGGGCGAGGTATTTCCTGTTCATACCTTGGTTGCTGCAGGATCTGGAGACCCGGCGCGGCTCAGGGGCCGACTGGGCAAGGCGAGCCCGCCATCTCCAGGGCCGCCTGCGCGATAGTCTGATCAAAGGTGGCGAAGAAGACGGAATCATCGGCTATCGCGCCGGGATAAATGTTCAGCGGCTCCCCCACAGTGTGTACTGGCAAGGCCTTCGTCGATGGGGGATCCTGCGTTTTCACGGTTCTGAGGACGAGTACCTCCGCAGCTTGGACCTGGCTCGACATCGACGTAAAGAGATAGTTCGCACCGACGACGGCGAGCCGGCAGGTGATGCCCCTGAGCCAAACTGGGACCCCAATCTGCCCGAACCTCCGGACGGTCTGCTGAAGTCGGCAACCTTCGATCTGTCGGCACAGGAAGCCGATTACCTGATGCACCGAATCGCGATCAGCGCTGACGACTCACTGCTTTACTACCTCATCGATCTCAGGAAGCCAGTAGATGAGACAACCCGCTTCATCTGGCAGCACCTGGACCAGGGACAACTGCCTGATCCGTTGCAATCCCATGTCTCTCACGCCCGTAACTTCTCCGAATCCATGCATGGCGCCGCCCTGCTGTACAACCTGATGCTGGCCGAAGAAAAAGGCAAAAGCGATCTGGTTAATCGATACGAGAGACGGCTTGCCGAATGGTGGGACTTGCTGCGGCAACGTTCGGCCGGCTTGGCATCATGGGATCGGCACGATTTTTGGCAGACCGTCCGCAATGCAGGCGGACGGATACCGCCGCAAACGCTGCACTTCATCGAGACATGGTGGGACCTGGCCTTTGGTGCGTCGAGCATCGATGAGTTGCTGGCCAGCGGAAGCGCACGTCAGTTAATCGAGGACCGTGAGCGTCGTCTGAAGCGTTCCCGCGCGCGAATAGGCAACCCCCGGGCGCTTGAGTTATGGAGCGGCGCCGCGGGCACGGCACAGATGGACTACCGTTGGGGCCGGCCGGTCGCGACGCTTATCAACGACATCCTTGCTCCGCAGATCGAAGGTGACTGAAGATGTTGAATCCTGGAGAACGACACCTCCTGGCGGATGCGCTTAGGCCTCCTCCCGGCTACCGGTTCGATCGCGCCGTCACTACGACCTTTACGTTGGATCTGCTGACGCTGCTTACGATACCGGTAGCTTTTACCCTGTACCGCTGGTCCGAAAGCGAGCAAGAGGGAAAGCTCGACCCTCTGGCTTTGCTGGAGGCGGTCCGCAGACACGCCGGGCGCATACACGTCTTTTGTCAGGCCGGGCGTATAGCCGTACCCCGGCATAGCCAGTTACTCTTCGGTTACCTCGAGGGGTCGGTTATTGAGGTATCTGCGCCGAAAGGGGGTGTGTTCCATCCTAAAGTAACGGTACTGCGTTTCACGGCCGACCAAGAGTCGGACCTGGAGACCGAAGAAGCCCCCACGGATTCGACCTACTATCGCATGCTCTGTGCGAGTCGAAACCTGACCTTCGATCGGTCGTGGGACACGCTGCTGGTCCTTGACGGCCGCCTCGACGACAATCGCGTGCGTGCATTTAGGCGCAACCGTCCTTTGAGTCAGTTCGTCGCGGCCTTGCCCGGTATGGCGATGCGGCCGGTTGATACAGAGCTGGAAGCGGGAATTGAACAGATTGCCGATGAGCTGCTGAGGGTCCGCTTCGAGCCGCCGGATGGTTTCGACGATGTGGCGTTCTGGCCGCTTGGCCTGGACGAGAGGCGAGTCTGGCCGTTCGAAACGCGTACGGATCGGATACTTGCGGTGGCCCCGTTCGCCGATAAATCGTTAATAGACAGGATCGCCGACGAGACCGAAGAGCTTCACCTCGTCTCACGCATTGAGACGATGAACGCACTGCCGGCGGCCTCGCTGGAGCGTTGCGACAGTCTTTACACCCTCGATGACTCAGCTCAGACCCTGGAGCCGCAGCGCGAACCGGATGATGATGTTTCCGGACGACAGGAGGCCGGCCCTGCCCCGCCTGAACAAGAAAGCATTCAGATAGAGCCGTCGGACGCTCCGCTTCGAGGCCTTCATGCGAAGCTCTTCGTGGCCGATTCGGGGCGGACGGCCTCAATCTGGACCGGCTCGGCGAACGCGACCGCCGCCGCCTTTGAACGCAACGTCGAGTTCCTCGTGGAGCTGACCGGTCGCAGAAGCAGACACGGAGTCCGAGCGCTGCTGAGGGAAGAAGAAGAGGATGATGACCAAGACCGCAACGTCGGTTTCCGGGACCTGCTTGTGCCCTACCGGCGCATAGACGGCGATGTCGATATAGATCCGATTACCCGGGAACTGGACGCCCTGATCGACCAGGCCAGGTCCGCCCTGGCGGAAGCTCAGTTGGTCGCCCATGTGAGTCCGCATGCGGTCGACGATAATCACTGCTATGACGTCGCCGTCGAGGCCACAAACTCTTCAGTTGTCCTGCCCCCTGAAGTATCGCTGCTGACCCGTCCCGTTAATCTGCCCCGAGAGGAGGCGGTTCAACTTACCAGCTTGAGCCGGCAGCCGGTGGCGCAGTTCGATAACCTTACGTTCGAGGCGTTGACCGGCTTCCTGGCCTTCGAAGCAACAGCAGCCAAGCAAGACAAGTCCATTACCACTGGTTTCGTGCTGAATCTCCCGCTTCAGGGGGCTCCAGGCGATCGGGATAGTCGTCTGCTCTCGTCGCTGCTGAACAACCGGCAGCGCCTGTTGCGCTACTTGCTGATGCTGCTGGCCGACACAGACATCGATCCGGGGAAAATACTCACTCAAGCCACAAAAAACCTCACCGCCCCTGACGAACAGTCGGGGGAGACCACTACCTTCGGGCTACCACTGCTGGAACCTTTGATGCGGACTCTGGGACAGAACCCCTATCGACTGAAGCATGTGGCACGGTTAGTGGAAGACCTTCGGCGCACCGAAGAGGGCAGGAAGATCGTGCCGGCGGAGTTCATGGCGATTTGGGAGCCAATCTGGTCGGCAAGCGAGGAGAAGTCTGATGCCTGAGCGTGAGCCCATTGATACGGCGCGTGTCCTCGGATCGCTGAAAGATTTTCAGCGTCTTTCGGTTGACTACGTCTTCGACCGGCTGTACGGCAAAGACTGCACCAGACGTTTCCTGCTGGCAGATGAGGTGGGCCTCGGCAAGACTCTGGTGGCACGGGGTGTCATAGCCAAGGCCATTGAGCATCTTCGCAGAAACGGCAACCGGCGCATCGACATCATCTACATCTGCTCCAATGCCGACATCGCCAGGCAGAATATAAATCGCTTGAACGTTACCAATCAGCGCAACTTCGAACTTGCGTCACGCATTACCGAGCTGCCGACCCTCGTCCACGAGCTTGAGAAGAACGAACTCAATTTCGTGTCCTTTACTCCGGGCACTTCATTTGGCTTCGGTCATTCCACCGGCCGGTGGCGCGAGCGGCGACTGCTGTACTACCTGCTCAAGCGGACATGGCCGATCCTCACAAAAGGACCGGCCGCCTCCAATCTGTTGAGATGCTCTGTGCATCGCCGGAACTGGAAGCGACATCTTCGCAACTTCGACCCTCGTGAGGAGATCGATACCGACATCGCCAGACAGTTCGTCGATGAGATAAGGCGTACGGACGCCAACGCCCGCGCACACCGGGAGCCGACACTCCGAAGGCAGTTCAGGGAGTTGTGCGGGTGGTTTAAATCCGGCAATCGAAAACACTTTCCCCATGAGGTCATCTACCAGCGGAACCGGCTGATCGGACAGCTGAGGTCACTGCTTGCGACCACCTGTGTCGAAGCCCTTGAGCCGGACCTGATAATTATGGACGAGTTCCAGAGGTTCAAACACCTGCTTGATCCCGATGACCCCGCCGGCGGACTGGCTCATCATCTGTTCGGCTGGGGCCAGGCAAGGGTCCTGCTGTTATCGGCCACGCCATACAAGATGTACACGCTAAGCCAGGAATCCACGGACGACGACCACTACGTCGATTTCGTCGATACGCTGCGGTTTCTGTACGAAAATGACGGCCTAACGGCGGAGGTCGAGGGTTTGCTGACCCAATACCGCCAGGCGACCTATCGTCTGACTCGCGAGGGGTTGGGACAGCTCCCGGATGTGAAAGCCGAAATCCAGGCACAACTGCGTAGAGTAATCGCCCGCACTGAGCGGCTGGCCGTCACGACCGATCGCAGCGGCATGTTGCGCGAGCAGGACTCAGGGCATATCGAACTGACTGCCGAGCACGTGCGAGGGTATCTGGATACGCAGAGAGTGGCACGATCGCTCGGACAGAGTAACGTGGTCGAATACTGGAAGTCCGCCCCCTATCTGATCAGCTTCATGGAGGATTACCAGCTCAAACGTTCCCTAAAGAAGCTCGTCGGCAAAAACAGTGCACAAGAGCTTACGGAGGCATTGTCAGTATCCCCTCGCGCAGCTTTGCCGTGGGAGGACTGGCTGAGTTACGAGCCGATCGACCCGGGCAATCCACGCCTTAAGGAGTTGTTGTCTCAGACGATTGGCGCCGGATGGTGGAAGCTGCTCTGGATCCCCCCGTCTTTGCCATACTACCGTCTGGCGGGGCCGTTCGCGGATGTCGACGCCAAGGCAGTTACAAAGCGGCTGGTATTTTCATGCTGGCACGTTGTTCCGCGGGCAGTCTCGGCACTGCTAAGCTACGAGGCCGACCGAAGGATGGTCAAGAGTCTCGATGCGGAAGCCGTAAACACGCCAGACGCCCGGGCGCGTCGCCGTCCTCTGCTCATGTTCACACGCTCACAGGGTCGGCTCACGGGCATGCCGGTACTCGCGATGCTCTATCCAAGCTTCCGCCTGGCCGAGTTGGGCGACCCCCTGGGGTGGCTGGCAACCCATGCCGCTTCCGGCTTGCCCACATTCGAGCAAGCCGTCGAACGTCTTGCTTCCGAGCTGCGTAAACCGATTGCTTCTTTGACAAGAAATGCCTCCGGTTCCGGCCCCGAAGATGAAGCATGGTACTGGGCGGTTCCACTCCTGCTGGATGTCACAAGCGACAAGGACGTCGCCTGCTCCTGGTTCGAGGACATAGACACTCTGGCCGAGGCATGGGCCATGGACGAGGATGTTGGTGGCGGAGAGAGATGGTGGGATCATCTAAAAGAGGCCCGTCGTGTGGCTCACGGGGAATGGTTGCCGCAAGGTCGGCCCCCAGAAGACCTCGCGGAGGTTCTGTCACTGATGGCACTGGCCGGGCCGGGCGTCTGTGCGTTGCGATCCCTGGCAAGAGTCGCCGGTGACCCATCTCTGCGGATGCACCCCCGGGTCCGGCATGCAGCCGGACGCATCGCCTGGGGCTTCCGCAGCCTCTTCAACGTTCCCGAAGTTACAGCAATGCTGCGCGGCATGAATGCCGCCGAGCCGTACTGGCAACGAGTGCTCGAATACTGCGCCATGGGTTGTCTGCAAAGTGTGCTGGACGAGTACTTCCACGGGCTGCGCGAACAATTGGGGCTCCTGGATCAGGCGCCGGACGATCTGGCGGGTCAACTGGCCGAGAAAGCGGCCGCTGCGGTGGGGATGCGGGCGGCGACACCCGGTGTGGACCACGTCTGGGTCGATCCGAAAAAGGGGAAGGTTTCACTGGAAAACAAGCGGGTGCGGGCCCGATTCGCGATGCGCTTCGGCCGGGAACTCAGCGAAGACGGCGACCAAAACTTTCGGGCCGATCATGTTCGTCAATCCTTCAACTCGCCCTTCTGGCCGTTCGTCCTGCTGACAACCTCCATAGGCCAGGAAGGGTTGGATTTCCACCCGTACTGCCACGCCGTCGTTCACTGGAACCTGCCAAGCAATCCGGTTGACCTTGAGCAACGCGAAGGCCGCGTCCATAGGTACAAGGGCCACGCCGTGCGGAAAAACCTCGCACAAAGGCACGGAAAGACACTCGATGTGGTGAACGGAGCGACTGACCCGTGGCAGCGCCTATTCGAGCTGGCTTGCCATGAGCCGGACCGGGGTTCGGATTTGAACCCATTCTGGGTCTATCCGCTCGAGGGCGGTTCTGCCATCGAGCGCCATGTGCCCGCCCTGCCGCTGAGCCGTGAATCGGCTCGTTTGCCGGCTCTGCGACGGTCCCTGGCCGTGTATAGGATGGTCTTCGGACAACCCCGACAGGATGATCTGGTCGAGCATCTGGTCAACCACATCCCGCCTGAGCAGCTTGCAACAGTGTCGGAGAGTCTGCGCATTGACCTGTCCCCGGCCGTGATAGACTCCTGAACAGCGCTGCAAATCCGCCTAACGGCGGCCAGGAGCATAGAGCACCGGCTCCGACGTGGTTATTGCCTTTCCTCCGACGGCGTGATAATCGGCGAGCAAAACGGGCCCACCTCGGGGAGCTGATCGGCGCGTAATCCGGGCCCACCGCAGCGGCCTCTAGACTGGCCGGGTACTGTCATGGGCAAAGGGCCTGCAGCGGCCCGACGGCCGCCCGTCCGAAAACATGCGAGAAATGCCGTACACCCACCCATTGTCGGCCCAGGCAGTGGTCATCAAGCGGATAATTGTCGACGATGAGGCCTTGGACTCTTTGCGACCGCGGCAGCCGTCCTTTCTTAAAGCCATACTTTGCAATGCCTTATAAATGCACTCCTCGATGCACTGAATCGTTTGAATAGCGTTTGCTGGCATCTTCCAGCAAGTCGAATACAATTCGCTAGCTGACCTCCTGTGGTGCGTTGCTGCGGCTCGCCGGAAAGCCTCTTTCCACTGAATCGGTAGGTCGCGTTCGGAGCTTGTCCCCAAAAACCGAGCGCGGCTTTAGGGTGGAATCGTCTCTGGGTAGCATGGGTCTTTAAGGCCCAGGAAGGAGACGATTTGATGTCACGGAAGCGACGGCGGTTTGCGGCCGAGTTCAAGGCCCGGGTGGTTCGAGCGGCGTTGCGAGAGGACAAGACGGTCGCGGAGCTGGCCGGGCAGTTTGAGGTCCACCCGAATCAGATCACGGGGTGGAAGCGTCAGGCGTGGGCGGCCTTGCCGGAAGTGTTCAGCCGCCGGAAGGCGGCGGACGCGAAGGCGGCCGAGGCCCACGAGTCGCGGCTGTACGAGCAGGTCGGCAAGCTCTAGGTGGAACTGGCGTGGTTGAAAAAAACTAGGCAGCGTGGCGTTGACGACGGAGGCGAAGCGGTCGATGGTCGCTGACAGCTTGGACATCCCCGTGACCCGTCAGTGCGATCTGCTGGGGCTGGCCCGCAGCAGCCTGCATTATCGCCCGCATCGGGATGCGACGGCTGAGACCTTTGAGCAGCGGTTGCTCAATGCGATTGACTCGTTGTGCACGCCCCCCGCCTCACCTGGGCCGGCATGGCCGGTGAAAATCAAGACAGGCGGCGGGCGTTCCGCCGCCGAGAGTGCTGCTGTTGCTCCGGTCGCCCTTCGGGCTTCCTCAGCAACAACAGCGGACGTGTTACCGCTGCGAACGGTTTCACCCTATGCCGGGCCGCAACCTGTCCACCGCATGGTGACAGGCTGGCCACACACACTATGACGATTGACTTGAAAGAGTACTATCTTATATTAGCAGAGGATGATAATGCGCTCGGAAGGTACCTTTTCCTGTCGCTACAAAACACCTTTAGAAGCGTTTATCTTGCGACCACTGGACATGAGCTGTATTCGGCAGCATCCAATTATGACGGTGATCCGGAGAGGTTAATAATCGTCTCTGACACGGACATGCCTGAGCTTTATGGAGACCAAGCATGCAGAAGACTATTAGAAGAAGACGCGGCTAAATACAAGTGCGTGTTAATGATCGGCATGTCCATGGATCCAGGAAACGAAGAATACTGGAATGGAGTAGGAATCAAAGACTCTTTTATTCGCAAACGACGAACTCCTCAGGATTTGACAGACGTTATAATAAGCGGCATTAATACGATTATTAATAACCCAGCAATTTATCGTTCCGGCCATGGATATAGAAGGACACTCTAGCTTGCATTATTCACTG
>PUND01000149.1 GCA_003551645.1 Phycisphaerae bacterium | reverse complement strand
TCCGGCTCGACCCCAACAGGTTCCTCCGGCGGCTCCGGCTCGACGGCATTGCCGCAGCCGAAGATTACAAACAGCATCAGCACTGGTGTAAGACTTCGCAATCGCATGGCTCACTCCTCGCGGCTGACAGTAAACAGTACGGTCCGTAATTGGTTCGACGCGCGAAGCCCGCACATGTTCCCACCTTTCCGGGATTTTCGCAACAGAAGGCATCGCGGGCACAGAAAGCAGGGCTTTCGGCCGCATGGGTTGAAAAGAGAGATTAGCCGGGATTTCCCGGATGACCTTGCACAACTACGCCGCCGGACGATTTGACACGCATTATACTGCCCCCCGCTTGCGCCAAGGAGATTCTGGGCAACTTCCACGCCGACCGGGGCTCTCCTGGATCGCAGATGGCGATTCAGGGGCGATGCCGGCGGGGGGTCAGATCTCCACAATGCGCATCCTGAGCGCAAAAGTAACACCAGCAGTACCTTGGGCGCATAGAAGACAGTTTTTGCATCCTGAGCCATCCTCGCGCCTCTGACGGGCTGGGTGGATGTTCTGGATGGACGATGTATCCACCCCCAACTTCCGGAAAAAGTGCCTGAAGTTCGGCCATGAGCGATGACCCCGGCATCTACCGCCTCTCAGAGCAGGCCCGTCGACACACGTAGCAGCCGCCCCGCTGCTAAACGGGACGCCCCTCCCTGGCGGCCCCGGCCCGGCTGCCGCTTCGGTCCCTTCTTACCTCGAAGGCCACGCTGTCGCCCTGGCTGATATCGTCGAACTCCACCTCCGGGCGAACGTCGTATTCGTTGAAGTAATAGTCGCAACCGTCCTCGCCGCTGATGAACGCATACGCGGCCTTGCCCGGCTCGCCGACCTTCCTGCTGAATCCGACGTTCAGGCGGATCATGTCACTCTCCTTTCGTTCTGTTAAGCAGTGGTGAATAACCGGCTCGGCCACGAGAAACGGCCCGGAAAAGCCGGCCCGGACCGCTAAGCTCCTTCTCATATAGTTATAGCGTGTTTTGAGGCGTAATTAAGCATTCGCAGCGGTTTACGATAAATCACCGTCCCGCGCACGCACTGCTGGGACCTTTCTGGCTCATCTGACGCAGTGACCGCCCACGACAGATGAAACGGCCGGAGGATTCGCGGCCGATACGCGCAGTCTGCGCAAGTCGGCAATGGAGGCAAGTGCAAGGTGCGATTAGGGAGCGACGCTGAGGCCCTGACAGTCCGAGACGCCTTCTGTCGATCAAACAAAAGCTTGCCGATCTCACGATCGGTGATAGATTCGCAAGAAGGCCGATGGCGGTCGTCGGCCAAAGGTCCGCTGGGAAATACCGGAGAATAGAAATATGTTCGCACTTCGCATTCGTGCACTGTCCTGGCCCGCGTTTGGCTTCGCCGTGTTGATTCTGATCGGCAGTACGGTATCGGGCTGTGTCCCGAATGAGCACGAGGCCGAACCCGAGCAGAAGCAGGCACAAAAGCAGCCGGGGGAGGCGGCGGAGGTGTCCGAATCCGGCATCTGGGTGATGCGACATGGCGAGGATGGGGGCATGGATCGCACCCTGACCGACCACGGCCGCGAGCAGGTCGCCGAGGCCGCCGCGCGTTTCGTCGGGGTAGATGACCTGCTGATCTGGACCTCGCCGCGCATACGCTGTCGCCAGACGGCCGAGATCGTCAAGCAGCACGTGTCCGGCGCCCGGCTTGAGGTGGTTGACTGGCTCGGTCACATGAGCGAGCTGCCCGATGATTGGTGGGAGGACCTACCCGATGGTCCGCTGCTGCTTGTCACCCACCGTCCGGTGATCCGCAATATGCTGGACGAGCGGGAACGCGATGTGGCCGGGATTGGTCACGCGTTTGTCGAAAGGTTGGATGAGCGGCAGTGACGCCCCACACCCGGCCGTTCAGAGCCGATGGCCGGGTCGGTGGCGCGCGGTTTTCCGCATCTGCCGGCTGGCTGTATGCCACCTTGCCCGGAAGCACCTAAGATCGCCTTAATGCGCGTCCTCAGCGCAAACATAACCTCAGAAGCACCTTGGGCGCGTAGAAGACAGCTTTTGCTTACTGGGCATTCCTCGCGCCTCTGAGGGTCTGGGTGGAAGAGGTGTCCGATACGCCTCCTACTTCCGGGAGAATTACCGGGAATTTGGCAGCCGGCTCCCTCGTACGCATCGTCGTCGCTTCACCACCATCGAATCTTCTCGTTCCAAGGCCTCTTGGCACATGCGGATGCGGCCTGCTGTCGTCGGCTCATACGGCGGAGAAGACACCGATCTGTTGCAGGGCTTGGCGGACAGTCGGGACTTGGGGCCACGGGCTGTACTTGCCTTCCCAATGAGCCCTGCTGACTAAGTCTCGTACGGGTCCCTTCATGCCAGCCAGCACAAAGCGTATGCCCATGTGGCGGTAGTCGGCCATGAACTGATCGAGCGAAGTAACGGCCACGGCGTCCATGTCATTGACGCCGCTCAGGTCCAGTACCACGTACTCCAGCCCTTGCCGCCGGGCAATCTGCGCCCGTAGCCAGTCCTTTACAAATTCTAAATTGGCAAAATACAGGCTGGCGTCTATACGAAGGATGAGGACGTTCGGGTAGATCTTTGCGGCCGGAAAACGTTTGATGTTGTGGAAGGCGTCTTCCGATTTCAGGTACCCGAGCTCGGCCATATGTGGATGAGCGCTGCGCCAGATGAACAGCAACAGCGAACAGCCCACCCCCACCAGCACTCCGGTCTCGACCCCCAAGGTCAGAGTAATGGCAAAAGTAAGGGCCATCGTGCATCCGTCGGTTCTCTTGACTCGAAACAGACGTATGGCCTCGCCCACGTCAACCAGCCCGGCCACAGCCACGATCACGACCGCCGCCAGGATGGCCTTGGGCAGGAAATAGAGCAGCGGCGTTAGGAATACCAATGTAAGCCCGACCAACGCGGCCGTGACGACCGAGGCCAGCGGTGTCCTTGCGCCGGTTTCGTAGTTGACCGCGGTTCGTGAAAAACCCCCTGTGACGGGATAGCCCGAGAAGAAGGCGGCGGCAAGGTTAGACAGCCCCAGGGCTCTCAGCTCCTGATTGGCGTCGATCCCATACCGTTCGCGAGCTGCTACCCACTTGGCGATGGCGATGGACTCGATGAATCCGACGAAGACGATTGTCATTGCGGCGGGTACCAGTGCTACGGTCTGGCCCAACGGTAGCGGCGGTAGAGAGATCGGCGGCAGCCCGCTGGGCACTGCGCCAACAACGGACACGCCCATGCGGTCCAGCCGGAGTAACCATGTTGCCACAATGCCAGAGCAAACCAGTACCAGGGCCATTGGAATGCGTTTGACAATCCTTTTGCCGATACCCAATACGAGCAAGGCAACAGCCCCCACAGCGGCCGTAGGCCAGTTGATATCAGGAAGCCGTCGAAATAGCTCGACCAGAACACGGTGTATGGCGTGTTGATCGGCCAGCGGAATGCCCAGCAGATGCCTCAGCTGGCTCAGGCCGATGATTACGGCCGCTGCCGCAGTGAACCCACGTATAACTGCGTGCGAGAGGAAGTTGACAAGGAAGCCGGCGCGGGCAAATCCAAGCACCAGCTGGGTTACACCAACCATAAGCGCCAGCAGCAAGGCGATGCCCACATACTCGGGCGAGCCGGGGCTTGCAATCGCCGAGGCCTGAGCGGCGATCAGCAGCGAGACGACGGCCACGGGGCCGACTGCAACGTGCCGTGATGAGCCGAACAGTGCATAGACGGCGACGGGAATAAAGGAAGCGTACAGCCCCGTGACAGGCGGCAGCCCGGCCAGCATGGCATAGGCCATCCCCTGGGGCACGAGCATGGCCGCAACAACCGCCCCGGCCGACAGGTCGCCAACCAAGTACGACCGCTGGTAGCCGGGCAGCCAACCCCAGGCTGGCAGTAGCTTCTTCAGCATGGGCTCCCTACAGGCCAGACCATTCCAGCAAGACCAGAAGGCCGATAATCACCGCCGCGGCGGGGACCACGACATACCATGCGTTGACCTTGAGCAGTTGAGGAAGCGTAATATCTCCGAAATTGCCCTTGTTGAGGATGGTGGCTTGGAGCCGTGGATACAACAAGGCAAACAGCCACGCACCCAGCAGAATGCCGCCCACGCCTCCAATCAGGGCATCGATGTAACCGTTGCCGACGGCGCCGGCGACCGTGCCTGGACAGTAACCCAGCGTGGCGAATCCGCAACCGAAAAGCAGCCCACCGATCAGGATAGAGCCCCACGATCCCGGCTTGGGGTGGAGTTGCACCAACCCGAAGCTCCGCATCAGGTGTACGCCGATCATACCGACGACGACAGCTGAGAGCATGATCTTCAGAACCGTGAAGTCTTCGAAGAGGAGTTGGCCAATGATTACGTCGTATTGAGTTGCGCCGCCCTTCTGGAGCAGGAAGCCGAATACGATGCCCGCCAGAAGCCCGAGTAGGAGCTGCGCGTTTTTCTTCGAATGGAGGCTTTTCAACATGATCGTGCTCCTTTCAGCCGCCCAGGATGCGGAAAATGAACATAGCCAAGGCCACGCCCCCGGCGAAGAAGGACGCTACAGCCAGCCAACTCCCGGCGGCCAACTGAAGAGTGCCGCTGATTCCGTGGCCGCTGGTGCACCCACCGGCCCAGCGCGAGCCCATTCCCATCAGGATGCCCCCGAGAAAGGCCACGGCCAATCTTGGTGCTGCCGCCGGGCCGAAGGTGTCCGCCCATCTGTCCGGCACCCATATTGCGGCCATGCTGCCTGACAGATGCGCGGAGATGGCGGCACCAATGACCACGCCGACCACGAGCATCCATTCCCAGTCAACGACCGGCTGAAACTTCTGAAAGTACGGCCGGCCCAATGCCCTGGGGCCTCGGAAGATCCGCTCGATCATACCACTGCTTCGCGCAAAGGCGGTCGAGCAGCCCAGGGGCTTGTCCGACAGCAGAAACGTCAGGCAACTTAGCAGCCCAATACCCGCTCCCACGAGGTATGGCGACCACCTCGGCATCTCAAGCCATTCCATGATGCAATCCTTTCAAACCAATGGGCCCGTCGGCCTACTTGCCCTGGAACGTCGGTCCGTGGGGTCCAATGCACACTGGGCACTGCTGCGCGTAGCCAGCCGCAGAATAGGCCGTCATTCCGCCGGCGACGTTCGATACATCAGCGAAACCGTTCCGCTTCAAGATAGACGCCGCCAAGCTGGAGCGATGTCCCGTATTGCAGGTCACCAAGACAGGCATGGCCTTGTCCAACCGCACATGCTCCGTCCGGACATCCGGCATCGGGATGTTCACTGCCCCTTCGATATGAGCGCCCTCGAACTCTTGAGTCTGTCGAACGTCCAGCAACAGGAATGCGTCTTTGCCGCACATGCGGTCATGGAGATCATGCACAGACACCTGCGGGACGGTATCAATTGGCAGGTTGGATCTGGCCCAGACATACATGCTGTCCTCAAGGTACCCGACTACGCGATCCAGCCCGACGCGTCGCAGCCAGGCGGCTGCTTCGCAAGCTTGGGCACCATCTTGAGCGACCAGAATGATCGTCTTGTCAGGCGGCAACATCCAGCCGGCAAAGGTCGCAAAGTTGCCCCCGAAGTCGATGTGCCAAGCACCTGGCACATGCATTCCGCCGAACGCCTCGTATGGGCGGATGTCCAACACCAGCACCTTGCCTGTCTTACGGCGCCGGTCGAACTCTGACAGCGGCATCGCCGCGGGCTCGGGCAACTTGCGAGTCAGGGCCGGACCGTTTCCATTGATCTCGCTGCACCGGCTGAAGTGGTCGGGCGCAGCGGGCATGTTTGTGGTCAGCGACTTGATGAAATCCGAGCGGTTCTTGATCTGAAGGGCGGCGTTGTACTTCCGCTCGTAGCCGATCGTGCTGGTGCGCTTCGCTCCCATGGCCCGACCGCACAGGGAGCCGGCTCCGTGGGCTGGCAGAACCTCGCACGCATCGGGTAGCCGCAGCAGTTTCTTGTGAAGGCTGTCGTATAGATTAGACGCCAGTTCCTCGGCTTTGCCCGGGAACAGGTCAGGCCGGCCCACATCCCCTACGAACAGCGTATCACCGCAGAAGACGGCAACCGGGTCGCTGCCACGGGCTTTGTCCTTCACCACGTAAGAGATGTGCTCCGGCGTATGCCCAGGCGTGTCTATCACGCGTATGGACAAGTCCTCAATATCCACCGTGTCGCCCTCGGCGACGGCAACGTGCTTGAACTTGCACTTGCCCGCCTTGGGCGCATATATCGTCGCGCCGGTCTTCTCCGCTAGATCCATATGGCCGGAGATGAAGTCGGCATGCAGGTGCGTCTCCAGGATATGCGTAATCTTCATCCCCATTTCCCTGGCGGCGTCGATGTAGACTTGAACGTCACGACGCGGGTCCACAATCGCACATGTGTTCGAGGCCCCAAGCAGGTAAGAACTATGTGCCAGGCCATTGACAAAGAATTGCTGTACGTACATGTGTGGCTCCTTTCGGCATTTCCTAAAGGCATCCAGTCGGCCAGTGGAAACCTTTTCAGAAATGCTAGTGAAGCTGGCCCTCCGATTCAACCTGGGGGTTTCCCGGATGACCGTCGGCCAGCGACCGCTATCGGCCTTTCTGAGGATTTTATTACCGGTCTAGGAATCGACAAGCGTTTTCTCTGCCGTGTGGTACTACCCCTTCCGGCTGGTCGTAGACCGCTGCGCCCAGAAACACCTCACAGCGCCATAATGCGCATCCTGAGCGCAAGCGCAACAGCATCAGTACCTTGGGCGCATGGGATACGGCTTTTGCATCCTGAGCGATCCTCGGGCGACTGACGGGTTGAGCGAACGATCTGTCCGATACCCCCCTCCTCCAACTTCGGGAAAAAGTGCCGGAAGTTCGGCCATGAGCAATGACCCCGGCATCTACCGCCTCTCTGAGCAGGTCCGTCGACACACGTAGCGGCCGCCCCGCTGCTACACCGGCCGCACCTCCCTGGCGGCCCCGGCCCGGCTGCCGCTGCGGTCCCTTCTAGCTCAAAGGCCACGCTGTCGCCCTGGCGGATGTCGTCAAACTCCACCTCCGGGCGAACGTCGTATTCGTTGAAGTAGTAATCGCAGCCGTCCTCGCCGCTGATGAACGCATACGCGGCCTTGCCCGGCTCGGTATCCTTACTGTACTTGACCGTCCCTGTCAGCACCTTTCCGAGCTTCTCCGGGCCGTGAAGACCACCGGCGGGGGACGATTCTGTCGCAGGCGTTTGGGTTGGCAACGGTTTCTGCTACGATCCTTTGCGGAAGCGCCGTAAGGGGTCGACGATAACAACCGCCGCAAAGTTGAAAAAACGGCATTCCGGCGTGCCGAACCGGCCGATTGTGTGTTTCACTTGTGACTCCAGGCATTACCGCCCGGCCGGCAACGGCTCCTAAAGGGCCTGGGGCAAACTCGGAAAAACAGGGTGAAGCGTTGCCTAACGACCACCAGCAATATGGAGCACGTCAAATGAGTTCAGTTACGTCGAGCCGCACCCACGCACGTTCACACAGGTTCGCCCTCCTGGGCCTGTTGGCGGTATCCGCCGCCCTGCTTTCGCCGTCGGCTGCGGCCGCGAATGGGGATGTGGATGCGCCGGTCCTGGCCGAGGATTCCCCCTGGAGGTACCACCCGGTCTGGCGTACCGCCGTATATCGCGAAGAGGACGGCGGTCTGGAGCACAACTGGCGCTGGACGCGGAGGATAACATCGACGCCCGCGCCACCGGACAACTGGGCCGAAGCCGACTTCGACGATACCGGCTGGCTTCGAAAGAAAGGTCCGTTTTTCGAGGGTCGGACCGGCCCGGCCGAGCACCACGGCCACGGCCAGGAGGAGCCGACCACTCTGGCGAATATTCACCTGCGCGGGCGGTTCATGGTTGAGGATCCGTCGGCCGTCAGCCGGCTCCGCATGTCACTGGCCTACCGCGGCGGGGTGGCGGTCTATCTCAACGGAGAAGAGGTCTTCAGGCGGCATATCGACGACGGCGAGATCGACGAACAGACGCTCGCCGAGGACTACCCGCTGGAGGCGTCGCAGCCGGACCCTCGCTGGGACAATGCCGAAGCCGCGGCCGAGGCAAAGCAGCGCCGCCTGCGGCACGCCGAAGACGTGTCAATACCCACCGAACGGCTGCAAAGAGGCGTCAACGTCCTGGCGGTCCGGCTCCTCCGCTCGCCGTACCCGCCGGAGGCGATAACCAAGCACACACGCCTGGACGCCTGGGCCACTGTCGGACTGCACAAGCTCCGCCTGGACGCCGAGCCGAGCGGCTCGGTGCGGATCAACAGCCAGCACCCACCGCACACGCAGGTATGGACGGCCGCTCCAACTGACGAGATCGGCCCACAGGTCGCATGGGCCGACCCGTCCGAGTCGGGCGGCGACGTACAGCCGATACGGCTTATCGCTCCGCGAAACGCGACGGTGTCCGGACAGGCGGTCGTATCGGGCCCGGAACCGCTGGATTCCATCTCGGCCGGCATAGGCGCCGCGACAGGCCCGGCAGGCGATACGATCGCCGCTGAAGCGTGGAGAATCCGCTATGCGGGCAAAACCACCCCCCAAGCGGGTTTCGACGCCCCGCGATTCGACGTACTGCTTGACGAACCTACGGGCGGCACCGACACACAACCGGTGTGGATAACGCTGTCCGTCCCGCAGGACGCCTCGCCGGGTGAGTACGAAGCGACGCTGCGTATCGAGGCCGACGGGCTGGACGGGCCCGTGGCGGTACCGGTCGAACTGACAGTTATCGACTGGGAACTGCCAGAGCCGTCCGAATGGAGCAGCTTCGCGAGCATCAACCACTCGCCCCATGCGGTGGCGTGGCAGTACGAGGCCGATATGTGGTCGCCGAGGCACCTGGAACTGCTGGGCCCGTCGATGGAGATGATGGCCGAACTCGGCAACAACGTGGCGTTCATCGACGTTATACACCCGACATTCTTCGCCAACGAGCACGGGATCATAGTATTTCGTGAGCAAGGCGGCCGGATGGTGCCGGACTTTGGCTTTTTCGAGGCGTTCCTCGACGCTTACGCCGAGCACATCGGCGAGCCGAAGAAGCTGGTGCTGTATATCTGGGAACCTCGCCTGGAAGGTGATGACCCTTCCGAAACCGTCACGCTGACGCGCCTGAACGAAGACGGCAGCTTGTCGCACTTCGATCATCCCATATACGGCTCCGACAACGGCCGGGAGCTTTGGCAGGCGATGACAGACGGCGTGAAACAGCGCATGCGCCGCCGCGGCTGGAGCGAGGAAAACGTCGTCCTGGGCATGGGACACGACCGCCGACCGTCCGAGCGGACGGTGGATTTCTTCAACGAGATCGCACCGTGGGCGAAGTGGGCGCTATTTACCCACGGCCGCGGCGACCCCCGT